>NZ_JAUHID010000009.1:0-215302 GCF_032377735.1 Bradyrhizobium sp. SZCCHNRI3043
CAACGGCAAGACCGCGATGGGCATGACGACGCCGCCGCACATCCCGACCGGGACGCTGCAGTGCTCGAACTGCCACACCAACACCGCGGCGAGCTTCGCCACCTACACCATGAACCACGCGGCGGTATCGACCGCGCGCTGCGACAGCTGTCACAACGGCAGCTACACCGGGCAGGGCACCAAGGGCGCCATGGGCACGGCGTCGTACCCGAACCACGTCGCCACCGGTGGCGCCGACTGCGTCAGCTGTCACGCCAAGGCGGCCTCGGGCGGCTTCACCAGCTGGGGTGGCGCGGCGTTCACCCACTCCGCGGCCAACACCAATTGCTCCGCCTGTCACAATGGCTCGAGCGCGAAGGGTTTGACCACGCCGCCGCACATTCCGGTGACCGGCGTCCAGTGCTCGAACTGCCATAGCAACACCGCGGCGAGCTTCGCCACCTACACGATGAGTCATACCGCCGTGCATGCGACGCGCTGCGACAGCTGTCACAATGGCGCCTATCGCAGCCAGGGCCGCAGAGGCGCGCAGGGGCCGGATCACAGTGCCAAGTCACAGGATTGCGGCTGCTGCCACGTGCGCGCTGCCGCCAACTTCTCGACCTGGGACGACGACCCGCAGAAGCCGGCCGCGGGTTGCTCGACCACGGCCAGGTCGGTGGTCCCCGCTCAGGCGCCCGTCGCCAAGGCGGTGACGCCAGCCACGACCGCCAACCGGACGATGACGGCGGCCACGACTCCCGAGTCCGCATCGGGCACGAGCGCAGCGCCGGCCACGGCTGCGGCCGGCGCGGCTGCGAAGCCTGCCGCACCATCCAGTTCGACGCTCTTGTTCAGCAGCAAGCCGCTGGCGAATACAGCTGCGACGTCGGCGGCCGCGACGACCGATCCTCGAGCAGGGGCCCCGGCCGGTGCGCCTGCCGCCTCCAAACCCGACGGCGCGGCGAAAGCTGGTGACGCGGCGTCGGTGTCGCAGCCGCTGAGCACTCTCCCGCGGATGACATCCGCCCCTTCAGCGCCTGTGCCGAACGATCCGCGCAGCAAGCTCCTGCCTTCGATCGGTGCCGCCAATCCTGATGCAATGGAGTCGCAGAACGCAGGTCGGGTTCCATCGCTGTTGCCGACGGTCAATCCGAGGGCAGGGCTTGCCGGGTCGAGCGCCACGGAGGCCGGCTCGAGATTCAACCACATGACGGCGCAGGGACCGTGCGCATCCTGCCACAACGGCATGAGTGCGCCTGGCAAGCCGTCGAAGCACATTGCGACTGCGGCGCCGTGCGAGACCTGCCACAAGAGCACGACGACGTTCAGCGGAGCCCGCTTCAGCCACACCGGGACGACAGCGGCCTGCGCGAGCTGCCACAACGGCATGGCCGCGACCGGCAAGCCGCAGAAGCACGTCGCGACCAATGCGCCGTGCGAGACCTGCCACAAGAGCACGACGACGTTCAGCGGAGCCCGCTTCAGCCACACCGGGACGACGGCGGCCTGCGCGAGCTGCCACAACGGCATGGCCGCGACCGGCAAGCCGCAGAAGCACGTCGCGACCAATGCGCCGTGCGAGACCTGCCACAAGAGCACGACGACATTCGGTGGAGCCCGCTTCAGTCACACCGGCACGATGGCGGCCTGCGCGAGCTGTCACAACGGCATGGCCGCGACCGGCAAGCCGCAGAAGCACGTTGCGACCAATGCGCCGTGCGAGACTTGCCACAAGAGCACGACGACATTCAGCGGAGCCCGCTTCAGTCACACCGGTACGATGGCGGCCTGCGCGACCTGCCACAACGGATCATCAGCCGGCGGCAAGCCGCCGCGCCACGTGGTCACCAGCGCGCCATGCGAAAGCTGCCACAAGAACACCGTGTCGTTCTCGGGCGCACGGATGGATCACACCAGCCTCACTGCGCCGTGCGCCAGCTGTCACAACGGCTCCAATGCCACCGGCAAATCGCCGAAGCACTTCGTGACCAACGTCCCCTGCGAGAGCTGCCATCGGACGGTCAGCTGGAGTTCGGTCAACTACCGACACATGTCGGCAAGCTATCCGAACCATAGCGCCACGATTGGCTGCACCGCCTGCCACAGCGGCAATTCGCAAGCCGTCGTGTTCAAGTTCGCGGCCTACAAGCCCGACTGCGCCGCCTGTCACGCGGGTGATTTCCGGCCGCAGCAGCATGCCAAGCTCGTGAAGCCGGCGCCGATGGACTACACCGTCGCCGAGCTCAAGGACTGCACCGGCGCGTGTCACATCTATGCTGACAAGTCGCAGACCGCCATCATCACCCGTCGCCAGCGGCAGCACCGGGTCAATGGAGGCGGCTGGTGATGAGCTGCCGCTTCAGTCAAGCAGCAGCAGCGAGGTCGACCCGATGGGCGATGACTCTGCTGTCCGGCCTGCTCGCAATCCTGCTCGACGGAGCCTTCGGCGTCGCACCGGCGCAGCCGGTCATCGATCAGTTCGTTGCCAGTGCAAACGCCACGACGATCGGCAACTGCAGCCTGCTGCGCGTCAACTTTCATGCTCGCGTGCGCTACACTGGGCATTTTCCGCTGGATAAGGGCAGCCAGCTCAGCGTCTCGCTACAATTGGTCGATCGGGACGCCGTCATCACGCGGCGTCTGGTCAGACGAGAGGGCGTGCGGGTCGACAATGCCCAGGGCTCCGGCATCCAGGACGTCTATCTGACGCTCGATCAGAACAGAGGACCGATCCTCGTCGCTCAGTTTGCTGGCGAGTTCACCTATCAGATCGTGCAATCCGGCAGCTTCGAGCAGGTCACGATCGTGATTGCCCGGAAGGGCCCGGTGTCGGCGTGCAAGGTGAAGGCCCTGGTGCCGAGCGTAGCCGCTCCGGATGCGCCGAAACCGGTTGCGATCCCCGGTGCGGCGGCGTCGGTCCGCAACGACAATCGCACGATGCAGCAGGCGTCCGCGGCGGACATCCGGTTTGCGGAGGCCTCGATGGACGAGGCGCGCGCATCGATCAAGAAAGGCAATTTCAACGCCGCGATCGACCTTCTGAAGAAGGTGCTGAAACTCCCTGAGACCGGTTCGAGCGCAGAGGCGCAGGAGCTGCTCGGCGTCGCGCGCCAGAAGGCCGGGCAGACCGCTGCAGCCCAGGCCGAATTTGAGGACTATCTGCGCCGTTATCCGAACGGCGAGGGCGCTGAGCGGGTGAGGCAGCGGCTCGCTGCGCTTCTGACCGCAACCAGCAGCGCGCCGGCACGACCGCGCGACATGTCTCCGGCCAACTCCGATGGCGGAGACATGGGGGCAGGGATGCCAACCAAGTCGGCAGGGCCGAACGGCGATACGCGCTGGTCGATGTCGGGCAGCCTCTCGACCACCTTCATCACCAATGACAGCACCAGCGCCGTCAAGGACAGGGCCATCGCGCCGAACCCGAATGCAGATCCCGATGCCCACCGGGTGCACCAGAACACGCTGCTGACCAATTTCGACTTCCTGGGCACCGCGGACAACGATCGCATCAGGACCAAGTTCAAGCTGGCGTTCACCCACGAGCGCCAATTCGATACGGGCAATGACAAGTATGGCGTCTCGACCGCGCAAGTCGATTACACGCTGAAGGAAGCCGACGTGACCTTGCGCGTCGGACGGCAATCCCGCAACACCGGCGGCGTGATCGGCCGTTTCGACGGCGCGGTGCTGAGTTGGCAGAAGAGCCCCGGGCTGCGCTTGAACGTGCTCGCGGGCTCGCCGAACTGGAGCCGTTTCGACGCACCGTTCAAGGATGGCAAGACGCTCTATGGGGCAAGCATCGATTTTGGCAAGATCCTCGGCGGGCTCGAGACCACCGTCTACCTGATCACGCAATACGACCGCAACATCGTCGACCGCCAGGCCATCGGCGCGGAATTCCGCTATTTCGACACCAACAAGTCGCTGCTCGGCCTGATCGACTACGACACGCATTTCCGCGCGCTCAATGCCGCCGTGTTCTCGGGAACGTATACGTTCGAGGACAAGTCGGTCATCAACGCCTCGTTCGATTACCGAAGAGTTCCATTTCTCTCGACCTGGAATGCGTTGCAGGGGCAGCCGTTCCTCACGCTCTACGACATGATGAAGTTCAATACCGCAGGCGAGATCAGGCAGCTCGCGATCGACCGCACGCCGACATTCCAGTCGGCGATGGTGAGCTATTCGCGGCCACTGAACGAGACCTGGCAGGTCGCCGCCGATGCCACGGTGACCAATCTGACCGGCACGCTGCCGTCCGGCGGCGTCGACGGCACGCCGGCGAGCGGTCTCGAATATTATCTGTCGGCTCAGTTGACCGGGAACAGCATCATCAAGCCGGGCGATCTGTTCATGGGCGCGCTACGCTACGCGAGCCTGGCGGACTCGAAGTTCTATGTGCTGGATCTTGCCTCGCGCTACCCGATCACCCCCGATCTCGCCATCAGCCCGCGGCTGCGGATGGGCTACAGGTCCGGCACCCGGACCGACTTGAAGGAGTACACGATCCTGCCGTCGCTGCTGGTCAGCTATCTCTGGTCGAAGGAGATCAGCTTGGAAACAGAGATTGGCTACCGGTTCGTCGACAGCACGCTGGCCAACGTCAAGACGACGACAAAGGACCTGTTCGCGACGGTCACGTTGCGGCGCGATTTCAACGCCGACGGTGTCACGAAGTGCAACGCCTCGATCGTCAGCTGCGCCTGGGCCAGGCCTGCAGCGTTGCAAGGCGGCCAAGGCGCGGGCTCGGGCGATATGCCGCTGCGGTCGCGCGCATCGATCCTGCCGTCCTATATGCTGGAGACCGGAGTGCGCTACTGGTTCAGCTCGGGGCAGAATCGCTACCGCTATTTCGCCGATCAGGCAGCGACGCTTCAGGTCTCCCGGCTCGCTTATGGCGGCATGACCGGGCACAGCGGCGAGATGTTCTTCAGGGTTGATGCGCTCGACGGCCCGTTCACCAACATGTTTCTGAAGGGCTATTTCGGGGCGGGCAAGATCAGCTCGGGCACTCTCGTCGATGAGGACTTTGCTCCTTTCGTCAATCCGTCATCCAAGACCGTCAGCAGCGTGGGCGGGCGGCTGCAATACGCAAATCTCGATGTCGGCTTCAATCTGCTGGAGACGGAGCGTTTCCGGCTTGGTGCCTTCGTCGGCTATCAATATTGGACAGAAACGGTCGACGCGCGGGGCTGCACCCAGGTGGGTGGCAATCCGACGATCTGCAGTCCGGCTCTTGGGGCAGGCGTCAAGGTGGTGACCGAGCAGGATCGCTGGCATAGCGGACGGGCCGGTGTCTCACTCGACACGCGGCTGTCTGACCGGCTGAGCTGGCAGGCGGAGGCCGCTTATGTCTGGACTTCGCAGAATGCGATCGACACGCACTATTTCACGTTCGGGCGCGATCCTGCCTCAGGACAAGGATCCGGATTCCAGGCCGAGACCGTGCTGAACTACCAGTTGACCGACAATTTCCGCATCGGCATCGGCGGACGCTGGTGGCATCTCAGCACCAATGCGGTCGATTCCTTCAATCAGGTCCTGAGATATACGACGGAGCGCTATGGCGTCTTCCTGCAGGGCTCCTACCAGTTCAATCGGGCAAAATAGTCGGCAGGAGTCGTCCAATCATGAACTACCAGATGCGGCCGTTGAGCCTCCTCCCTGAATATGACGCGATGTTCCGCGGTGCGTTGGATCGACTGCATCAGGAACGGCGCTATCGTGTCTTTGCGGATCTTGAACGCCAGGCGGGACGCTATCCCTATGCGATCTGGCATTCGGGGGAGGGCAAGCGTGAGGTTGTGATCTGGTGCTCGAACGATTATCTGGGCATGAGCCAGCACCCGAAGGTCATGGGAGCCATGATCGATGCCGTATCGCGCATGGGCACAGGAGCCGGGGGCACCCGTAACATCGCGGGAACGAACCATCCGCTCGTCGCGCTCGAGCAGGAGCTGGCTGATCTCCACGGCAAGGAAGCCGCGCTGGTGTTTACCTCCGGCTACGTTTCCAACGAGGCGGGGATATCGACGATCGCCAAGCTGCTGCCTGGGTGTTTGCTGCTTTCCGACGCGTTGAACCACAACTCCATGATCGAGGGTGTTCGCAAGGCCGGTGCTGAGAAGCAGATCTGGCAGCACAATGATCCTGAGCATCTCGAACGGCTGCTGCGGGCGGCAGATCCCGAAAGGCCAAAGCTCATCGTATGCGAGAGCCTCTACTCGATGGACGGGGATATTGCGCCTCTGCATCGAATTTGCGACTTGGCCGAGCGCTACGGCGCACTGACCTATGTCGACGAGGTGCATGCGGTCGGGATGTATGGCCCGCGCGGCGGCGGCATAGCTGAGCGCGACGGGGTCATGGAAAGGATCGACATTGTTGAGGGCACGCTCGCAAAGGCCTATGGCTGTCTCGGCGGCTATCTTGCGGCTGGGGCGAACCTGATCGATGCGGTGCGTTCCTACGCCCCCGGTTTCATCTTCACGACGGCATTGCCGCCTCCGGTCTGCGCAGCCGCGACCGCTGCAATCCGGCATCTGAAAGCCTCGACAGCGGAGCGCGTCCGGCATCAGGATCGTGCAGCGCGGCTGAAGTCCGTCCTGACGGCAGCAGACCTGCCGGTGATGCCGAGCGAGAGCCATATCGTGCCGGTGCATGTCGGCGATCCCGAGAAGTGCAGGGCGGCTTCGGACCTGCTGATGTCGGAGCATGGCATCTATATCCAGCCGATCAATTACCCCACTGTCCCGCGAGGAATGGAACGCCTGCGTCTTACACCTACGCCCTTTCACGACGACGCGCTCATGGACCAACTGGTCCATGCGATGATGAAGGTGTGGGACAAGCTTCATCTCTGTTACCGCCGGGAGAGCGGCTTCACACGTGGGCATGAAGCGCCATAGCGCTGCCGGCGAAAGATTGGATCAGAAATCGGCACGTCCGGCCGGTGTGCGGAAAGGCGGTCGTGCTTCAGCTACTAAACGAACACAGGTGTTCTCCCGCTCCGAGCGCACCATTCAACCTCTCCTCCTTTCCAGTCTGTTTGCGGATGGCCGTGTCCGGCGACGAGTCCGAGCTGTCCGACGGCCCATGCCAGGCATCCGGCCGGATCAGCGCCAGGCCCGATTCCGGATCGTGAAACTTGCGCAGATGCGCCGGCGTTTCGGTGATGATGATCTCGAGGGTCGGCAGATGGCCCGACCTCATATCGGCGGAACCACCGAAGACGTCCTCATCCTTGTCCTGCAGGCCGTTTTGATCGTGCTCGCAATGGTTGCAATGAGTTTGACTTCCACGAAGCGTGTCATCGGATCGTTGTCTTCCGCGCTCTTATGCTACGAAATGCAGGCAGAATCGGAGCGGTCCTCACCACAGCCGGAGATAGAATTGCGACTGTCAGCCTGAATGAGAATCAATTACGCTGAAATCGTAACCGGGACGAATTGCAGCAATGAACCGTCGCGAGCGCCGAGCTTCGCCCACCAAAGTGAAGCTCCAACCTGCCAAGCCCGATGGTGCCGCGAACTTCTATGACGCTGCCTTGCGTGACGTCGCCAATGGCCGACATGCGGACGCCGAGCGGTGTTGTCATATGGCGCTTGCGATCGATGGAGGGCATGCGCCGACCCTCAACTTGCTAGGGATCCTTGCACTGCAGGCACAGCAGTATGAAGCTGCACTGCGGTGGGTATCCCGCGCGATCCAGCAGGATGTTCAGCCGCAGTACTTCCTGAGTCTTGGCACGGTGCTACAGGTCCAGGGACGCTCGGATGAGGTGATGAAGGTCGTCGAGAAGGCGAGGGTGCTCGGTCTCGAAAGCGCCGATCTGTGGATGCTGAGGGGCAATGCCCTTGTCAGCCTGCAGCAGCTCGCCGACGCTGTGTTGAGCTTCCAACGTGTGCTGGAACTGAATGCGAGGCATTGGGACGCGGCAAACCAGTGCGGCATCGCGCTTCAACGGTTGGGGCGGATCGACGAAGCGCTCGCCTATCTCGATCTGAGCGACGCCTTGCGGCCCATGTACCGACGTTGTTGATGCGTGGTGCACTTCTGAATGGCCTGAAGCGCTTCGACGAGGCCCTTGCCATCTGTCGGCGAGCCCACGAGATCGAGCCCGGCAACTCTGACATCTGCGTCAAGACGGGCATTGTCCTGCGGACGATGCGCCGAGACGAAGAAGCGTTGCAATGGTTCGAGCGGGCGCTGGCTTTGCAACCTGGCTCCAGGGATGCGCTGCACGACAAGGCCTCTGTGCTGACGAAGCTGCGTCGATTCGACGAAGCGTTCGAGGTCTACAGGCAGTTGAAGCGTGCCGACCCGAGAGACACGCTGGCCGATCTTGGGACGGCTCATTTGAACCTGTTGCTGGGGGATCTCGACGCGGGCTGGTCTGGTCGGGAGGCCCGTTGGAGCCTGCCGAGCTCTTATCCGCGCTTCCAGCAACCCATGTGGCTGGGCCAGGACGGCATCGCTGGAAAAACCATTGTCATCGCAGCCGACGAAGGACTGGGCGATACGATCCAGTTTGTCCGTTACGTGCCGATGGTCCTGGCGCTAGGCGCCTGCGTCATCCTCGCCGTTCAAAAGCCGTTGCTACCTCTGTTGTCGAATGTGCCGGGCATTTCGCAGTGCATTCCGGTCTCGGAGGCCGCCGACCTTGCGGGAGTGGATATCCATTGTCCGATCATGAGCCTGCCGTTTGCCTTTCGGACGACACTGGCCGCGATTCCAGCGCCGGTGTCGTATTTGCCGGCGCCTGATCCGGATCGGATTCAAATCTGGCAAGAGCGCCTTGGTGCGCCTGAGAAATTGCGTGTCGGCCTGGTCTGGTCAGGCAACCCCAATCATCTCGACGACCACAATCGCTCCATCCCATTGCGCATGTTTTCCCGCCTGCTCGGCGAGGACGCGGCGTTCATCAGCTTGCAGAAAGAGCCGAAGGCCGAAGACAAAGCCGTGCTCCAGGAGGCGAGCCGGATTACGGACCTGACGGGCCAACTTGCCGATTTCGCGGACACGGCCGCGCTGATCTCATGTCTGGATCTCGTGATCACCGTCGATACCAGTGTCGCTCATCTCGCCGGCGCGCTCGGCCGTCCCACCTGGACGCTTCTGTCGTATACGCCGGACTATCGCTGGCTGCTCGATCGTGACGATAGCGTCTGGTACCCGAGCATGCGTCTGTTCCGTCAGCGCGAAGGGCGCGACTGGGGCGAAGTCATTGATCAGGTCGGAGATGCTCTTCACAAGCTGATTGTGGTGGGGGCGCCGTCCCCGCCGGTCTCGAGCGATGAGATCGCGTGATCCGTCGCCGTTTCACTTCGACGACTGGCGGCTTGCCGTCAGCTGCTGTCGGTAACGTTCGGCGTCCCAGTCGAGCAGCATCTGCTCGTGCTGCGACGAGAGATAGCCGATATCGGCCGATAACGGCAGGCGGCTGGTCACGAGCGCGAGGCAGCTCAGCATGGCCTCGGCGCCCGGGCTGGCGTCGCTGCGGATGATGGCGCCGAGACCCGGCGCGAGGACCGCGACGGGCGCGGGCAGGCGGCTCGCGTCCGCCCGTGCGAGCAGCGTGGCGAGGCCGCCGGCGCTCTCGATCGTCGGCAGGCCCGGGCCGAGAAACACGACGTGGTCCGGATACAATGAGCCGCCGGTTGCGATGGCGCGGTTGAACGGATCGGTGGCGATGCCGTGGCTACCAGCGTCGTGCGGCAGGCGATAGGCGGTGCCGGCGCACAGGCGGCGCAAGGCCGCGGCGTCGGCGGCGGGCGCCGGGCGCACCGGCAGCGCCAGCCTGCGCTCGACGTCATGGACCAACGCCTCGGCCTGTTCGCAGCTTTCGGCACCGACGACGAGGCCGTGATTGCCGAGGATCAGCACGTCGATGCGCTCGCGCGCGACGATTGCACTCACCGCGTGCGCCAGCGGTAGCCCGGGATGAAAGTAGTCGAGATGGCGCCAGGAGAGCCCGACCAGTCGCGCCGAAAATTCGTTGCGTGCATCGCGCCGTGCCGCCCAGGCGATGGTGTTGACGGCATGCACGTGCAGCACGACCCGGTGCGGCAGCAGCGCATGCAGCGCAGTCTCGATCGAGGCGCGTAGCGGGCCGGGGGCTGCCAGCGGAATGCGCTCGTCATCAGCGGCGAGCGCATCGCGCGCTGCAGGCAGGAGGACAGGCACGAGGATGTCCTTCGCGTCGGCGTCGGCAAGCCATGTGCCGGACGCCTTCACCCACAGCACATCATCCTGCTTGAGCGAGGAGTTGCCGCCGGCGCCTTGCACCAGCTCCACGTTGCGGCCGACCCGAGCCGACATCCGGCGCAAATCATCAAGCTCGGCAGGCTCGCGCATCTCGCGTCTCCTTCTCACCACACCAGGTGCTGCATCGTCCAATTCGGCATGCGGCCTGGCGAAGCCGCGAGCTTGCGCGTCGCGGCAGCCAGGTCGGGCGCACCGGCCAGCGTCGTGCGGTGCACGCCATCGCCGAGCAGCAGGCTCTGCAGGCCTGCGGCGCGGGCGCCGGCGACGTCATGGTCGAGCGAGTCGCCGATCATCAGCACGCGATGCGGATGCGGATGGCCGAGCTGCTCCAGCGCAGCCGCGAAGATCGGCGCATGCGGCTTGCCGACGAAGCTCACCGGGCCGCCGAGCCACTCATAGGCGCGCGCCAGCGTGCCGGGCGCAGGCACGAGGCCACTCGCGCCGAACATCATCAGGTCGGGATTGGCGCAGATCATCGGCAAGCCTCGCGCCGCCGCTCCGGTGAATTGATCGCGCCAGAGGTCCGGCTCGGCGAGGTCGTCATCAAGGCCGCCGAGCAGGATGAAATCGGCGTCGCGCATATCCGTCACGATGACGAGATCCAGCCCGTCGATCAACGAGCGGTCGCCGCCCCTGGTGATCAGGAAGCAGGCATTGCCACAATCGGTGAAGGGCGCGCGGGTTCTGTCGCGCAGGCCGGTCCAGGTCACCTCGCCCGAGGTGAGAATGCCGTCATAGACAGAACGCGGCAGGCCGAGCCGGGCGAGGCGCTCGGCATTGGCGCTCGCGCGCTTGCCGGAGTTCGACAGCACCAGGATATGCTTGCCGGCCTCGCGTAGCCGCAGGACGCAGTCATGCGCAGCGGTAAGCACCGTCCTTCCGTCATGCAACGTGCCCCATTGGTCGAGCAGCACGTGATCGAACCTGTCGGCGATGGCGGACAGGCCGCTGATCTCGCACGCCGCCGCCGTCATCGCGGCGGTCCCTGCAGCGCCAGCAGCGCCGTGCCGTAGCTCGCTTCGGTCTGCGCGGCGGCGCTGACGGGCACGCCGACGATGCGCCGGCGGATATCGGTCCAGGCTTCGTTCCGGGCACCGCCGCCGATGCTGATCACCCGCCGCAGCGCCGGCGCGCCGAGCGCGTGCAGGCGCTGATAGGCCAGCGCTTCTACGCCAGCAATTCCTTCGAGCAGCGCCTGGAAGAAGCGATGATCCTCGGCCGGCCGTGGCGTGATCCGCGGCACCAGCGCGGGATCTGCGATCGGAAAGCGTTCGCCGGGTTTTTGCAGCGGATAGTAGTCGAGCCCGGTGGGCTCGTCCGGGCGCAGTAGCGGTGTCATGCGATCCATGGCGTCGGTGGTGAAATGCGCAAGCAGCGCGGCGCCGCCGGAATTCGATGCGCCACCGGCGAGCCATTTGTCGCCGAGGCGGTGCGAGTACACGCCCTGATCGGCGGCGAAAATCGGCTGCGTCGCGACCAGCTTCACCACCAGCGTGGTGCCGAGCGAGGTCACCGCATCGCCCGGCGTATCGGCGCCGGTGGCGATGAAGGCGGCGACGCCGTCGGTCGTGCCGGCGACGATGCGCGTCGATGGGGACAGACCGAGCGAGCGCGCGATGGCTGGATCGATGTCGGCGAACGGCGTGCCCGGCACCAGAATGCTCGGCAGCACGTCGCGTGGAACGCCGAGCTGATCGATCCACTGCGGCCATTCGCGCCTGACGGGGTCATAGCCGAGCTTCAGGGCGTTGTTCTCATCGCTGACGCCGTGATGGCCGGCGAGGCGTCCGGCGATCCAGTCGGCCTGGTGCACGGCATGCCGCGCGCCGCTGGTGGAGGCGAGCAGATGCAGCAGCTTGGCGAGCGGGCTGCTCGTGCCATGCGCACCGCTCTCGGGCGGTGCGACGGCTGCGATGCGTCTGGCCTCGTCGACCGCGCGCGCATCGTTGTACATCAGCCCAAGCGAGCAGGGCTGTCCGTCGGCGTCGATCAGCAGCAGCGTGCCCGAGGTGCCGTCGACCGCGATGCGCGCGACGGCGCCGAGATCGATGCGCTCGCCGAGCATGCGGAGCGCGGCCGTCGCCGCCTGCCACCACAGCTCGGGATCCTGGTCGATGGCGTTGCCGTCCTGATGCGGCGCGACCAGCGGAACGGCGGCTGCGCCCTTGATCTCGCCGCTGTTATCGACGGCGCAGGCGCGCACACCGCTCGTGCCCACGTCGATGCCGACAAACAACTCCGTCATGCGACCTCATCCCGTTGTGCGCCGGCGAGCATGCCTGTGCTCGCCCGGCGCGTCGTCCCTGACGCGCTGCAGCACGTTTGGGGGATTGACGGCCGGATCGGCGTCTGCAATTTTTTGCAAGGAGTGAAGAAATTTGCAAGCAGGCATTCGGCGTGACGACAGCTTCCGACAGGGCGCCCATGGTGGACGGCGAGGCCTCGCTCGCAACGCGCGCCGCGTGGCTGTATTTCGCGGCCGGGCTGACGCAGTCGGAGGTCGCCGACCGGCTCAACATCCAGAGCACCAAGGCGCACCGCCTGATCGCGCGCGCCAGCCGCGAGGGCATGATCCGCGTCTTCGTCGAGGGCCCCGTCGCCGAATGCGTCGCGCTGGAGAACGCGCTGGCCGAGCGCTACGGGCTCGCCTTCTGCCGCGTCGCGCCGGATCTCGGCGAGGGCGATCTGCCGCTGAAGGCGCTGGCGCTGGAGGGCGCCAGCTTCCTGCGCCAGGTGCTGGAGCGCGGCGACGACAAGATCATCGGTGTCGGCCATGGCCGCACGCTTGCGGCGGTCGTGGCGCAGCTGCCGCAGACCCCGGCGCGCGACGTGCAGTTCGTGTCTTTGCTCGGCGGCCTCACGCGCAAATTCGCCGCCAACCCGTTCGACGTGATCCATCGTCTCGCCGAGCGCACCGGTGCCGAAGCCTATCTGCTGCCGGTGCCCGTGTTCGCCAATTCGGTCGCGGACCGCCGCGTGCTGATGCAGCAGTTCGGCATTGCCGACGTGTTCGCGCTGGCGCAGCGGGCGTCGCTGCTGTTCGTCGGCATCGGCCAGATCCATGCCGACGGCTTCCTGGTGTCGAGCGGCATGATCAAGCCGGACGAGGTCGTCGAGCTGAAGCGCGCCGGCGCCTGCGCCGACCTGCTCGGGCATTTCTTCAACGCCCAGGGCGAGCTGCTCGATCTCGATCTTTCGGCGCGCGCCACCTCGATGGCCGCTGCCGATCTGAAGAAACACCGCATCGTCGCCATCGGCGGCGGCGAGGCGAAGATCACGGCCCTGCGCGCGGTGCTGCGCAGCGGCTTCCTGAACGGTCTCATCATCGATGAGGTAACCGCTCAGGCATTGGCTACCGACAAGCCGGAGAAAACATCCGGCATCTCCAAGAACAAGAGTCGGAAGGGCAGGTAACGCGAACACGTCTCTACAAAAAACAAAGGGAGGGTTGAATGTACGATCGTGAGAAGAATCTCTTTGCGTCCTATGCCGGCAAGCGCATCAGCCGGCGTGATCTGCTCGACGGCGCTGCCAAGCTCGGCATCGCCGGTGTCGCCGCCAATGCCGCCTTTGCCTCGGCGATGTCGAGGGCGATGGCCGCGGATTTCAACTGGAAGGCCCATAGCGGCAAGACCGTCAAGCTGCTCCTCAACAAGCATCCCTATGTCGATGCGATGATCGGCGACATCGAGGCGTTCAAGAGCCTGACCGGCATGAACGTCAGCTACGACATCTTCCCGGAGGACGTCTATTTCGACAAGGTGACGGCGGCGCTGTCGTCGAAGTCCGATCAATACGACGCCTTCATGACCGGCGCCTACATGACCTGGACCTATGGTCCGGCCGGCTGGATCGAGGACCTCAACACCTACATCAAGGATCCCGCCAAGACCAATCCGGCGTTCGCCTGGGACGACGTGCTGCCCGGCCTGCGCTCCTCGACCGCCTGGGACGGCGTCGCCGGGTCCGAGCTCGGCTCCGGCAAAGCCAAGCAATGGTGCATCCCGTGGGGCTACGAGCTCAACAACATCACCTATAACCGCAGCATCTTCGACAAGGTCGGCGTCAAGCCGCCGAAGAATCTCGATGAGCTGCTCGACGTCGCGGCCAAGATCACCAAGGATGCCGGCGGCCCCTATGGTGTCGGCGTGCGCGGCTCGCGCTCCTGGGCCACCATCCATCCCGGCTTCCTGTCGGCCTACGCGAATTTCGGCCAGAAGGACTTCGTGATGGAGGGCGGCAAGCTCAAGGCCGCGATGAACACCAAGGCGTCGAAGGATTTCCACGAGAAGTGGGTCAAGATGATCCAGGGCTCGGGTCCGAAGAACTGGTCGACCTACACCTGGTACCAGGTCGGCACCGATCTCGGCGCCGGCGCTTCCGGCATGATCTTCGACGCCGACATTCTCGGCTACTTCATGAACGGCGGCGAGAACAAGGAGCGTGGCAATCTCGGCTACGCGCCATTCGCGGCCAATCCGGCCGCCAAGGCGCCGACGCCGAACGTCTGGATCTGGTCGCTGGCGATGTCGAGCTTCTCCAAGCAGAAGGATGCGGCGTGGACCTTCATGCAGTGGGCGGCTTCCGTCGAGCACGACCTGTTCGGCGCCCGCAAGATGGACTTCGTCAATCCAGTCCGCACCTCGGTGTGGAAGGACAGCGAGTTCCGCGATCGGATCGCCAAGTCCTATCCTGGCTATCTCGAGCAGCATGACCTCTCGGCGCCCGGTGCGAAGATCTACTTTACAGCGCAGCCGCTGTTCTTCGATCTCACGACGGAGTGGGCGGCCTCGCTGCAGAAGATGGTGGCCAAGGAGATCAGCGTCGACGAGGGCCTCGACAAGCTTGCCGAGAGCATCAACCGTCAGTTGAAGCAGGCCGGCCTTGGCTGAGGCCGGGCGACGCTCGTTCCATGACCACCCGCCGGTCCGGCCGCTCCCCCACGGGCGTCCGGACCGGCCCATCCCCGCGCTGATGCGATCACGCTTGTCATGAGCATGGCTGAACTTATCGAGACCCAAGCAGTGCCGCGCCGCACGAAACGCTGGCGCGGGCGATTGCTGCCATACCTGTTGAGCCTGCCGGCCCTGCTGGTCTGCATCGCCATCCTGGTGCCGTTCGTCACCGCGGCCGTCTATTCGCTGCAGCGCTACCGGCTCAATCTGCCATATCTGCGCGGCTTCATCGGCATCGACAACTACATCGATTTCCTGTCTGATCCGGCGTTCTGGAACACGCTGCGGATCTCGCTCGTCTACACCGCGGTAACAGTCGTTGCCGAGCTGCTGCTCGGCCTGGGCATCGCGCTGCTGCTGCGGCGGCCGACGCGCTTCCACAACGCGGTCTCGATCGTGCTGCTGCTGCCGCTGATGACGGCGCCGGCGATCGCCGCCTTGATGTGGAAGCTGATGACCAATCCGAGCTTCGGCATCCTGTCCTATCTGGTCGGCCTGTTCGGCGCGCATGACTTCAAATGGGCCTCCGATCCGTCGACCGCGCTGTTCACGGTCGTCCTGGTCGACGTCTGGGTCTACACGCCCTTCATCATGATCCTGCTCTTGGCCGGTCTGCGCTCGCTGCCGCGTCAGCCGTTTGAGGCGGCCGCACTCGACGGTGTGCCGGCGAGTTTCGTGTTCTTCCGCATCACCCTGCCGATGCTCGCGCCCTACATCATCACCGCCTCGCTGTTCCGGCTGCTCGATTCGATCCAGCAGTTCGACATCGTCTATGCGATGACGCAAGGCGGCCCCGGCGACCGGCTGATGGTGTTCCAAGTCCAGGCCTATCTCGAGTTCTTCCAGTACACCAATGTCGGACGCTCGGCGGCGCTGCTGATGATCCTGTGGCTGATCACCAACATCCTCTCGAACATCTTCATCAAGAACTGGCTGCGGCTGCGCGCACGCGCCCACGGTCACGCCTGAGGGAGGGACGTCATGGATCACTCCAGCCTGGCTGGACGCATCTTTCGCGGCATTGCGCTCGCGCTGGTGCTCGTGTTCTTCATGTTTCCGATTGTCTGGATACTCCTGATGTCGTGCCAGACCAACGAGCAGATTCTGCGGATCCCGCCGCGCATCCTGTTCGAGCCGACATTCGCCAATTACGAGGCGCTGATCTCGGGCCAGCTCCGCACCGCGGCCGGCAATCTGCAGATCTCGTTCATGCGCAACCTGATGAACAGCTTCGTGCTGTCGAGCGCCGCGGTGATCCTGGCCTTGCTGCTCGGCGTGCCCGCGGCCTATGCGTTCGCGCGCTTCAAGTTCAGGCTCGGCGAGACCATTGCGTTCACGCTTCTCTCGTTCCGCTTTGCGCCCCCGCTGCTGGTGCTGCTGCCGCTGTCGCTGTACTACCAGCAGCTCGGCCTGAACGACACGTATTTCGGCATCGTCTGGGTCTACCAGCTGATCGCGCTGCCGTTGATCCTGTGGATCGTGCGCGGCTATTTCGAGGACATCAGCCCGGACATCGAGCAT
The DNA here is from genome assembly GCF_032377735.1 of Bradyrhizobium sp. SZCCHNRI3043. NCBI lineage: Bacteria > Pseudomonadati > Pseudomonadota > Alphaproteobacteria > Hyphomicrobiales > Nitrobacteraceae > Bradyrhizobium > Bradyrhizobium sp. SZCCHNRI3043. The sequence goes on from NZ_JAUHID010000009.1 coordinate 16,728, forward strand.
GCCTACCGGCTCGCCGGCCATTCCTGGCGCGAGGCGTTCACACGCATCGCGGTGCCGCTGGCAGGGCCGGGGATCGCAGCGGCGGGGCTGTTGTCCTTCATTTTCTGCTGGAACAATTTCGTCTTCGCGCTGATCCTGGCCTCGGCCGACAAGCAGCCGGTGACGGTGGGCGCGCTCGCCTTCGTGACGGCGTCCGGCATCCAGTACGGCCAGATCGCCGCCGCGATCGTGCTGTCGGTTACGCCGACATTGCTGCTGGCGCTCTACGCGCAGCGTTATCTCGTCGAAGGACTGTCGCTCGGTGCGGTCAAGGGTTGAGGATACATGGCGCGTCTCGAACTGAAAGCCGTCGACAAGACCTTTGGCGCCGCTTGCTGCGCGAAAGGCGTGTCGCTGACGGTCGAGCCCGGCGAGATCGTCGCAGTGTTCGGCCCGTCCGGCAGCGGCAAGACCGTGCTGCTGCGCATGATCGCCGGCATGTTCGAGCCTGACGATGGCGACATCCTGGTCGGCGGGCGCTCGATCGTCGATGCCCCGCCGGAGCAGCGAGGCATCGGCATGGCCTTCCAGAATTTTGCGCTGTTTCCGCATATGAGCGCGCGCGACAATATCGCCAGCGGCCTGCGCGCGACGGGGGCGGCCGACACCGCCGCGAAAGTGACGGCGATGAGCCGGCTGTTGAAGATCGAGCACGTGCTCGGCCACAAGCCTCGTGAACTGTCCAACGGCCAGAAGCAGCGCACCGCGCTGGCGCGCGCGCTGATCGGCAACCCCGAGGTGCTGCTGCTCGACGATCCCCTGCGCAACGTCGACGCCAAGCTGCGTTACGAGATGCGCCTCGAGCTGCCGAGCCTGCTGCGCCGCAGCTCGGCGGCGGTGCTCTATGTCACGCAGGACTATCGCGAGGCGATGGCAATCGCCGATCGCATCGCGGTGCTGATCAACGGCCGTCTGGTGCAGGTGGCGCGTCCCGAGGAAATCTACGCGCGGCCTGCCTCGGTCGCGGTGGCGCGGCTGTTCGGCGATCCCAGCATCAATCTTGTCGAGGTCACGCCGGTGGCGGAGCAGGGCCGGCTGACCGCATCTGTCGCCGGGACGCTGATCCGGCTCGATGCGGACGGCTTGCCGACCAATATGCGCGAGCGCTGCTGGCTTGGCGTCCGGCCGGACGATGTCGTGGTGACGCGTGATGGCGGCGAGGGTGCGATCCCGGCGCGGATCGTCGCGGTCACGCCGATCCACGAGCGCGCCGTGGTGCTGCTGCGCTTCGCCGACGGATCCGAGTGGCTGGCTGCGCTGGCGCCCGAGGCGCTGGAGGCGGATGCGGACGAGGACGTGTTCGTGCGGTTCGCGCCCGATGCGGCGCTGTTGTTCGACCACGCGACGGGAGACCGCATTGGCCTCTCGCCGCGGCGGCAGGCGGCGTGAGGACCTAGCATGGGCATGCTCGAAATCCGCAACGTCGACAAGGTCTATCACAGCCGGGGCAAGCCGCCGGTCCATGCCGTGCGCGCGCTCGATATGGAGGTGAAAGCAGGCGAGATCGTTGCGCTGCTCGGCTCTTCCGGCTGCGGCAAGACCTCGACTTTGCGAATGATCGCCGGGTTCGAGAGCGTCAGCTCGGGTTCGATCGCGCTGGCACAGCGGCCGATCCATGATCTGGCGCCGGCGAAGCGCAAGGTGGCGATGGCGTTCGAAGGCTATTCGCTGTATCCGCCGCTCACGGTGCGCGAGAACATCGGCTTCGCGCTGAAGGCGCAGCAGCTGTCGCGCGCCCAGATCGCGCATCGGGTCGATAGCATCGCCCGCCTGGTCGAGATCGAGGATATCCTCGATAGCCATCCGCGCGCGCTTTCCGGCGGCCAGCAGCAGCGCGTCTCGCTGGCGCGCGCGTTGGTGCGCGACGCCGACCTCTATCTGCTGGACGAGCCGATGGGGCAGCTGGAGCCGCAGCTCCGCGCCGTGCTGCGCGGCCGCATCAAGGGCCTGCTCGCCGAACGTGGCATGACGGCGATCTTCGTCACCCATGACCAGACCGAGGCGAGCGCGCTCGCCGATCGCATCGCCGTCATGGAAGACGGCGTGCTGCAGCAGTTCGCGAGCGAGCGCGAGCTGAAGAACCGCCCGGCCAATCAGTTCGTCGCGAGCTTCATCGGCGAGCCGCCGATGAACCTGCTGGAGACCGCGGTGACGCAGGAGGAAGGCGGCTTCCGTCTGTCCGTGGGCTCCGATGTTGCCTTTCACATTCCCGGGCAGACGTTGGACGTGACGGGACAACAGGCGCTGGTGCAGGCCGATCGGATCAAGGTCGGCATCCGGCCGCAGCGGATCGCGATCGGCAGCGGTGAAACGCGGCTGCGCGTCGTCTCCAACCAGTGGCTCGGCGATCAGTCGCACATTGCGGGCGAGTGCGCCGGTCATCTGCTGGTCGCCGTGACATCGAGCAGGGTCGTGGCGCGGCCGGGCGACGTCGTGCCCTGCGCGCTGGAGTCACGCCATCTCCACGTTTTCGGCGCCGACGGCGTCTGCGTCCGCCACGCGGAGGCGCGTTGAATATGACCTCCGGAGCGATTCGCGACGTGATCATCGGCATCGACGCCGGGACGTCGGTGATCAAGGCGGTGGCCTTTTCGCGGGATGGCCGCCAGCTCGGGGATTTCGCGATTCCCAATAGCTACACCACCTTGCCGGGCGGCCGAGTCGAGCAGGACATGGAGCGGACCTGGACCGACACCGTTGCGGCCTTGCGCGGCCTCAGCGGCGCGCTGCCGAATCTGGCTCACCGGGTCGCCGCGATCGCTGTGACCGGGCAGGGCGATGGCACCTGGCTGATCGATGCGGATGGCCATCCCGTCGCGCCCGCGCTGCTGTGGCTCGACTCGCGTGCGGCAGGTTTCGTTGAAGCCTTCCGCGGCGGCGAGCGCAATGTCGCGCACTATCAGCGCACCGGATCGGGGCTCAACGCTTGCCAGCAGGGGGCGCAACTGGCCTGGCTGCAGGCCCATGACGAAGAGTTGCTGGGACGCGCGGGCACGGCGTTCCACTGCAAGGACTGGCTCTACTTCAAGCTGACCGGCGAGCGGGTCACCGATCCCTCCGAGGCGACGTTCTCCTGCGGTGATTTTCGCAAGCGCGGCTTCGACGGCGATGCCGCGCGTCTCATCGGCATCGCCGATGCCGCGCGCCTGTTTCCAGATGTCGTCGATGGTGTCGCGACGACGCATGGCTTGACGGCAACGGCTGCGGCCGAGACGGGCTTGCCCGAGGGCGTGCCGGTGTCGCTCGGCTATGTCGACGTGATCTGCAATGCGCTCGGCGGTGGGCTGTATGACCCCACACCGGAGGTCGGCTGCACCATCATCGGCTCGACCGGCATGCACATGCGGCTGGTGAACGGCGCCGATGCAGTCAGGCTGAATGCCGAGGCGACCGGTTATACGATGCCGTTCCCGGTGCCGGGCCACTATGCGCAGATGCAGTCGACCATGGCCGCGACCTTGAACATCGACTGGCTGCTCGATGTCGCGCGCGGGGTGCTCGCCATGGAAGGCATCGCGCGGTCGCGCAACGATCTGATCCGCCGGCTGGACGAGCGCGTGCTTGCGGCGAAATCGGGCGAGCTGCTGTATCATCCGTTCATTTCCGACGCCGGCGAACGCGGCCCCTTCGTGTCCCATGAAGCTTCTGCGCAACTGATCGGCCTGCGTATCGGTCACGGCTACTGGGATCTGATGCGTGCCGTGATGGAGGGACTGGCCTTCGCCGCACGCGACTGCTACGCGGCGATGGGACCGCTGCCGACGGAAATTCGCCTGACGGGGGGCGCGGCACGCAGCCGCGCGCTCGGCGCGATTCTTGGCGCGGCACTCGGCAGCACGATTCGAGTCTGCCGTCGCGAGGAGGCCGGCGCGTCGGGGGCGGCGATGATCGCCGCGGTCGCGACCGGGCTCTACTCGGACATGATGATCTGCGCGGAGGAGTGGGTGAGACCGTATCTGGATGAGCCGCAAGCGCCGGATGCGGCGCTGGCGGAACGTTATGCGCAGCTGTTCCCGGTCTATGTCGAGGCCCGCCTCGCGGCGCGGCCGGTCTGGAAGCAGCTCGCCGCGCAGCGCACGGGTGCCGATCATGTCTAGCTCCATCGCCATTATCGGCGACCGCTTCATGCTGCCGTCGGTGTTCGCCGAGCGCATCACCGCCATCTGCGGTGATGGCATCGACATCCGCATGCTCGAGCAGCCCTGGCCGGACGAGCCGATGGAGCATGGCTATGCCGGCTCCAAGCTCGACGGGCTGAAGGAGTTCATGGGCGACCCCGAAGAACTGGCGGACTTCATCGGCGAGGCGTCCCTGCTGGTGACGCATCTGGCTCCGATCTCGCGGGCGATGCTGCAGCGGTTGCCGAGCCTGAAATTCATCGCCGTGTCGCGCGGCGGCCCCGTCAACGTCGACATGCAGGCCGCGCGCGATCACGGCGTGTTGGTCGTCAACACGCCCGGCCGCAACGCGAGCGCGGTGGCCGAATTCACCATCGGCGCGATGCTCGCCGAGACCCGGTTGATCCGTAGCGGCCACGAGTCGATGCGGGGCGGGCAATGGCGCGGCGATCTCTACCGCGCCGACCGCACGGGACGCGAACTCGGCGAAATGACGGTCGGCATCGTCGGCTATGGCGCGATCGGCACTCGCGTGGTCAAGCTCTTGAAGGCGTTCGGCTGCAAGATCCTGGTGACCGACCCCTACGTCCAGCTCAGCGCTGAGGACCGCAACGACGGCGTCGAGCACGTCGCGCTCGCCGACCTCTTGGCGCGCGCCGACGTCGTCAGCCTGCATGCCCGCGTGACGCCGGAAACCACCGGCTTCATCGATCGCGATGCGCTGGCCCGGATCAAGCCCGGCGCGATCCTGATCAACACGGCGCGCGGGCCGCTGGTCGACTATCACGCGCTCCATGACGCGCTCAGCTCGCAGCGACTGGCCGGTGCGATGCTCGATACGTTCGCCGTCGAGCCGGCGCCGCCGGACTGGCCGCTGTTGCAGCTTCCCAACGTCACGCTGACGCCGCACATCGCCGGCGCGTCCGTGCGCACCGTTACCTTTGCCGCCGACCAGGCGGCCGAAGAGGTTCGCCGCTATCTGGCCGGCGAGCCGCCGCTCAATCCCTGCTGACGACGAAAGGTTTTCGACATGAATCGCGAGGAACGGCTGATCCGCGAGAACATCATCGCCAAATGCCGATGGATGAATGCGTCGGGGCTGAACCAGGGCACTTCGGGCAACATTTCCGCCCGCTACAAGGACCGCATGCTGATCACGCCCTCGGCGACGCCCTATGACTCGATGAAGCCGGAGATGATCGCCTCGATGCCGCTCGAGGGTGACTACGGTTCCTGGGAGGGGCCGTTGAAGCCCTCGACGGAATGGCGCTTTCATCTCGACATCATGCGCGGCCGTCCGGATGTCGGCGGCGTCGTTCACACGCATTCCACCTATGCCACCGTGCTCGCCATCGCGCGCAAGCCGATACCGGCCTGTCACTACATGATGGCGGCGTTCGGCGGCACCGACATCCGCTGCGCCGGCTATGCGCGTTTCGGCACGGCCGAATTGTCCGAACTCGCGCTGGAGGCGCTGGAAGGCCGCAACGGCTGCCTGCTGGCCAATCACGGCATGATCGCGGTTGGTGCCAGTCTCGAGAAGGCGATGTGGCTCGCGGTCGAGCTCGAGACCATCGCCCGGCAATATTATCTGTCGCTCGCGCTCGGCCAGCCGCACATCCTGGGCGACGCCGAGATCGCCGAGACGTCGCAGGGGTTTTCGACCTACGGGCTGCAGGAGCCGAAGGCGAAGGCGGCGAAGCCGGCCAAGGCGACGGCAAAGGCGCGCGCCGCCGCGCGCAGCAAGCCAGAGAAGAAGCGCAGCAGCAAGCGATGAATGCGACGGTCTCACGCAGCGGAACCGATCACGGTCTGTTGGACCTCGCCGTGATCGGCGGCGGCATCAATGGCGCTGGTATCGCCCGTGATGCCGCCGGCCGCGGCCTGAAGGTGCTGTTGTGCGAGAAGGACGATTTCGCCGAGGGCACCTCGTCGCGATCGGGCAAGCTGATTCATGGCGGCTTGCGCTATCTGGAGTACTACGAATTCCGCCTGGTGCGCGAGGCCCTGATCGAGCGCGAGGTGCTGCTGGCCTCGGCGCCGCACATCATCTGGCCGATGCGCTTCGTGCTGCCGCACTCGCCGGAGCAGCGTCCCGCCTGGCTGGTGCGCGCCGGGCTGTTCCTCTACGACCATCTCGGCGGCCGCAAGCAGCTGCCAGCGAGCCGCAACGTCGATCTCGCGCATGAGCCGGAGGGCGCGCCGCTGCGCCCCGAATTCCGGCGCGGCTTCGAATATTCGGACTGCTGGGTCGACGATGCCAGGCTGGTGATCCTCAATCTCGTCGATGCCGCACGCAAGGGCGCGACGATCCTGCCGCGCACCCGCGCCGTGAGCGCACGGCGAGAGAATGGCGTCTGGCGGCTGGAGATGTGCTCCGAGAGCGGCGAGCTGCAGACCGTCAGCGCGCGGGCGCTGGTCAACGCCGCAGGTCCCTGGGTGCAGGACGTGGTGCAGGGCGTCGCCGGGCTCAACTCGGCGCACAATGTGCGGCTCGTGAAAGGCAGCCATCTCGTGGTGCCAAAATTCTGGAGCGGATCGCAGGCCTATCTGCTGCAGAACACAGATCGCCGCGTCATTTTCGTCAATCCTTATGAGACCGATCTGGCGCTGATCGGGACCACCGACATCGTGCATGACGGCCGCGCGGAAGACGTTGCGATCGACGGTGCCGAAGTCGACTATCTGCTCGCCGTGCTCGACCGCTATTTCCGGGCTGCGCCCGGCAAGGGGGATATCATTCACGCCTTCTCGGGGGTGCGGCCGCTCTACGACGACAACGCCGACAATCCGTCGGCGGTGACGCGCGACTACGCGTTCGAGGTACATGGTGCACCCGGGCAGCCGCCGCTGCTGTCGATCTTCGGCGGCAAGATCACGACGTTTCGCCGGCTTGCCGAACAAGCGATGGAGCGCCTCGCGCCATGGTTTCCGCAGCTGGCGTCGGCATGGACGGCGGGCGCGTGTCTTCCGGGCGGCGATCTCGGTGCGCCGTTCGATCAGTTCCTTGCTGATCTCGCCGGCGAGTATCCGGGATTGCCGCCGGCGGTGCTGGCACATTGCGCGCGGCTCTACGGCACCCGGGCGCGCGACCTGCTCGGAGCATCCCGCAACGTCGGCGATCTCGGCCGCCATTTCGGTTCCTCCTTTTATGAGCGCGAGCTCGTTTTTCTGCGCGAGCAGGAGTGGGCCGTCACGGCCGCCGACGTCCTCGACCGGCGCACCAAGCACGGCCTGCATCTGAGCCGTGCCGAGCGCGAGGCGTTCGAGCATCAGCTCTGACCGCGTCTTGACGCCTCGAGCCCTTCCGCGACCGCCGCAGCGCTTGGCGGGTGCCGATGACACGCCCCGGCAAACCGTGCTATCGAGCGCCCGCGATATGGATCGCGACGCGCCTGGAGACGCGGAATTCGGCACAATCCGGACCTTTCGCCGATGCTTGACGCGCCGATCGATTCACAATCAAACCGCCCGACGACCTCCTGAATTCGACGCCATGCGGGACCAGATCAAAGCGAGAGCCGACCATCGGCGCGGTCCGCGGCAGGCAGGCATTGTCGACGCCTGGACCAGGGCCGCGTCCGGATCGTGGATGGATCGGCGCTGGACCCCCTGGATCATCGTGCTGAGCGGCCTCGTGCTGGCGCTGCTGTGTGATGCCTTCGTGGCGCACATGCTTTCCGTCAACTATCGGGAGACCTATCGGGCCACCGAGGCCGCCAACGGCGATCTTGCCCGCGCGCTCGAAGAATACATGTTGCGCAACATCCAGGGCGTCGACGTGCTCTTGAACACGACGATCGACAGTCTCAAGCAGGACCCATCGCTGCTCACCGTCGGCAATCCGGCCCTGATCGACGAGCTGAAGCGCAGGGTGGCGCCGTATCCCGCCGCGGGCGGCATCGTCGTGATTGATGCGGACGGCAACCTGCTCGGCGACAGCGCCGGCAACGGAGTTCCCGGCCGCGAGAACAATTTCGCCGATCGGGCCTATTACAGGGTCCAGCGCGATGACCCCGGCCGCGGCCTGTTCATCGACGTGCCGGTGGCCTCGCGTGTGAACAAGGGTCTGTTCATCGCGGTGAGCCGCGCCTTGATGATGCCGGGCGGACGTTTCGCCGGCGTGATCGTCGTGGCCGTCGACTACGAGAATCTGCGGCAGTTCTTTCTGTCGCTGAACGTCGGGCAGCGCGGAACGGTGACGCTCTATCGAGACGATGGCACGATCCTGCTGCGCTCGCCGCACGCCGACGATTTTGCCGGCCGCAACGTTCGGTCCAATCGTCTGTTCAGCCAATATCTCCCGCAGGCGCCTCACGGCAGCTTCGAGGGCAGCGGCATGACGGACGGCACGTCGCGGAGCATCAGCTATCGACGCGTCGCCGGCCTGCCGCTGGTGGTGACCGTGGCGCGCGATCCGGTCGAGTATCTGGCCGGCTGGAAACACAACGCGCTGTACTACAGCGCCATCGCCGCCGGGCTCAATCTGCTGATCTCGGGATTCGGCCTCGTCCTGGCGCGGCAATGGCGGCTGCGCGCGGCATCCGAGCAGGCGCTGCGCGACAATTTCGAGCAGCATCTGCTGGTCACGGAGAACGTGCCCGCGTTGATCGTCCAGGTCGGCGCCGACGGCGACATCCGCTACGCCAATCGTGTCGCACGCGAATGGTACGCGCAGCCGCCCACCGGAGCCGGCCGCAGCCGCAGGATCGACGACTACATCGATCCCGCGCGACGTGGCGAGGTGAGGCCGAAGATCGAGGCCGCGCTGGCCGGCCGCACCGCGGGCGGCGAGGAGAAGATCGCGTTTCCCGACGGCCGTGAACGCTGGTGCCAGACCATTCGGGTGCCGGATCGCAGCCAGGATGGCACGGTGCGCGGCTATTTCGTGCTGTCGGTCGACATCACCGAGCGCAAGCGCATCGAGGACGAATTGCGCCAGGCCCAGAAGATGGAGGCCGTCGGCCAGCTGGCCGGCGGCATCGCGCACGATTCCAACAACATGCTGGCGGCGACGCTCGGCAATCTGGATCTGCTGCTCGACGCCTTGCCGCCCGCCGATGTCTCCTGCCGCAGCATGGTCGAGCGGGCGATCGAGGCGGCGGAGCGGGTCGCCGATCTCAACCGGCGGCTGCTGGCCTTCGCCCGCAAGCAAGCGCTGCAGCCGCAGATCACCGACGTAAATCAGTTGGTCAGCGGGATGACGACGATCCTGCAGCGGACGCTCGGCGAGAACATCGAGATCGAATTGGCGCAGGATCCGATGCTGTGGCACTGCCTGATCGACCCGACGCAATTGCAGAACGCGCTGCTCAACCTGGCGCTCAACGCGCGCGATGCGATGGATGGCGGCGGTCGACTGACGATCACGACGACGAATGCCGTGCTCGACCAGCCGCTCGATGACGGCGACGAGCGCATCATGCCCGGGGACTACGTGACGATCGCGGTGTCGGACATGGGGGCCGGCATGCCGCCCGAGATCGCGCGCCGCGCCTTCGAGCCGTTCTTCACCACCAAGGAGTTCGGCAAGGGCAGCGGCCTCGGCCTCAGCATGGTCTATGGCTTTGCGCGGCAATCGGGAGGCACGGTGCTGATCGACAGCCGGGTGGCGGAGGGCACGTGCGTCACGCTGTATCTGCCGAGCGCGGGGCCGGGCGTCACCGGTCGCGCGCGCGCCGGCGCGGCGCGGCTGGCGCGGCCGCAGACTGGCGAACGGATCCTGGTCGTGGAGGACAATCCGCTGGTGGGCGCGATGGCATCGACCATGCTGACATCGATGGGCTACAGCCTGGTCGTCGTCACCAACGTGGCCGCGGCGATTGCCGAACTGGAGCGGCCGGACCCGGTCGCGCTGCTGCTGACCGACATTCTCCTGCCGGATGCCCTGACCGGCATCGACCTGGCGCGCGAGGTGCGCCGCAGATGGCCCGATCTGCCCATCGTCTTCATGTCCGGCTTCGCCGACCCCTCGCTGGTGCCGGAGGAATTCCGGGCGACGACCAGGCTTCTCGCCAAGCCGTTCCGGCTGAGCCAATTGTCGGAGGCGATCGTGTCGGCCTTGTCCGGCAGGACAGCGACGTGAGTCCGCAGCGATCATGCGGTGAGCGATCCCTCGTTTGCCCCGATCCACAGCGCCGTCCGGGCGAGCCGTCTCCGCCTCGCGGCGCGTGATGCGTCCGAGCTGTGCCGGTGGTTTCGCCCTCTCGACAACGAGGGCGCAGGGAATGCCGGGCGCTGGCCGCACCCATGGCCCGCCAGCGGAAAAAATGCTGGCGGCAGGAACCACAGGTTCAGCCGAGACATCCCGGCATTCCCCGCGCGATGGTTGGGCGGCTTATACGTCCTCTCCCCGGGGACCGGCTGTCTTGCCCCCGTCACCCGCGCAACGCGAACGCGTTGTCACGAGCTTGGCCTCAGCACCGGGAGGCCAGGACCCTACGATTTCGCCGGCGCATCGGATTCGTTCGTCCGCATGCCAAGCATGCTGCGAACCGACACGCCCACCGCATCCCACCCCGCGTGTCGTGACGATCGCGAAACGCCCCTCGTGCTGAGGCGGGACGGTGGTAGAAAATCATGATTTTCGGAAAAGCGAAAGAGGAATATTTTTCACGGAACGACTGGACAGGGGTGATGTGGTTGAGGGGGCAGACGAAAACAGAGTTTTGGCGCAACCGGGTTTTCTCCCGCGCTGCTCGGGACGGCGTTGAACCATGAGAGCGAGGAGACGTCGTTGCAGCCATGGCGCAACGTCCGACATGAAGAATCCAAGACGGCTGTGCGGACACGCAGCCTCAGCGCAGCGACCGAGACTGGCTCAATGCAAAGCTCTAAGCCCGATCAGGGTCGGCTCCTCGATAGAAGAGCGCTCGTCCCTTCGGTATGAGCTGAAGCAATATGTCGTAGTCGGTGACATTTGCCGTCAGGACCACCAAGCCGAGCTTCTGCGCCTGAAGGAACAGCGCGCAATCCTGGAGAGCGCGGAACTTGCCATCTTTGTCATAACCCTGGGTTCGGCAAAGGATGCCTGACAGGAGTGCTGCGCGTCCAAGAATTTCGGCGTCTGGGATGAAGACGCAATGCGAGGGCGTTGCCTTGATCTGTCGTCCAACCACCGCGATGACGGACGCAGTGCGCGAGTCGGTTGGGTTCAAGGCGCCAACCGTGTGCATCAACTCCTGCACCGCAAGGATCGAGTGGTTGACCTGACGACGCGCGATGACTTCGTCCAGAATGGGAGGTGAGCGGCTCTGCATCTGGTCGATATAGACACAAGTGTCGAGCAAAAGTCCTTGTCCGGCAATCAGGCCGGGTCCGACAAATGGCAGCTCGTCATCGCTCCGCCGTGCCACGTTCCCCGTGGATCGAAACGCGCCCAGCGCCGCGCGCTCTCGAAGTCGAATGCCGCCACGTCAATAGCCGAGCTTCAGTTTCGGATCGACCGTCCCGCGCGATTCCTTGAAGACTTGCGCGAAATTATCCTCGAGCGCGATGGTCGCGAGAGCAAACTCGAAAAGGTCGGTATCCGTTTCGATTCCCGTTTGCCGTTTGGCCTGCCGGACCAACGCGGAGCTCACGCGTCCGCCAATCCGTCCCGCCTTGTCCTTGAGGAGTCCGGACCGTTCGGCTGCCTGCATGACCGCCTGGACGCGCGTCTCGCTCGGGACGACGCGTCCAATCGTCGCCTCAACACGAGGCCGGCGCGACATGCCGTGAGCGGTTTGCTTGCCCCGGCGGGAGGGGGATTTGCCGGCAGGTGCCTTGGCCATGATGATCCGGGTTCTGTTGGACAAAAACCTTCCTTGTTCAACATAGCGCGTCTCGCCTCTGCTTCAACGTGCCGCCGACGCGCCCCTCACTCCACCGCATCCTTCTTCGCGATCCGGTGCAGCTGCTCGAACAGATCGGCCTGCTCACTCGTGCACAGACACACGCCCTGCGCGGAGTCCGTCTCGCCGGCGTTGAGGTAAGCGTGGCCCATGGTGCTGTCGAGATACATGCCGTCGCCTTCGTGCAGGGTCTCGGGCGCGTAGAACTCGGTGTGCACGGCGATGGTGCCGCGGGTCACCAGGAAGTATTCCTCGCCGCTGTGGCGGAGCAAGGGGCCGAACTCCTCGAGCGTGCGGGCGCGCACCTCGGCGATCATCGGCACCATGCGCTTTCCGATCAGGTCGGTGCATTGATAGGTGTAGGTGTAGAACCTGGTGTTGACGATCTGGCCCTGGCCGGCGCGGCTGACGCTGCGGCGGGCGGTCACCGGGCGACCCGCCTCGGGACGCGGCGAAGCAGGGCTGAACAGCTCGGCAATGTCCATCTGCAGGCCCGAGGTGAGCTGCAGCAGCTTGTCATAGGTCAGCGACATCAGGCCGTTCTCGACCTTGGACAGCGTCGACAGCGCCATGCCGGTCTTTTCGGCGACCTGCTTCAGGGTCAGCCCGCGCGCCTGCCGGGCCGCCTTCAGGCACTGGCCGAGCTGGGAGTGGGGGCCTTCGGTCGACGCGCTGATGGCAGTGTCTGTCAAAGCGATCTCCGGAAAATCCGTTAGCGGATCAGGCGTGCCGATGGCCGGGGCAGGCCGACAATCTCGCCCCAAAGAACAACATATTCAATTGGGTGCCCCGATGTCCGAAGGTCATGCGTGGACAGCGGTGGAACAATGCGTTTTCGGGTCGTGCATTCGATTTCCTATATGCTAAATAGTTTTCCGAAACGGAAAAGAGAAGCCCCGTGGAATCGATTTGCGACAAGACCGCCGTCGAGCTGGTCAACCTCCTGAAAACAAAGGCGATCTCGCCGGTTGCGCTGCTCGAATCGTGTCTGGACCGGATTGCGGCGGTGAATCCGGCCGTCAACGCGGTGGTGACCCTGGACGAGCCGGCTGCCCGCGCGGCGGCCAAGGCCGCCGAGGCCGAGATCGTGAGGGGCGAGGACCGGGGGGCGCTGCACGGTCTGCCGGTGCTGATCAAGGACACCCAGGACACCGCCGGGATGCGCTCCACCTATGGCAGCCCGATCCTGGCCGACAATGTCCCGGCCGTCGACCAGGCCTCGGTGGGCCGGCTGCGCGCTGCCGGCGCGATCATCTTCGGCAAGACCAACACGCCGGAATGGGCGGCGGGCGGCAACACCCGCAATCCCGTGTTCGGCGCCACCGGCAACCCGTTCGACCCGATGCGCTCGGCCGCCGGCTCCTCCGGCGGCTCGGCGGTCGCGCTCGCTTGCGGCATGGCCCCGCTGGCCTCCGGCTCGGACACCGGCGGCTCCCTTCGCAATCCGGCCGGCTTCTCCGGCATCGTCGGCATGCGGCCGTCCTACGGCCTCGTCGCCAGCGAGAAGCGCGCCCATGGCTGGTCGTGCCTGTCGACCGATGGGCCGATGGCGCGCGATGTCGCCGATACCGCGCTGATGCTGTCGGTGATGGCGAGCGACGATGCGCGCGATCCGCTCGCCTACACCTTGCCGGGCGAAGCCGTGCGCGGCGCGCCATCGCGCTGGGCGGTGCCGCCGGCGGTCGAACTCAAGACGCTCAGGCTCGCCTTCACCGAGGATTTCGGCTTTGCGCCGACGGAAGCGCTGATCCGCCGCGCCTTCCGTGCGCGCGTGTCGCGCATCGCGCCGCTGTTTGCTGACGCGCACGAGAGCGCACCCGATTGCAGCGGCGCCGACGAGACCTTCGCGGTGCTGCGCGCCTCGCTGTTCCTCACCCAGCACGGCAAGAATTTTCGCGAGCGGCCCGACATGCTGGGGCCGAACGTGCGCGCCAATGTCGAGGAGGGGCTCGGCTACAGCCTCGACGATTTTTCGCGCGCGAGCGCCAACCAGACCCGCATCTACCGCGCCTATCAGGGCTTCTTCGCAAGCCACGACGTGCTGATCAGTCCGACCATCACCTTGAGCCCGCGGCCGTGGGTCGAGCTGTATCCGGCCGAGATCGACGGCGTGCCGACACGCTCCTACTTCCACTGGCTGGCGCTTGCTTATGCGGTGACGCTCGCCGGCCACCCCGCGCTCAGCCTGCCGCTCGGCCTCGACGACAACGGCCTGCCGTTCGGTCTGCAGATCGTAGGTCCCCGCGGCGGCGATGCGCTGGTGCTCGGCGTCGCCGCGGCGCTGGAGGCCGCCTTTGCCGATGACTCCGAGCTGCGCCGTCCCCGGCCGGACCTCGCCAGGCTCGCGTCGCTGCCGCCGCTGGCGCAGACGCCGGGCTTCATGGCGTGGGATTGAGGCCGGCCATCATGATCAATACATCCTGGAGCGACTAACGATGTCCGACGCCCCCTCATGGCCGTTTTCGCTGGTGCGCCGCGCCGGCGGCCTGGTGTTCCTGTCCGGCGAAATCCCGGTTGCGGATGACGGCAGCATTCCCGAAGGCATCGCGGCGCAGACCGATCTCGTCTTCAAGCACATCTCGGAGACGCTTGCCGGCGAAGGCCTGACGCTCGACGACGTCGTGTCCTGCATGGTGCACCTCGCCGACAAGGCGGATTTCGCCGCCTACAACGAGGCCTATCGCAGGCACTTCAAGGACCCGCTGCCGGTGCGCACCACGGTGCAGGCCCAGATGATGGCGGATGTGAAGATCGAGGTCACCGTCGTCGCGGCGGCGCGGACCTGAGATAGGAGTGATGACGATGCAAAGCGCGATCGTTCTCGGTGGCGGCATGGTCGGCGTCGGCACGGCGCTGCACCTGCAGAGCCGCGGCTGGTCAGTGGCGCTGGTCGACCGCAGGGAGCCAGGCCGCGAGACCAGCTACGGCAATGCCGGCATCATCCAGAGCGAGGCCGTCAGGCCCTACGCGATGCCCTATGATCTCGCCGGCGTGCTCGACATTGCGCTCGCGCGCACCAACGACGTGCACTACAGCCTCGCGGCGTTGCCCTATCACGTGCGCCCGCTGCTGCAATACTGGTGGAATTCGTTCCCCGCCCGGCACGAGGTGCTGACGCGGACCTATGCGCAACTGATCGCACGCGCCGCGCCCGAGCACGAGCCGCTGATTCTCGCGGCCGGGGCCGGCAATCTCGTGCGCCGCGACGGCTTTCGCGTGCTGCACCGGACGCAGGCGCAGTTCGACAAGGAGGCGAGGGAGGCCGAGGCGGTCGGCAAGGCGTTCGGCGTCAAGTTCAAGCTGCTCAGCGCCCAGCAGCTCAAGCAGGCCGAGCCCGGGCTGATCGACAGCGGCATCGGCGGCCTGCACTGGCAGGAGCCGTGGACCGTGTCCGACCCGGGCAGCCTCGTCGGCTCCTATGCCGAGCTGTTCACGCGGCGCGGCGGCAAGCTGCTGCGCGGCGACGCGACCACGCTCGCACAGGCGGGCAGCGGCTGGGCCGTCACCACGGTGGAGGGACGCATCGAGGCCGAGGCCGTGGTGGTCGCGCTCGGACCGTGGTCGCCGGAGTTCCTGAAGCAGTTCGGCTACGACATCCCGATGGTGCGCAAGCGCGGCTATCACCGTCACTACAGCGGCGGCGCCCCGCTCGATCTGCCGTTGCGCGATGCGGCGCTCGGCTATCTGATGAACCCGATGGCGCTCGGCGTGCGCATCACGACCGGCGCCGAGCTGTCATCGCCGAATGCGAAGGCGACCCCGGTTCAGCTCGGCAAGGCCGAGGCTGCCGCGCGCCAGCTCATCGACCTCGGCAAGCCGGTCGAGCCCGAGCCGTGGATCGGCACGCGGCCGTGCATGCCCGACATGCTGCCGGTCGTCGGCCAGGCGGCGCGTCACAAGGGCCTGTGGCTGCATTTCGGCCATGGCCACCAGGGCTTCACGCTGGGGCCTGCGACGGGTCGCATCCTCGCCGAGCTGATGAGCGGCGAGGCGCCGAGCGTCGACGTCGCCGCCTGCGCGCCGGCGCGATTCGGCGCATAGCTGCGAGAGCTGCTGCAGCCCTGCAATTGCAGGCTGCAGCGGCGCTCTCCGGGCAGTCCCTTGTTTACCAAGCGGGCCTGTTCTGGCGCTGCAAAATTTCCACTTCACGAATTCGCAAGCCCGCTCTCCTAGGGTGACGCCGGTTGAACCAGGACGCGGGGGCGAAACGCGTTTCGTGAGTTCTGTCGTCGGCCAGTGATCCGAACATCATGTGGGGGAGCAGATGAACTTCACGGGCCTCGTGTACCGCTTCATCTCGAATTTCGTATTTCTCGCGGCCGTCTATCTCAGCCTGAACTACATCGAGAAGTACCAGAACCGCGCCGTCCTGGCGCTCGTGGTGCTGATCTATGCCGGCATGCGCGCCGTCACGGTGGTGCGCACCTTCCATTTCTTCGGACGGATCGAGAAGATGGAATCGGACGTCCGCCGGCTGGCCGGCATGCTCGGCGACGGGCCGGTGGGGCAGGTGGTCAGCAGGCAGGTGGTGTCCGACGTCGGATCGCTGCGCAAGGACGGCGAGAAGAAATCCTACATCGACCTGTTCTTCCTGGCCGCCGCCGTCATCCTCTGCGTCAGCAAGCTGGTCTCGAATTGATCGGTCGCACCGCGATCGGTGTGCATCAGGCCGATCGCCGCGATATCGAGTTCCAGCAGCCGAAGGCGAGGGCGAGCGAATCGTGCGGCATCCCCGCGTGCAACATCTGCGAATGTTCAGCGCCGCCTGAGGCTCGCGAGGCGCAGCGGACGCGGCGCCGGCTTGGCAGTCGCCGCCTTCGGGGCCGGGCTCTCGAGCCGGGCGAGCTGATGCCGCTGCGCCGACAGCGGCGCGACAGGCGGCCATGCGAACAGATTGGGCGCCGGCGCTGCCAAGGCCGGCGCTGCAAGGCGCGGCGCGAGCGGCGGACGCGGCCATGCCGGCTTCTGGGCGCCGTGCGTGACGGCCGCGGGCACGTCGAGAATGCCGAAATCGTCCAGCCTGGCGCGGGCGCGTGTTTCGGCGCCGGCGAGATCGACGGGCGCGATCCTGGGCCAATGCGCCACCGGGGTCTCGTCCGACGGACGATGCACCAGCCAATCCTCGGGCTCGGTCGGCGTCGCCGGCCGGTCCGGCGTTGCCGCCACGACGTGCACGATCTTGTAGTTCTTGGCCTTGAGATCGGCGAGGATCTTCGGCAGCGCCGTGACGGTGCGGGCCTGGATGTCGTGCAGCAGCAGGATGCCCTTGCCGCGCGCCTCCAGCCGCTTCATCGCGAGCTCGTAGACCTTGGCGCCGGAAATGCTGCGCCAGTCGTCGGCGAGGAAGTCAGCGCTCCAGACCTGCAGGCCGAGCGAGGCGGCATAGCTTTCCACGGCGTCGCCGCGCAGCAGGCCAGGCACGCGGAAGAACGGCGACAGCGCGGAGGGATCGGTGAGCGCGGCCTTCGTCCAGGCGATGCCCTGATCGACCTCCGGCTGGACCTGTTCGAGCGTCATCTTGTTGAAGCTCAGCGGATGGTTCTGGCTGTGAGTGCCGATGGTGTGGCCGGCGGCCGCGAGCTTCCTCACGCCCTCGGGATCGGCCTTGGCCTGGCGGCCGATGGTGAAGAACGTCGCCTTGACGCATTGGTCGGCGAGAATCTGCAGCACCCGATTGCTGTATTTCGGCAGCGGCCCGTCGTCGAAGGTGATGACGACCTCGTGATCCTTGAGCGGCAGCGTCTCCTTGTACTGCATCGCGCCCAGGCGCGGATGCTCGCGCGGATCGACCACCAGGACGCGCGACGTGCCGAGCGCGTTCGGGTGTCCGGGACAATCGGCCGCCGATGCGGCTGACGATCCGACACTGGAGGCGACGCAGGCGACGGTGCCCAACAGCACTGCGAGCCATGTTGGCCGTCCGACGCAAGCCCACCGACGATCACGCATCACGCTGCTCACATTCCCTTCACCGTCCCGGCCCCTTCGGCCAGGGTCTTCGACGCTCGATGATGTGTCGCAGCCGCGCGGGACGGGCAAGCGACCGCCAAGACATAGCAGGGATGTTCGGCCGTCGCGAGATGACATCGTTCCTGGTTCCGGTTTGCACGCGGCTGTTGCCGGATTGCAAGCGGTAGAAATCGCCGTGATCACGGCAGTCGAGCGTAGACAGGGGTCCTGAACGACGGATTAACCACCTTCGTTCGGCGTCGTCGGCGCGGGTGAAGGGCGCTCGCTATGCTGCTCGTGATGCACATCCGCCGGCTGCTTCGGAACCACATGGACCACGCGATAGCCGTGGTTCTTCAGGTAGCGCAGGAACGCGGGCAGCATGGCGACCGTGCGCGGCTGCGGATCGTGCAGCAGGATGATGCCCTTGCGCGCCTGGCTCAGCCGGGTGGTCAGCAGCTTCAGCGTCTGCTGCGGTGACATCGGGTTCCAGTCGCTGGCCCAGAGATCGGCGCCGAACACGACGATGCCGCGCGACTGCAGCAGGTCGAGCGTCGCCGGTGTCGATTCGAAATAGGGAAAGCGGAAGAATGGCGTCGACGGCGTGGTCGTCTCCGCGCCGTTGAGCGCCTTCTCGTCGGCGCCGATGCCGCGATCGATCTCATCGACGGCCTGTCCCGGCGTGATGTGCGCGAGATTCGCATGCGTGAAGGTGTGATGGCCTATGGTGTGGCCTTCGGCCGCGATCTTCCGCACCAGCGCGGCGCGGCGCGACGCAGGCTCGCCGACCAGGAAGAAGGTCGCGCGCACGCATTCCCTGGCGAGTGCGGCGAGCACCTTGTCGGTCATCGGCGGCGACGGGCCGTCGTCGAAGGTCAGCACCACCTCGCCGTCGTGCAGCGGCAGCGTGTCCGGGAAGCTCTTCAGGCCGACGCGCGGATGTGTCGCGGGATCGACGGTGAGAATGCGCGACGTGCCGAGCGTACCTTCGCGCGGGCATGCGGCGGGCGCAGCTGCGGCGACGTCAGCCGCAAGCAGCGCCGCCACGACGCAGGCCGCGTTTACCCATCCCGTCATCGGTCGCCAAAGCCGCATCTTTTCCCGTTGCGCTCGCTGTTGCCGATTATGTAATGCGTGAAAGCACAAATCAGACCATTTGCTCTGAAATCAAGCGCGTGAGGCACGTCATGAACGAGACATCGGACGTTGCCCATGCTGATGCTACTCTACGCGATCGCGCGCCGATGCGCACCGAATCCGGCGTGATTCGCGCCGAATTCATCGCGGCCATCACGGCGGCGATCGCCGCCGAGGACGAGGCGTTTCTGCGCGCCGAGGTCGCCGAGCTGCACGAGGCCGATCTCGGCGACCTGATCGCGGCGCTCGCGCCGGACGACCGTGTCCGGCTGGTCGAGCTGACCGGCACCGATTTCGACTTCTCCGCGCTGAACGAGGTCGACGACGCGGTCCGCGAGGAGATCCTCGAGGAGCTCGAGCCTGCGACCGTCGCCGAGGGCGTGCGCGAGCTCGAATCCGACGATGCGGTCGAGCTGCTGGAAAGCCTCGACGAGGAGGACAAGGAGGAGATCCTCGAACGCCTGCCGCCGTCGGAGCGCGACGCGCTGGCGCGCAGCCTCGACTATCCCGAGGGCTCGGCCGGCCGCCGCATGCAGAGCGAGGTCATCGCGGTTCCACTGGGCTGGACGGTCGGCGAGGCCATCGACTACATGCGCGAGACGCCGGATCTGCCCGAGCGGTTCTACGAGATCTATGCGGTCGACGACGCACGGCATTGGCAGGGCGCGGTGTCGCTCGATGCGCTGCTGCGCGCCCGCCGTCCGGTTCCGCTGGCCGATCTGATCGACGAGGACCGCCGTCGCGTCACCGTCACCGACGATCTCGCCGAAGTGGCGCGGCTGTTCGGCAAGTACAATCTGGTCGCGGCCCCCGTGGTCGATGCCGATAACCGGCTGGCCGGCGTCATCACCATCGACGACGTGGTCGACGTCATCGAGGAGGAGGCCGACGAGGATTTCAAGGCGCTCGGCGGCGTGTCGGGCGACGAGGAATTGTCCGACAGCGTCTGGACCATCGCAAAGGGTCGCTTCAACTGGCTGCTGATCAATCTCGCCACCGCGTTCCTGGCGTCATCGGTGCTCGGCCTGTTCGAGGGCCAGTTGCAGCAGATGGTGGCGCTCGCCGTGCTCGCGCCGATCGTCGCCAGCCAGGGCGGCAATGCCGCGACCCAGACCATGACGGTCGCGGTGCGCGCGCTGGCGACGCGCGAGCTCGGGCCGAACAATGCGATGCGGGTCGTGATCCGCGAGGGACTGGTCGGGCTCGTCAATGGTCTGGCCTTCGCGCTCGTCACCGGCATCGCCGCCGTGGCGTGGTTCAAGATGCCCGGGCTCGGCATCGTGATCGGGCTTGCGATGATCTCGAATCTCGTCGCGGGTGCGCTCGGCGGCATCCTGATTCCGATGGTGCTCGAACGGGTCCGCGCCGACCCGGCCGTCGCCTCGGGAACCTTCGTCACGACGGTGACCGACGTCGTCGGTTTCTTCTCGTTTCTCGGCATCGCCACGCTGTGGTTCGGCTTGAAATAAGCGCAATCCCTGAACGACTTATATCGTTAATCCGGCCTTAACGCGGTTCGGCGACACTGTCGCTCGAGACGGAGTCGGACGATGCAACGCTTGCGGCTGAAGGCAGATGGACGGATCGTGGAGCTGCGTGACGGCGAGGAGATTCCGCTGGCGCCCGCGGCTCCGCTCGAAGTGCGCGATCTCAGGCGGCGGGTGCAGCTGACCCAGCAGGAATTCGCCGCCAAGCTCGGCGTGCCCGTCGAGACCATCCGCAACTGGGAGCAGGGCAAGCGCATGCCGCGCGGCCCGGCGCGCGCGCTGCTCACCGTCATCGCGCACGCGCCCGAGACGGTGTTTGCCGCCTTAGCCAAGACTTAAGCCAAACACGGGTCGTGCGTTGGCAACGCCCAGCGTGTGCCTACATAATGTTGCACGCGCTCTGGAGTGCACGGCCATGCTGATGATCGAGGCCAATGGTGCCGGAATTCCCGCTTTGGGTCTCGGAACCTGGGAGCTGCGCGGGCGCGCCTGCAGCCGCATCGTCGAGCAGGCGCTCACCCTCGGCTACCGGCACATCGACACCGCGCAGGTCTATGAGAACGAGCACGAGGTCGGTGAAGGCCTGCGCGCCTCGCGCGTCCGGCGCAGCGAGGTGTTCCTGACAACCAAGGTGTGGACCACGCATTTCGCGCCGCACGACCTCGAGCGCTCGGCCAAGGAGAGCCTGGTCCGGCTGCGCGTCTCCGAGGTCGACCTGTTGCTGCTGCACTGGCCCAACCCGCACGTGCCGCTGGCCGAGACGCTCGGCGCGCTGGCGCATGCCAAGACGCTCGGGCTCGCACGCCACGTCGGCGTCTCCAATTTCACGGTTGCCTTGCTCGACGAGGCGGTGGCGGCATCGCCCGAGCCGCTGGTGTGCAATCAGGTCGAGTATCATCCCTATCTCGATCAAACCAAGGTCCGCGATGCCTGCGCGCGCCATGGCATCGCGCTTGTCGCCTACAGCCCGATCGCCAAGGGCAAGATCAAGAACGATCCGACCTTGACGCGGATCGGCCGCGTCCATGGCAAGAGCCCGGCGCAGATCTGCCTGCGCTGGCTGGTGCAGCAGAACGTGGTGGCGATCCCGCGCACCTCGAAGATCGAACGGCTGTCCGAGAACCTCGACGTGTTCGATTTCGAGCTCTCGGAGCAGGACATGGCCGACATCTTCGCGATGGGCAGTCCCGAAGGGCGGATGACCAACTTCGCCTTTGCGCCGAAATGGGATTGAGGGCGGCGCCCGCGCCGCTATGCTAGACACCGACATGGCCGGCGCGGCCGGCGGCTGGCGCTGCAATCCCTGCCAATGATCGGCGAGACCGCGCGCAGCCCAGGCAATCCGTCCGGCGTTCGGTCAGGCGCGGGCGCAAGTGAAGCAGCATGGAACGTTGGCAGTTCATCCGTTGGGGCATCGCCGCATCGGTGCTCGCGCATCTCCTGATCGCCGGTGGGGTCGTGGTCTCGAC
This sequence comes from Bradyrhizobium sp. SZCCHNRI3043, assembly GCF_032377735.1. Classification (NCBI taxonomy): domain Bacteria; kingdom Pseudomonadati; phylum Pseudomonadota; class Alphaproteobacteria; order Hyphomicrobiales; family Nitrobacteraceae; genus Bradyrhizobium; species Bradyrhizobium sp. SZCCHNRI3043. The sequence goes on from NZ_JAUHID010000009.1 coordinate 38,759, forward strand.
CACGGTGCGTCCCTACGAGATTGCCAGGACTGACGAGGTTGCCGTCGACATCGTCGATGCCGACGACCCGCAGAAGACGCCGGAGCCGGTGCCGTCGCCATCGCCCGAACTGACGCTGCCGCAGCCGGCGCCGAGCCCGTCGCCGGCGGCCGCCGCGCCGCCTCCGGCGCCTGAGCTGGCGCAGCCACCGGTGCAGGAGGCGAAGGAGATGCCGAAGCCGCCGTCTCCCTCACCGGCGCTGCCGCAGCCTTCGCCGATGCCGCCGTCCAAGGCCGTGAAGACGGCCGCCAAGGCGGAGGCGAAGTCGGCCGCCAAGCCTTTGCCGCCGCCTGTGCCGGCTCCGGCGCCGAGCTATGTGCCGCCCGAGCCCGACATCACGGTGAAATACGGCGTCATGCTGGGCCTGCCCGAGCCGCTTTCGCCGCTGCCGCCGGCAATCGGCCCGGACGATGCCAAGGACGCCGGGCCGGCCGCGACAACCAACCTCGCGGCCAATCTGGAGACGGCGCTGCGTCAGCGGGTCAGGAGCTGCGCCCGTCTTTCGGCTTCGATGTCACCGTCCGACCGGGTCATGGTCAGGCTGCGCTTCGCAATGACGCCCGACGGGCGGCTGGCGACGGAGCCGGAGGTGAGGGAGGTGATCGCACCGCTGAAGGCTGCGCAGCTGAAGGAAAGCGCCGTCGAGGCATTGAACGCCTGCCAGCCTTATTCGATGCTGCCGCGAGATCGCTATGACGAGTGGAAGGTGATCGAGATGTCGTTCACGCCGCAGGACTTCACGCGCTGATCGTGTCGCGCGCGGGGGACGCAAATCGGAGCAAGTCGCTGTCGACGCGGCCACTGCCGATCCTGTATGCGTCCCGGAAGGCAAGGTTGCCATGGCCGACACGGCGCGGCCCATGCACGCCTGAACACGGAGACGGCTGGACATGACGCTGAAGCTGGTGATCGGCAACAAGAACTATTCCTCATGGTCGATGCGGCCGTGGCTGGCGCTGCGCGGCTGCGACATCGCCTTCGAGGAGATCGTGATCCCGCTCTACACCGACGATCCCGCCGACAAGGCGCGCATCCTTAAGCATTCCCCGGCCGGCAAGGTGCCGATCCTGATCGATGGCGCGATCAGCGTGTGGGATTCGCTCGCGATCATCGAATATCTCGCAGAGCGTTTCCCGCAAGCGGGGCTGTGGCCCGCCGATGCCGCTGCCCGCGCCCACGCGCGATCGGTCTGCGCGGAGATGCACTCCGGCTTCCCGGCCTTGCGCAACGAATGCCCGATGAACCTGCACCGGCCGGTGCGGCTGGTGGAGCTGTCTGCCGATGCCAAGGCCAACATCGCCCGGATCGAGGACATCTGGCGCGACTGCCGTGCCCGCTATGGCAATGGCGGGCCGTTCCTGTTCGGCCGCTTCGGCGCGGCCGACGCCATGTTCGCGCCGGTGGTCACGCGCTTCCACAGCTTCGCCATTCCGGTCGCCGCCGAGACCCGTGCCTACATGGACACGATGATGGCGATGCCGGAGTTCGCGGCGTGGGTGAAGGACGGACTTGCGGAGAGCTGGATCATCGACCGGGTCGAGAAAGTCTGAACGGCGCCGCCTGTTCACGATATGGTCTGCGGTGGACGAGCGAGCCCCGACGCGCTCGTCCAGAAATACCGCCTACGGCGTCATCCCGTTGAAGACTCTCGCAATCTCCGTGTTTGCCATGTCGTGAGGTCGCTGGTCAGGGCGGGCGGCGGCGTGATATAAGCGCGATATTTATAAAGACACGCCGGCCCGGGCAGCGGGACAAGGGGCTCTTGCCGGCACGCGAGCAGGAGAGGGCGTTGAAACACAAGTTCCCCATTGGATCGACCGTCTATTTTACCGCGAGCAACGTCTCGCGTCCGGCCGCCACCGGCACCTACGAGATCATCCGCCAGCTTCCGACGGAAGACGACGACTGCCAGTATCGGATCAAAAGCTCGACGGAAGCCTTTGAGCGGGTTGCCAGAGAGAGCCAATTGGCCTTGTCTTGAGGATGACGTGCCGCGTCGGCGGAGGCGGCCGCCGGAGACGTAGCCGAAGCGAGAGGGGGAGTTGCCACGCGTTCGGGAGCCGTGGCGCGAGACGCTGACGATTGCTGCGCGATCCCTTTGGGGATAGCGGGTAGCTCCACACCATCCGGCGCCCGCAGGCGCATGGAATCGTCCTATTGTCGTGGTGGGGCCGCAATCGATCGGGTGATCATTTGAATTTGATGATCGTTTCACGGCCGTCCCATGTAGGGACGCCATCGGGCCCGCTCTCGCTGGCCCACGTCAGGAACAAGCGCGCATGAACTCGACCTGGCCTTCCTCGTTGGATCAGCTCTTGAACTCACCGGCGTTCCCGATGTGGCTCACCGTTGCCGCGGCGGGTTTCTTTGCACTGATCGTCCTGATGACCCTGCTCAGGGCCGAGAAATCGGTCGCCAACGGCGCGCTGACGGTGATCACGCTGCTGGCGGTCGGGATTGCGGTGGCGTCGATGATGCGGAGCCAGGATGCGAGCCCGCGCGGCGCCAATGGCGATCCTGCGGCGACCGCCACCGTCAGCTTCTCGCCGCCCGCTCTGGCCTGCGTGGATGATCTCGCCGGCGACCTGGTGCTCGCGAATTGCGAGAAGAGCCTGTTCGGATCGGCCGAGATGACGGCCGCGGCCGTCAGTTATGCGGCGGGCATGCTGAGCCGGCTGTCCCAGGCGGGCGACGTCGCCAGCGCCAACAAGGTGATGACCGCCGAGCTGCTGGCGCTGCGCCGCGCCGTGGAGCGCGATCGTTATGGCCTGATGGCCTATGTGCTGCTGACGCGCGACCGCTGCACGCCGAGCGATTGCGTGATGTTCCGTGCCGTGGGCGATCGCCAGCAACTGATGAACAACATGGAAGGGCGGACCTATGAGGGGCTGGTGACGCGCTACGCCTCGCAGTGGAATGCGGCGCCGGGCCAGCCCGTCGCTGGAACCTTTGCGGGACTGGCGCCTCCAGGGCAGGCGCCGTCGGCGCCGAGCGGCAAGCCGACGACCGCGGAATTTCCCAGCTCGGCCAATACCCCGCCGGTCAGCATCATGAATCCCGAGCCGACGGCCTCGACGCGTTCGGTCGCACCGGCAGCCGCTGCGCCGAAGCCGCCGACGCAGCTTGCGCCGTCGCCGGCAGCGCCGCCGACCGTGGCTGCCAGCCACGCCCAGGCGCCGCCGGCGGCCAAGAAGGCCGCACCGAAGCCGAAGCCGCCGGCTGCCGCGGCGCCTCAGGCGGCGCCTGACGCCGCCGAGCCGGCCGCCAACAACGAATAGATCCCGCTGGTCGAACCGCCATCATGCCTCTGCACCTGATCAAGCTCGCCGTCGGCTGCGAGTCCGTGAAAGAGCTGAAGGAGTGGATCGCCGAGCGCATGCTCGCGGCCAAGAAGAAGGGCCTGCCGCAGCAGCACGTCCATGTCACGCGGATGACGCCGAAACGAGTCGAGGACATCCTCGCCGGCGGCTCGCTGTACTGGGTGATCCGCGGTGAGGTCGCCGCGCGCGAGAAGATCGTCGGCATCGAGCCGTTCCGCGACGGCGACGGCATCGGGCGGTGCCGCATCATCATGCAGCCGAAGGTGATCGCGGTGTCGCCGCGGCCGATGCGTCCGTTCCAGGGGTGGCGCTATCTGACGACCGAGGATGCGCCGGCCGATCTCGGCAAGTCCAGTGCGGCGGGGGTCGAAGCCATGCCCGAGCCGCTGCGCCGCGAGCTGCGCGATCTCGGCCTGCTGTAGCCGCTCGACGAGTTGCCGGTGTTGCACGTGAGCATCTCACGCCGGGGCGGAAGTTCAGACTCGATCGCAAGGGCAGAGCGTACGCTCTACCCGGCGTCAGTTGCCGCTGCCTCTGCCCTTGCGGGCGAAGGAGCACTCGCGGTCTTGGCGAGCCGCTGATTTCCCGGCGGCTCAGCCGGCGATATTGTCGATCAGTCGCGTGGTTCCGATCTTGGCCGCGACCAGGATGCGTATCGGTCCTGACTCGTTCGGGGCGATGGGGGCCAGCGTCTCGGCGTGGCGGACCTCGAGATAGTCCAAGGCGAAGCCGGCTTGGGTGATCGCGGCGGCGCCGTCCCCAAGCGCCGGCTGCATGTCGTCGCCGGCGCGCAGCCGGGCCGCCAGCTCCTTCAGGACACGGTGCAGCGTCGGCGCCGCCCGCCGCTCGTCTGCAGTGAGGTAGACATTGCGCGACGACATCGCGAGCCCGTCGCGTTCGCGCACCGTACGGGATCCGACGACGCGGACGCCGAGATCGAGGTCGCGCGCCATCTGGGCGACGACGCGGAGCTGCTGATAGTCCTTCTCGCCGAAGATCGCGACGTCCGGCCGGCATTGCGTGAACAGCTTGGCGACCACGGTCGCGACCCCGCCGAAGAAATGCGGACGGAAGCGATCCTCCAGCCCGGCCAATGCCGCGCCTTCCGGCACGACCCGCGTCGCGAAGCCGTCCGGATACATCGCCTTCGCGTCGGGATGCCAGATCAGATCGACGCGCTCGGCCGCAAGTTTCGCAACATCCTCCTTCCAGGTCCGGGGGTAGGAACCGAAATCCTCCGTCGGCGCGAACTGAGTCGGGTTGACGAAGATCGAGACGACCACCTTGTCGGCGCGGCGCTTCGCCAGCCGGACCAGCGAGATGTGGCCTTCATGCAGCGCGCCCATGGTCGGCACGAGCGCGATGCTGGCCTTTCTCGCGCGCAAGCTGTCGAGCTCGCGGCGGAGGGCGGAAACGGTGCGGGCGACGCGAGGGCTTCGTGACATTTTTGCTCGATCTCACAGCGAAAAATTGCGGTTGCTCTGTTCGGCCTTGACGCTCGGGCGACCGCCCTTAACAAGGACGCGACACGCCGCTCAGCATACTTGAATACGCCTGTTAGCACGTCTCCGCGTCCGATGCGGAGTTGGTAAACGCGCGCGTCAAGTAGTAGCGGAGGATGCGTCCCCCGTGGGATTCACGATGACGATGCATTTCACTTGACCGCAGACGACCGTGACTCGAAGATGATCGTAAGAGGTCGACAACATGCTGGTGCAGACTAGCCAAGGACAATCGGGCTCGGCCCACGTGGTTGTGCTTGGAAACGAGAAGGGCGGGTCGGGCAAGTCGACCACCGCCCTGCACATCGCCGTGGCACTCCTGAAGGCCGGCCAGCGCGTCGCCACGATCGATCTCGACTGTCGCCAGCAGAGCTTCACCCACTACATCAACAACCGCAGCGCCTGGGCGCGCCGCACCGGCCTGCGCCTCGAGCTGCCCACGCACTACTGCATCCAGCTCGGCCGGACGCTGCAGATCGACGAGAACGAGAACGCCGAGTTCCAGCAGTTCATGGAGGCCGTGAGCGCCGTCGAACGCTCGTTCGATTTCATCGTCATCGATACGCCCGGCAACGACAGCTACCTGATGCGCTTGGCGCATTCGATGGCGGATACGCTGGTCACGCCGATCAACGACAGCTTCCTCGACTTCGACGTGCTGGGAACGGTCGATCCGGCGACCTATGCCGTGACCGGCGAGAGCCACTATGCGGAGATGGTGCGTGACGTCCGGCGCAAGCGCCGCCAGGTGGACGGTGCGATGACCGACTGGATCGTGGTCCGCAACCGGCTGTCGATGCTCGGCTCCCGCAACAAGCAACTGGTCGCCGACGGCCTCAAAGACCTGTCGCTGCGGCTCGGCTTTCGCGCCATCGACGGCTTTGCCGAACGCGTCGTCTATCGCGAGTTCTTCCCGCGCGGACTGACCGCGCTCGACGACATCGACGAAGCGACCCTGGGCACCCGCCCCAATCTCGGCCACGTCACGGCCCGGGAGGAGGTCACCAGCCTGCTGCGGCAGCTCAAGCTGCCGCTGGACGAGCGCGGCCGCCGCCGCGCCGCGAACCGCGCCGAATGGTTCGCCCAGGTCGACAAGCCGCTCGACCTGCACGACATCATCAGCGCCTGAATACCGTCCGCAGTCCGGCGAAGCCGCGCCTGAGACATTGTGCGCGTTGAACGTACGCCCGCCGCTTGGTTAACAATCCGCGTGACAGGGGGGGACGGCGCGTTCAGCCTGCTTGGGGCGGACGAGGAAGATTTGTCTCAGGTCAACGCCGCGGCCGCCAACTTCGCTAGATTACCGTCAAATTCATGACTGATTTGAACCTGACGTTCAGGGCTCAAGTTACAGAGACGGGCGGCGGAACCCGCTATGCTGCACAGCAACTAGGTGCGGCGCACAACGAACGGGCGACCGATACACAACATTTGGTCTTCCTGTCACAGCGCCGTTACATATATTAAACAGAACGGGTCGCGAGAGTCTTATAGGTTCAAAACTACCTTTGATTGTGCTCCCGAGGGACGAACATGAAGCGTGGAATAACCGTTCTTGTGTCTGTCAGCGTGCTGGCGGCCGTCGGCTACTTCACCGCGAGCAAGTGGGCGATCCGGCACGAGACCATCAGGTTCTATGACGCCTCGCGCGACAACCGTCTGGTCGAAGTCGCCGTGGCCGTCCGCCGCGACAAGGAGATGCAGGCCGAAGCCGGCATGGTCAAGCTGCCGGTCGCGATCCTCAATCACGGCAACACCGTCAAGTTCACCGAGTACTCGTTCCTGGCCAACGTATTTGCTGCGCGCGGCTACATGGCGGTCAGCATCCAGCACGACCTGCCGACCGATGCGCCGATGGTGACGAAGGTCGGCGAGCCCTATGTCGGCCGCCTGCCGCAGATCCAGCGCGGTGTCGCCAACATCCGGTTCGCCGTCGAGCAGATGCACCAAGTGCAGCCGAACGCCGACTATGATCATCTGACGATGGTTGGTCATTCGATGGGCGGCGACATCTCGATGTATTTCGCCAAGCAGTATCCCGAAGACGTCCGGAAGGTCGTCACGCTCGACAACCTCCGCGTCCCGTTCGTCACCGACGGCAAGTTCAAGATCCTGTCGTTCCGTTCGAAGGACCCGCAATTCAAGACCGATCCCGGCGTGATCCCGAGCGACGACATCTGCGAGAAGGAAGGCATCACGGTCGTCAACACGGACTTCCAGCACAACGATATGCGCGACACCGGACCCGACGACGCCAAGTCGTCGATCCAGGCCATGCTGGACAAGTTCCTCGCCGACAGCGACAGCAGCAGCGACATCGGGCCGGTCAAGACCAAGACACCATTGCTCGATCCGGGGCCCGTCGCGCCTTATGCGCCGGTCGGCAAGACCGCGACGCCGGCCAAGCCGCTGACGCATTGAGCGCGCAAGCCGGGATGCACGCCAGCCTCGCCTGACCCTTGCCGCCCACCACGACGGGCGGAATGAACGACGTATGCGGCAGATGGGTCGCTGCCGTCATTGAAGCTGTTCGTCCGGCTGCCCACATGATGCGCGTCCGAGCAAGGTGCGCGTATGGTCGATCGTCGTACGAAGCCAGGTTCTGCGCCGATGACCACGGCCGACGATGGCTCGCGCCAGCAACGGTTGCCGGACGATGCGCGCTCCACGGCAGACGCCGTTGCGGCGTTTGTGGCGCAGGCCAAGGCCATGGCTCCTGCAGCTCAGGGAACCAGAGGTCGTCTCGTCTTTGCGCTTGATGCGACCCTGAGCCGCCAGCCGACCTGGGACATGGCCTGTGCCCTGCAGGCCGACATGTTTCGCGAGGCCGCCGCCCTCGGCAGCCTTGATATCCGCTTGGTGTACTATCGGGGTTTCGATGAATGCCGCGCCACTGGCTGGATCTCCGACAGCGCTGAGCTCGCCCGACTGATGGGCAAGATCGATTGCCGCGGCGGCCAGACCCAGATCGGCAAGGTTCTTGCCGAGGCGCGACGCCATGCGACAGCGTCTGGAATCCGCGCCGTCGTGTTCGTTGGCGACGCGATGGAGGAGAATGTCGACGTGCTCTGCGCAAAAGCCGGCGAGCTCGGGCTGTTGAAGGTCCCGCTGTTCATGTTCCAGGAGGGCAATGAGCCCGCGGCCGAGCAGGCTTTTCGCGAGATGGCGCGGCTGTCGGGGGGAGCATGGTGCCGCTTCGATCCGGGCGCATCCGCGCAGTTGCGCGATCTTCTGCGCGCCGCCGCGGCCTATGCTGCCGGTGGTCGCGCGGCGCTGCTCCGGCTCGCCGGCTCCGAAGCGGGCGCGGCACGCCTGATCGGGCAGATGAAGTAGAGATCGATCTCGGCCGCCGCCAATATCAAGCCCGGCGCACCGGCTCGAGCCTGCCGGTCGCGTACGCAGCCGATCATGCTTTTTGTCTCGACACGCCCTATATTCGGATCATGACACTGATCGCTGGCGCCGTCGCCGTCATCACCCTTTATCTGTTGCTGCAGATGTTCCGGAACGCGAATCCGGCGGCGCTGGCGCGCGCGCTCAAGTTTGCCGGCGGCATCGGCTGCCTTGCGGTGGCAGCCTTCACCGGCCTCCGCGGCGAGCTGGTGGTGGCGATCCCGATCGGGCTGTTCGGGGCGGGATTGCTCGGCTGGTCACCGGGTGGGCTCGGCAATGTCGGCAGCATGTTCGGGCTGGGCGGGCAGCGCTCGTCCGGTCAGAACTCGCGGGTGCGCTCGCAATTCATCGAGATGGTGCTCGATCACGACAGCGGGCAGATGCAGGGCCGTTTCGTCGCCGGCGTCCATGCCGGCCGGTCGCTGGACGAGTTCGATCTGCCGCAGCTCGCCGCGATGACGCCGAGCCTCGATGCCGACAGCGTCGCTCTACTTGAAACTTATCTGGACCGCCGGTTTCCCGCTTGGCGTCAGCACGCGGAGCGCGATGCGGCAGGGCGGCAGGGACGCGCGGCGTCGAGCTCCAAAATGACGGAAGAGGAGGCCTATCAGATCCTTGGCCTGCAGCCGGGCGCGGGGCGAGACGAGATCGGTCGGGCCCACCGTGCGCTCATGAAGAAACTGCATCCCGACCAAGGGGGGTCGACGTACCTCGCCGCCCGGGTGAACGAGGCCAAGGATACTCTGCTTCGTACGCATCACGGCTAACTCCGGCAACGCCACCAACGCCACAACACCGAACCCGCTTTCAACGCAACTTTGTCGACGCCTGCGGCTCTCGCCCTTGCCAGGCACGATCGTTCGTCATGGTGAAAAAGTTCTAGCGGCAAATCCTTGACGAGTGGTTTGCAGCCGTGCGTCCCGTCATCGATCGCATGGTCCGCAAACGAAAAGGCCCGCGCTGTGTCGCGCGGGCCTCATCGGAACAGGATCGGTGCCAGCGTTAGTTGTGCACGGTCATGCAGGAGATGTCGGCGCGCTTCAGCTTCTTGCAGACGGCCTCGGCCTGATCACGATCGAGTCCTGCGAAGCGGGCGCGGATCAGGGTCTTGTCGCCCTTCGCGACCGTCTCGGTGAAGGGATCGGCCTTGCTGAGGAGGCCTTGCGCCGAGCTGCGGGCCGCCTCGATCCGCTTCTGGGCCTCGGCCTCGTTGTCCAGCGCACCGACCTGGATGATCCAGCCGCTCCGCGTCACGGAAGGCTTGCTCGGAAGCTCCGCCGCAGCGCTCGCGGAGGCGATCTGCGTCGGTGCCGGCTGGGCCGGAGGCGCCGCATAGGCCATGGCCTGCGACGAGCCTGCCGGCAGGCTGGAGGCAGGCAGCACGCCGAGAATGCCGTTGCCGGTGCCATGGCCCGGCGGCTGCGGCGGCATGTCGGGACGGGGGGCCTCGGCGCGGGTGATCGGCGGCGCCGGCTCGATGGCCTCGACGCGCTGAGCGAAGGGCGCGGGAGCAGGGGCGGCCGGCTGCGGCGCGGCGGTCGCGAGCTTGACCGCGCCGGCCTTGACCTGGACCGTCCTGACCTTGACCGGCTTCATCGGCTCGGTCGAGCCGGGAACGATCGACATCGGCTGGCTCTGGATCACACCGGAGGTCATCGGCGCCGGCTCGACCTTGGCCTCTCGCGGTGCCGCCGGCGGCAGGGCCGCGGTGGCTTCCGAGAGGGTCGAGATGATCTTGGAGGCGCGGCTCGGGGCCGGCGTCTCCGGCGCCGCGGAGGCGAGCTGCACCGTGCCCTGGTTCGGATCGCCGCCGTCGGAGCCGCCGCGCTCGCCGATCGCCGCCACTGTGCGCCGGGTCGCGCCCTTGTCGAGGTTTTCGGCAAGCAGGTTGCGCATGATGGCGTCGCGCGAGCCGCCGCTGCGGCCGCCGAGCACGACGCCGACCAGGTGGCGGTTGCCGCGGCGCAGCGAGGTCACGATGTTGAAGCCGGAGGCGCGGGTATAGCCGGTCTTGATGCCGTCGATGCCCTCGACATTGCCGAGAAGATGATTGTGGTTGCGGATCGACTGGCCGCGATAATTGAACACCACCGTCGAGAAATAGCGATAGTAGCGCGGGAAGCGGTCCTGGATCGCGCGGCCCAGGATCGACTGGTCGCGCGCCGTCGTGATCTGCGCGTCAGCGGGGAGGCCGGAGGCGTTCACATAGGTGGTGCGGCTCATGCCGAGCGAGCGCGCCTTGCGCGTCATCATCTTGGCGAACTCGTCCTCGTCGCCGCCGATCGCCTCCGCGATGACCACGGCGGCGTCGTTGGCCGACCGCGTCACCAGGCCCTTGATCGCGTCCTCGACGCGGATCGTCTGACCAGGGCGCAGGCCGAGCTTGGTCGGCGACTGCTCGGAGGCGTGCTCGGACACCGGCATCTCGGTATCGAGCTTCATCTTGCCGGAATCGAGCCGCTCGAACAGCAAATAGAGCGTCATGATCTTGGTGAGCGAGGCGGGGTGCCGCGAGGCGTCGGGATTGGTCGCCGTCAGCGTCGCGCCGGAATTGCCGTCGACGACGATCGACGCGAACGCCGGGCTGTAGCTGCCCTCGTCATTATGGGGCGAGTGCCGCGCGTGATGCTGCCGATGGCGCCGACGCGCCTCCGCGCTGTCGACCGTGACCACTGCTGCCGTCGCGAGGGTGATCAGTCCGTAGACGCCGACTCGCAACAGGCGCGAGGAAGCCATTTGTTTGCGAAGCATGAAATCCCCGTCCAATTTCTGACGTGATCACCGGCTCGTAAGGCGAAATTGTGCCGAACGCCCCCGTAACCGTGCCTGTCGGACCTCCCGATCGCGCCATGACGCTGCCAAGCATCGAAGGGCTCGAACTGAGGTTTTGTTAAGACGCTGTTTTAGAACAGCTTTACGGTTCGGCCGACGCTGGCCGGGACCACCGGAGAGGTTAGGACGGTCGAGTTGCCAAAGGATTAAAGAAACCTTGCGCCGACGGTCGGTATTTCCGCCGAACTGGCCCGGGTTGGGGCGCCCGACGGTGCGTCGAGACCGCAATGCCCGTGATGGTGCATTGCACAAGATTCTTGATTTTTTGTGCGCTGCACTATATTATGGATGCGTCAGGGAGCCGGGGCTTCCCTGAGGGCGCTCAAAATCAGGGAAAGGAATGCCACATGTTTAAGGTTGAAGACTTTCAGAACTACGGCAAAGAGCAGTTCGAGACCGTCGTGAACTCTGCGACCACCGTGCAGAACGGGCTCCAAGCCATCGCCACCGCGTATGGCGACTACACCAAGAAGTCGTTCGAGGACACCAAGTCGTTCGTCGAGAAGCTCCAGGGCGTGAAGTCGCTCGACAAGGTGCTCGAGGTGCAGACCGAGTTCGCCAAGTCGGCCTACGAGACCTTCGTCGCCGATTCGCAGAAGATCGCCGGGCTGTATTCGGATCTCGCCAAGCAGGCGTTCAAGCCGCTGGAAGGCATCGCCGCCAAGTTCACCCCGCCGGCCGCGCACTGACCGTTCGCGCCCTGTAGGGAGCACAAAGCCCGGCTTGCGCCGGGCTTTTTTGTTGGCTGAAGGCGGAGCGCAGTCGGTGCCCGGCGCTTCTGTTATTTGGCAACCCGCAGCTTCGACAATGCGGTGCCGATCGAGTTGAACGTGGTCACGATCTGGCTCGAACTCGTCAGCATGTAGAACTTGTCGGGACTGCTGGCGCAGTTCTGCAGCACGGCCGAGGTCGGATCGGCGGGCGAGCTCGTGTTCACCTGGATCGTGTAGATCGTGTACATCGCGTTGCCCTTCGAATCCTTGGTGTTCTTCAGGTTCGAGCAGAGCAGGGCCTGGCGCGCGTCGATCGGGTTGCCCGAGGCTTGCGACGAGCCGTTGCCGTATTCGGGCCAGCGGTCCTCGGTGTTCAGGCCGTCCGACAGCAGGATGATGACGCGATTATAGGTGGTGTTGACGTCCTCCGCCGGCGCGGCCAGCACGCCGTTCGGAATCAGCGACTGTACGGCCCAGGCAAGTCCGATCGCCTGATTGGTGCCGCCGGTGGGCTGCATGGCGTTGACGGCGCTCTTCAGCGAGCTCCAATTGTAGCTGAGCGGCACGATCTCCGCGAGCTTGGTCGAGGCCGTGCTGTTGCAGTACTGGGTGCTGTTCTCCATGTGCTGGTTGGCCGGGAACAGCGTCGTCACGTCGGAGGTCGCGGGCGACACGGCATTCGCGTCGTTGGGCTGGGTGCGGTCGGCGACGCAGCCGGTCCAGGTGCTCTTGGTGTTGGCGATCCAGGTGTGCGTGAAGGTGTTGACCTTGCACACCGTGCTGGATCCGCTTCCCGTGCAACTGCACGTGTTGTTCGGAAGATTGCTGCCGCTGGTCGGGCAGCTGCAGTAGCTGCCGGTGCACCAGTTCACCCGCGTGCTGGTCTGCACGCTGTCCCAGCAGCCGTTGTAGTAGCTGTGCGAGGCGGAGTCGTAGCCCGGGCAGATGTACCCGTTGTAGGTCCCGCTCGACGGGATCTTGGAGGCGCTGGAGCTGCCGGTCGCCGGGCCGCTGGTGCAGGAGAAGTAGGGGAAGCCGTTGCCGGACTTGAACGGACAGGAAGATCCCGGTCCCACCATGTCCCATTGGGATTGCGTGAAACTGCCGTTCGGGATTGCGGCCTGATAGGAGCCATTGGCGGGCTGGATCGTGGGCGGATTCTGCCAGTCGGTCCAGTCGATCCAGTCCTTGGCGTAGTTGCTGGCGCCGACGTTCACGACCTTGGCGAATGGAACGACCGAGATGTAGACGTCGCCCGGGGTCTTGGCGAGGGCGCTGAGCTGGTCGATCAGCCCGCCGCTGCCGGCCACGGCGTTCTGCAGCGCGGACATCTTGCCGCTGGACGCCATCGAGCCGGTATTGTCGAGCGCGAGCGCCACCCGCATCTTCACGTCGCCCCAGGTCGATGTCGTTTTGACGCCGAAGTCCATGGTCGGAAAGCCGGCGATCTTCATGAACTGGGTGACGATCTGACCGGAGGCCGACAATTGGATGTTGGAGGCCGATGAGCTGGTCGAGGAGGTATAGCTGGCCGTCACGGTGACGTTCTGCGCGTCCGTGCTGGTGTAGAGCGCCTTGAAATAGGCGCTTGCCTTGGTTCCGACGTCGGCTGCGCTGATGGTGCCCTGCGCCAAGTCGCGCGACAGCATCAGCGAGGTGGAGTCGAGCGCGGCCTGCATCGACGACCGCGCGGCGTTCAGCCGGCTGTAGTCGACGCCTGCGCCGACGAAGGCCAGGATAGGGACGAGCGAGATGGCGAACAGCACGGAGATGTTGCCACCGCGGTCGCAGGCGAACCGTCGGGCGGCGCGGCGGCAGAGTCGAATGAAGGAGACATCGGTCATGTCGCTCACCAATTATGGTTTTCTGCAGGGTGTTTTCGGTTCGGCTTCGTCAAGGACGGGTAAATCGAAACCGCGAAACACCGGGCCAATGCCCGCAGCGTGGCGCCGCGCCCGCAACCGAGCTGGTTCCCTGTCAATGCCCGCTGAATGGGCTTTGTAAAATGCGGCCGGTTTGATTAACCTTGCACCTCATCGCCGGGGCAGGGAATCGGTCCTGCCGGAGCGTCGGTCCGTCCTGGGCCTGCGCTTGCGGCAAACCGGTCGCTGACCCATATTCCTGGCGTCGGTCCGACCGGACCGGTCGGCTGGGACAGGCGATCTGGAAAGCAGGACCGGGTGGCGGAAAGCGGCCCGGCAGGGGACAGGTCGGGGCAACCCTTATTGAGCAACCCTCCAAGTTGAGCGACCCTCCAAGGGAAACTCTTTATTGGGGGCCTCGCAGCCATATCTAACGCGTGCAAGATGTCGCAGCCAACTTCCAGATTGAACCGATCCGCGCCCAGGATGAGCAATAACGACAACAAGTCCGGTGGCACCGGTGGCCCGGCAACGTCCGTGATCACCAAGGTCAAGCCGAAGACCAAGCGCCCCAACCTCTACCGCGTCCTGATCCTGAACGACGATTACACGCCGATGGAGTTCGTCGTTCACGTCCTGGAGAAGTTCTTCAACAAGGACGTCGAGGCCGCGACCAAGATCATGCTCCACGTGCACCACCACGGCATCGGGGAGTGCGGCGTCTTCACCTACGAGATCGCCGAGACCAAGGTGACGCAGGTGATGGACTTCGCCCGCAAGCACCAGCATCCGTTGCAGTGTGTGATGGAGAAGAAATAGCCGGCTCCCTCCGCGAAGAGAGCCGCCGACGCGTGCAATAGCGCGCCAGAGGCCGGGGGCTCCGGCCGCTCGGGCGCGCCGGAGAAGTGGCGGTGGCGAATCGGAATCGCAAGTCGCCGCAGATGCAAATTGCTGCAGACGAGGTCGGCGCAATCCGGGCAGGTTTCACGTTTCGCCCGAAGAATTACGGCCGCTCCGGTCCTTATCTCTCCGCGCTGGACCGCCTGCGCCGTTCGGTTGTCGCAAGCCCGATTTGCCGCAATCGGAACGGGTTTTGCATTGACGATCCGGTGAACCCGTAATCGAGCGGCTCGGCCGGTCTTTTGTCGCACTCGGTTATAACTATATTTGACGAAGGTTGTTGTTGCCTGACCGGGCGGCGGCGATCATGATGGCAAGGGGCCACAGAGGACGCGCATGCCGACTTTTTCTCAAAGCCTTGAACAATCCCTGCATCGTGCGCTGGCGATCGCCAACGAGCGTCATCATCAATACGCGACACTGGAACACCTCCTTCTGTCCTTGATCGATGACTCCGATGCAGCGGCCGTGATGCGCGCATGCAGCGTCGACCTCGACAAGCTGCGCGGCAGTCTCGTGAACTACCTCGAAACCGAGTTCGAAAATCTGGTCACGGACGGCAGCGACGACGCCAAGCCGACCGCAGGTTTCCAGCGCGTGATCCAGCGCGCCGTGATCCACGTTCAGTCGTCGGGCCGTGAAGAGGTGACCGGCGCCAACGTGCTGATCGCGATCTTCGCCGAGCGTGAGAGCCACGCCGCGTATTTCCTGCAGGAGCAGGACATGACGCGCTACGACGCCGTGAACTACATCAGCCACGGCATCGCCAAGCGGCCCGGCGTGTCCGAGGCCCGCCCCGTGCGCGGCGTCGACGAAGAGACCGAGACCAAGGGCAGTGAGGACTCCAAGAAAAAGGGCGAGGCGCTGGAAACCTATTGCGTCAATCTCAACAAGAAAGCGCGGGACGGCAAGATCGATCCGGTGATCGGCCGCAACTCCGAGATCAACCGCGCCATCCAGGTGCTGTGCCGGCGCCAGAAGAACAACCCGCTGTTCGTCGGCGAAGCCGGCGTCGGCAAGACCGCGATCGCCGAAGGCCTGGCCAAGCGCATCGTCGACAGCGAAGTGCCCGAGGTGCTGGCGGCGGCGACCGTGTTCTCGCTCGACATGGGCACCTTGCTCGCGGGCACGCGCTATCGCGGCGACTTCGAGGAGCGCCTGAAGCAGGTCCTCAAGGAGCTCGAAGCGCATCCGAATGCGATCCTGTTCATCGACGAGATCCACACCGTGATCGGTGCGGGTGCGACGTCGGGCGGCGCCATGGATGCGTCCAACCTGCTCAAGCCGGCGCTGGCCTCGGGCTCGATCCGCTGCATGGGCTCGACGACCTACAAGGAGTATCGCCAGCACTTCGAGAAGGACCGCGCGCTGGTGCGCCGGTTCCAGAAGATCGACGTCAACGAGCCGTCGGTCGAAGATGCGATCGCGATCCTGAAAGGCCTGAAGCCGTATTTCGAGGACTATCACCGGCTGAAATACACCAACGAGGCCATCGAGGCCGCGGTGCAGCTGTCGTCGCGCTACATCCATGACCGCAAGCTGCCGGACAAGGCGATCGACGTGATCGACGAATCCGGCGCGGCGCAGATGCTGCTGGCCGAGAACAAGCGCAAGAAGACGATCGGCATCAAGGAGATCGAGACCACGATCGCCACGATGGCGCGGATCCCGCCGAAGAGCGTGTCGAAGGACGATGCCGAGGTGCTCAAGCATCTCGAGCAGACCCTGAAGCGCGTGGTGTTCGGCCAGGACAAGGCGATCGATTCGCTGTCGGCCTCGATCAAGCTGGCCCGTGCCGGCCTGCGCGAGCCGGAGAAGCCGATCGGCTGCTACCTGTTCTCGGGTCCGACCGGTGTCGGCAAGACCGAGGTCGCCAAGCAGCTCGCCTCGACCCTGGGCGTCGAGCTGCTGCGCTTCGACATGTCGGAGTACATGGAGCGGCACACGGTGTCGCGCCTGATCGGCGCGCCTCCCGGCTATGTCGGCTTCGACCAGGGCGGCCTCTTGACCGACGGCGTCGACCAGCATCCGCATTGCGTGGTGCTGCTGGACGAGATCGAGAAGGCGCATCCGGATCTCTACAATGTGCTGCTGCAGATCATGGATCACGGCCGGCTCACCGACCACAACGGCAAGCAGGTCAACTTCCGCAACGTGATCCTGATCATGACCACGAATGCAGGCGCGGCCGACATGGCCAAGCAGGCGTTCGGCTTCCATCGCTCGAAGCGGGAAGGTGACGACCACGAGGCGATCAACCGGCAGTTCGCGCCGGAATTCCGCAACCGGCTCGACTCCATCGTCTCGTTCGCGCACCTCAACGTCGAGGTGATCGGCATGGTGGTCGAGAAGTTCGTGCTGCAGCTCGAGGCCCAGCTCGCCGACCGCGACGTCACGATCGAGCTGTCGGAGCCGGCCAAGGCTTGGCTGATCCAGCACGGCTATGACGAGCAGATGGGCGCACGGCCGATGGGCCGCGTGATCCAGGAGCACATCAAGAAGCCGCTGGCCGACGAGGTGCTGTTCGGCAAGCTGAAGGGCGGCGGGCATGTCCGTGTCGTCCTCGTCAAGGACGAATCCGGCGTCGAGGAGAAGATCGGCTTCGAGTTCGTCGAGGGCCCGGTCACGCCGAAGTCCGAAGTTCCGGCCGCGCGCAAGCGCAAGCCGAAGTCCGGCGGTGGCTCGAAGGGGCCGGCGCCGAAGGGACCGCTGGTCAAGGCGTAAGCCTGACGCTACGAGATGACTACGAAAGGCCGGCCATCGCGCCGGCCTTTTTCGTTGACGCGAGGTTCTTTGATGCGACGTGCGGCTCAGGCCGGCTTGACGAAGAAATACACCGTCAGGCCGCAGCCGACGGCGATGATGAAGCGGCGCACATGGGCCGGCGGGATGATCTGGCCAAGCCGCGCGCCGACGAAGCCGCCGACCATGGCAGCCCCCATCATCGTCAGCGTCTCCAGCCAATGCACGCGGCCCGAGAACGCAAAGATGGCGGAGGCCGTCATATTCATGAGCGCAGCGAGCAGCACCTTCATGCCGTTCATGGCGCGGATGTCGCGCATGCCGTAGAACACCAGGGCCGCCAGCATCAGGATGCCGATGCCGCCGCCGAAATAGCCGCCATAGATCGCGATCACGAACTGCACCGCCTGGATCGTCAGCGGCCCGAACCAGCGCGCGCCGTCCTTCGGCGTAAAGCGCATGCCGAATGCGAACACGCTCGTGGCGAACAGCAACAGCCAGGGCACCAGCCGGCTGAAGGCGGCCGACGGTGTGACCAAGAGCAGCACGGCGCCGAGCGTGCCGCCGATCAGGCTGATGATCGACAGTCGCACGAGGTCGTGGCGCCAGGGCGCCTTTGCGTCGTTCAATATCTCACGGGAGGCCCAAGCGCTGACGAACTGCCCGGGGCAGAGCGCGACGGTGCTGGAGGCGTTGGCGTCAATCGCGGGAATGCCGGCGGCGAGCAAGGTCGGGAAGGTCAGGAACGCGCCGCCGCCGGCCAGCGCATTGACGATGCCCGAGCCGAAGGCGGCGAGGGCGAGCAGGGCCAGCATCGTCCAGTCCGTCATCGCTGTCACTACTCGCCCTTCAACCGCTGGCCGTCTTGGACGCGGACGCGCTCGGCGCCGCGGGCGCCGGCCGGCGACAGCCTGAGCATGCTCAGGAACGCGCCGACCAGCGCGAAACCGACCCCGGTCAAGAGCGACAGCCGCGTGCCGTCGGTCGAATCGATCGCGAGAAACATCGCGACCACCGCCGCACCTGTGGTCTGGCCGAGCAGGCGCGCCGTGCCGAGCATGCCGCTGGCGCCGCCGGCGCGCTCGCGTGGCGCAGCGGCGATCATGGTACGGTTGTTCGGCGTCTGGAACAGGCCGAAGCCGCAGCCGGCCAGCGCCATGCGCCAGACGATATCCCATGCCGACGGCTCGCGCGGCAGCAGGCCGAGCGCACCGAGCCCGCACGCGAAGATCACGAGACCGATGCCACCGAGCAGCCCGGCTGGTACGCGCTCGACCAGCCGCCCCGCAATCGGCGCGGTCAGGCCGACCGCGATCGGCCACGGCGTGATCAGCAGGCCCATCTGCACCGGCGAATAGCCGAAATGGCTTTCGAGATAGAAGGGGATCGCGACAAAGGCGAGCATCTGTCCGCAGAACGACGAGATCGAGGTCGCGATCGACAGCGCGAACACTGGAATGCGTAGCAGGTCGAGCGGCAGCAGCGGCGAGGCCATGTGGGTCTGGCGCCAGACCAGCCATACGCCGGCCGTGATGGCGACGACGAACTCGATCGCGCAGGTCACCAGCGCCTCGCCATGGCCGAGGCTGTCCACGGCGGCGATCAGGAAGCCGAAAGCGACCGCGCTCAGCGCCGCGCTCTGCCAATCGAACATGTGCGGCGCGCGCGGCGTATGCGGCAGGAAGCGGAAGCCGAAGACGAAGGTGACGATGCCGAGCGGCACGTTGATCGCGAACAGCCACGGCCAGTTGCCGACGGCGAGGATGCCGGCGGCGATGGTCGGACCGAGCGCGGCGGAGACCGCGACCACCATCGCATTGATGCCGATGCCGCGGCCGAGCAGAGCGTGCGGATAGGTGAAACGCACCAGCGCCGAGTTGACGCTGAGGATGCCGGCGGCGCCAAAGCCCTGCAGGATGCGCGCGAGCGTCAGCAGCAGCAGGCTGTCGGCCAGCGCACAGAAGGCGGAGGCAGCCGTGAACAGCACGAGGCCGGCGAGATAGACCCGCCGATAGCCGATGATCTCGCCGAGCGAGGCCAGCGGCAGCAGCGAGATCGTGACCGCGAGCTGATAGCCGTTGACGATCCAGATCGAAAAAGCAGGGCTCGCATTGAGGTCGCGGGCGATCGTCGGCAGCGCCACATTGGCGATCGCGCCGTCGATCACGGCCAGCACGATGCCGAGGGCGATCGTCACGATCGCCCAGGTGCGCTGCGGCAGCGGCAGTCCGTCGGCGTGCAGACCCGTGGTCGTCGGCGTCTTCATGCGGGCTCCGGCCGCAGCCGGGCCGCGGGCAATGGACGGGAACGGGCAACCGCGCCGCACAAGCCCCGTTCCACGCCGGCGGACCGCGCCGCCGCGTCACCGCCGTTTGGGGCGGGCCTGAATGGTCCTGAGATAATTGACCGCGGCTTCCGCCTCGGGCCGCTCGAACTGGAAGCTCGGCATATCCTTGTGAATGGTCGACAGGCCGGTCTGCAGCCGCTGGGCAAAATCCTCGTCGTAGAGCTTGCTGTCACCGAAGGTCCTGAACGGGGGCGCGTCGGGGTGCCGGCTGGCGCCTGTGAGACCTACCGCATGGCATCGGCTGCAAAGGCTTTGCAAGAGCGCTTTTCCACGCTTCTGCTCGCTGTCCAGCGCATGGCTGGCGGTCGACGCGAACGCCAGCAGCAGGCAGGCGGACCCCATTCGTCGTCTCATGAACTCGTTCTCGCGTGTCTTGCGCCCGGCTACCAGCGGCCTTCGGCCTTGCTATAGGCATATAGGGCGATCAGCCCGATCGTCACCAGGGTCGAGCCGATCAGGACGATCCGGTCCCAGCGCAGCTGTGTCTCGTCGTCCCGCTGCAAGGTCAGCAGGGAGAACAGGGCCTTCATGGCAAAGCGGCGCATCGGATCGATCCCGGCAGCGGCCGCACATTCCGATGACGTGGGCCGGCCGCAGCTTAGCCTGCCCGATCGTTGCGCCGCCATGGCGAACATCTTGGGTCTGATGTCCGGCTTCCGGAGGGGATCGGAAGCCGGATGCTCGAACTACCCAGCCTGTCCCATCACGACGTCTGCAACCGCCCGCGCGACTTTCGCGATCGTTGCGTTGCGATCCTCGGGAGACGCCTGTGAACCAGTCAGATAGGCCGTGACCAGAACCGGTTTGCGGCCCGGGGGCCAGAGAATGCCGACGTCGTTGGTCGTGCCGCGGTCCCCAGCGCCCGTCTTGTCGGCGACGCGCCAGTCACGCGGCACACCGGCGCGAAGCCGAGTGTCGCCGGTCTTGTTGGCGATCATCCAGTCCGTCAATCGCTGGCGCATATTCGTCGACAAGACCTCGCCAAGGAGCACGCGGCGCAGGTTCTGTAGCATGGCGGCCGGACTGGTCGTGTCGCGAGGGTCGTCGGCCAGCGCCTCGTTGAGCTCAACTTCCCAGCGGTCCAGGCGGCTGATCTCGTCGCCGATCGATCGGGCAAAACGCGTCAGACCCGCAGGACCGCCGATCTGCCGCAACAGGAGATTTCCCGCGGTGTTGTCGCTCTGGGTGAGCGCAGCTTCGCAGAGCTCGGCGAGTGTCATGCCGCGGCCGACGTGCTCCTTGGTCACCGGCGAATATGTTACGAGATCCTTCGCCTCGAACGGGACGCGCGTGTCGAGATGCAGTTCGCCGGCGTCGACGCGCTTCAGGACAGCCGCGGAAGCCAGACACTTGAACGTGCTGCACATCGGAAAGCGCTCGGCCGAGCGCAGGCCCGCCTCGAACCCGCTTTCGGAGTCGAGGACGGCGATGCCGAGCCGTCCGAGGCTCTCGCGCTCGATGCGGGCGAGTTCCCCTTCCAGATGCGCCCTTCGGTCGGCCGCCGCCTTCGCCGCAGGTGATGGCAGCCCGCTCGCCGCAGCCGCCATCCCGAGGATTCCAAAACCCAGATGCCGTCTCGTCAGCATGTTCATTCTCCAGTGACTGCGCGAACCTGCCGAACGAGGTGACGACTGACAAACGATCATTTATTCGTCGAGCCATGAGCAGAACTTGGTCATCATGCCCATCCGCAGCCATCTCCCTTTGAACGCCTTGCGGGCCTTCGAAGCATCCGCCCGGCATCTGAGCTTCACCAAGGCAGGCTTGGAGCTCAGGGTCACGCAGACCGCGATCAGTCACCAGGTGAAACAGCTCGAGCAGATGTTGGGCGCTCACCTGTTCCGGCGCCTGCCGCGTGGCCTCACGTTGACCGACGAAGCCCTGGCTCTGTTTCCCGTCCTCAACGATGCGTTCAGTCGCATCAGCGGCGCGATCGATCGCATCGAAGCGAAGGGAACCCGCGAGGTCGTGACCGTCGGCTGTGTCGGCACCTTTGCAACGGGATGGCTGTTGCAACGCCTCGACGGTTTTCGAGATACGCACCCCCATATCGACCTGCGCCTCCTCACCAACAACAACCGCATCGATATCGCCGGAGACGGGCTCGACATCGCGCTTCGCTTCGGCGACGGCTCCTGGCACGGCACTGAGGCCATCCATCTGATGTCTGCCCCGCTGTCGCCCGTCTGTCATCCCGATGTCGCGAGTCGTCTGCGCGCGCCGTCGGACCTCGCGGGCGAAAATCTCCTGCGGTCGTATCGCGCCGAGGAATGGCCATTATGGTTTGCAGTCGCGGGCGCTCCATGCCCGATGATCCAGGGGCCGATCTTCGACAGCTCCGTCGCGATGGCCGAAGCGGCCGCGCGCGGCGTCGGCGTTGGCCTGGTTCCGATCGCCATGTTCAACTGCGAGCTCGAGACGGGTCGGCTGGTCCGGCCGTTTGCGGCTGAGGTCGCCGCCGGTTCTTATTGGCTGACCTGGTTGAAGTCGAAAGAACCGACGTTCGGGATGCGTGCCTTTCGTGACTGGCTGGTTGATGCCTTGCGCGCCGATCCGCCGCGCTGACGGCCGGTCGCCACCGCGCACAAGCCGAGGGCGCGAACAGCGCCACGAGGCGCGTGAGGCGGGCGCGTTGCGGCCAGCTCAGCGCTTTACGGCGCTGCGCCGCCACTCGCGCGGCGACAGGCCGAACTGCTCGCGGAACACGCGGCCGAAATGCGAGAGATCGTTGAAGCCCCAGGACAAGGCGATTTCGCTGATCTGACGATGCGCCAGCATCGGCGAGCCGAGATCGCGCCGGCACTGCTTGAGCCGCTCAGCCAGCACGAAGCGCTGGAACGACGTCTCCTCGTCCGAGAACAGATCGTTGACGTAGCGCGCCGATAGCCCGAGCTCGCGTGCGATCTCCGGCAGTGAGAGGTCGGCGTCGGGCAGCCGGGTGCGGATGTGCGCCTTGATGCGATAAAGCAGCGCTGCGCGATGGCTCGAGGCGGGCAGGGGCTGTGTGCGAAGCCGCTCGGCCAAGGTCATGGCGAGCAGGTCGGCAGCCTGGTCGGCCAGAGGTTCGGCATGCTCGGGGCCGATGTGCTCGGCGCGTTCGCAGAGCCTGACGATGAAATCATGGGCGAGCGGCTGGAGCGGGCTATCGGGGCCGAAGCTGATCGCCGTCACGGTCTCCGTCGGGCCGATCCGGCGCTGCAGCATCTCGCGCGGGAGCTTGAACACGATCTGCTTGAACGCGGCGTCGAACTGCAGCTCGTAGGGGCGGGTCGTGTCGTAGATCGCGAACTCGCCGGGCCGGATCACGGTGTCGCGGCCATCCTGAACGACGCCGCCGATTCCCTCTCGCCCGAGCGCGACGAGGACGAAGTCGGCATCCGCCCGGGAGATTCGCTGCGAGGTCCGGTGCACGCGCTGCCGGTCCGAGGCGACCTCGGAGCAGACGGCCCGTCCCAACGCGGTGTGGGTCACCGAGCCCCGAAATGCGCTGCCGAGATCGGACGTGCAGTCGAGGCCGACGTAGACGTCGCAGACGATGTCCTGCCACAGCGCCAGCCGGCGGTGGCCCGGGCTTCCTTCCGTGGTGAACAGGACCGGCATCGCTCCGTCTCCCTCCGCCTCTGTGTCGCGTGGATCGTCGGAAATGCAGCAAGTTCTGGGCCCGCTGGTCTCTCCCTGGCGGCCGCAGTCGAGTTTTCGTTCCCTCCAAGACGAGCGCGAATGATCGCCGAGGTCAATACTCCCCTGCGAATGCGGCGCACGGCGCCGCCGATCCGGAAGAGGGGAGACGCGGGATGGGACTGGCACATCCGAAATACAAGGTGGCGGTGGTGCAGGCGGCGCCGGCCTGGCTCGACCTGGACGCCTCGATCAAGAAGACCATCGGCCTGATCGAGGAGGCGGCCGACAAAGGTGCCAAGCTGATCGCGTTTCCGGAGGTCTTCATCCCCGGCTATCCCTGGCACATCTGGATGGACTCGCCGGCCTGGTGCATCGGCCGTGGCTTCGTGCAGCGCTATTTCGACAATTCGCTGGCCTATGACAGCCCGCAGGCCGAGGCGCTGCGCGCCGCCGTGCGCAAGGCCAGGCTCACGGCCGTGCTGGGACTGTCCGAGCGCGACGGCGGCAGCCTCTACATCGCGCAATGGCTGATCGGCCCGGACGGCGAGACCATCGCCCGGCGCCGCAAGCTGCGGCCGACCCATGCCGAGCGCACCGTCTATGGCGAGGGCGACGGCAGCGATCTCGCCGTGCACGACCGGCCTGACATCGGCCGGATCGGTGCGCTGTGCTGCTGGGAGCATCTGCAGCCGCTGTCGAAATACGCGATGTATGCCCAGAACGAGCAGGTGCATGTCGCGGCCTGGCCGAGCTTCTCGCTGTACGATCCGTTCGCGCCGGCGCTCGGCGCCGAGGTCAACAACGCCGCCTCGCGCGTCTATGCCGTGGAAGGCTCGTGCTTCGTGCTGGCGCCGTGCGCCACCGTCTCGCAGGCGATGATCGACGAACTGTGTGACCGGCCCGACAAGCACGCGCTGCTGCATGTCGGCGGCGGCCACGCCGCGATCTTCGGTCCAGACGGCTCTTCGCTTGCGGAGAAGCTGCCGCCGGAGCAGGAAGGGTTGCTGATCGCCGAGATCGATCTCGGCATGATCGGCATCGCCAAGAACGCCGCCGATCCGGCGGGACACTATTCTCGCCCCGACGTGACCCGGCTGCTGCTCAACAAGAAGCCGCTCAACCGGGTCGAGGCCTTCGCGCTGCCGGTCGACGCGGTCACGCCCGGCGAGGCACAATCGGCGGCTGGCTGACAGGCTTGGCGAGCGCTAGGTCCCGGCCTCCGGTTGTGCCGGCGGCGGGGCCGACCGCCGCGGCGGCCGCTGCGCACGGCCTGCCGGCGCCGCCATGCGCGGCTGCAAGGTGACGATCACCGGGTTTGGCTTGTGGTCGGTCGCCGCGCCAGTCGCGGCGTCCACACCCATGCCGATCAGGCCGCCCGCTAAGATGTTGCCGGCGAAGCCGGCCGCGCCGGTCGCCGGGATGTCCTTGGTCAACGGGATGATCTGGGTCTCGTAGCCCGGTTTTTCGATGGTGACGGAGATGTCGGCATTGCGCTTGGCGACGAACGAGCAGGGCGTCGTGCAGGTCATCGGCGCTTCGAGACCGGCGATCGTGGCCTCAGCCCCGGACGGCGTCGACGCGACGCTGATCGTCTCGGTTGTACCCCGCGTTACGGACGCGCAACCTCCCAGCGCGGCGCACAGCGCTACGAACGCTACAACTCTCATTTGGTACTGCCCCCTTGAAACCCGAGGGAACTCAAGCGCAACTGGAGCGGGACGGCAAGCGCAATCAGCATTATCCGAAGAAATTCCCGGGCGAGTTTCACGCGAGTGTGGCTTTCACACCTGCTTTCCACGAACCTGCCGCGCGATCGCCTTCTGCGCATCGAATTCGGCGCGCCGCCGCGCCAGCTCTTCCGGCGCGAGCATGGCCGGATTGCTGTAGTCGCGCTTCCAGCCGTGATCGTCGCTCCACTGCAAAGGCGATTGCACGGTCGTCCGTGCGGCTGGTGAACTCTCGATGACACGCAAGGCGAGCTCGAGCGTGAAGGCCTGTGAGGCCGCGTCGTGCGGCTTGCCGGCGGAATTGCCGAGCGGAAAATCCGAGAACAGGAAGCGCGGTGCTGCGGCGTGCTCGACGATGTCCTTGGCGCAGCCCATGACGACGGTCGCGATGCCGTTCGCTTCGAGATGCCGGGCCACCAGGCTCACGGTCTGGTGGCACACCGGACAGTTCGGCACCAGCACGACGGCGTCGATCTCGTCGGTGCGGCAGCGCGCAAGAATCTCCGGCGCATCGGTCTCGATCGTCACGCGCTGGCTGCGATTGGTCGGCGCGCCGAAGAAGCGCAGTCCGACCGCGCCGATGCGGCCCTCACGCGCCAGCCTGATGAGCTGTGGAAGCGGAAACCAGGTGCCGGGATCCTCGGCGCTGGTGTGCGCGCGATCATAGGCAATGTGGGAAATGCGCAGGTCGTGCTGCGCCGACGTATCGCCGTCATAGACGGAGTAGAACTTGGCGCCGCCATTGTAGGGCGCGCCGGGGCCTTGATCGCCTTTGGCGGGATCGAACGGCGCGGCCGTGGTGACAACGGTGCCGCGCGACTGCGCGAGCGGCTTGCGCAAGGGATGGAACGGCGCCGACGTGTAGTGAGCCCAGCGATAGGGCGTGTCATAGCCGATCGCGAGATAGTAGTCGCGCGTGCGCGCCATGTAGGACAAGGGCGCATCGCTTTCGGGCGCGAAGCCGAGTCTGTCGTCGGTCGGTGCGGTCATCCGTCGCGCTCCCTGCAGGATTTTCGGATTGCTAGCCGGCTCATTCGCTGTGTCAAGGCGCCGCGCGGTGGAACCCCGCATGGTCCTGGGCTTTGTCTGTCGACAGAATTCCAACCATTGCACCGCGCTCACGATGCCTTCCATGTTTTCGGTTGCTCGCATTGCCTGTCTCGGCCTTGCCCTGATCCTGACCGGGCCGTTGTCCGGCGTGGCGGCGGAGCAGGGCTCAGACCGTGACGTTGCCGTGCCGGCTGATCCGAAGGACGGCGCGCAGCAGAACGCGCCGCACGAGACTGCGAAGCCGGCAGACGCGGCGGCAGAGGGCCCGGAGATCAAGGCCGAGGAGTCCAAGGAAAGCGGCACCCGCGAGGCGATCTGCCTGATGATCGAATCCGCAGCCAAGGCGAATGATCTGCCGCTCGAATTCTTCGCTCGCGTGATCTGGCAGGAGAGCCGCTTTCAGAGCGATGCAGTCGGGCCGGTCACGCGCAACGGGCAGCGGGCGCAGGGAATTGCGCAGTTCATGCCGGGCACGGCGAACCAGCGCCAGTTGCTCGATCCGTTCGATCCGGTTCAGGCGCTGCCGAAGTCGGCGCAGTTCCTGGCCGAGCTGCGCGATCAGTTCGGCAATCTCGGGCTCGCGGCGGCGGCCTACAATGCGGGGCCGCGCCGGGTGCAGGACTGGCTCACCGGCAAGGGGCAGATGCCCTGGGAGACCCGCAACTACGTTTCGGCCATCACGGGCGCCACGATCGACGAGTGGGCGGCCGCCGGCAGCGGCGGCAAGACGCCGCCGAGCCCGCCGCCGACCTCGTGTCGTCAGCTGATGGCCATGTTAAAGCGCGCGCCGAATCCGTTCGTCACGGAGCTCGAGCAGCATGTGGCGCTGTCGGCCGCGAAACCATGGGGCGTCCAACTGGCTGCAGGCTTCGACCGCAACAAGGCGCTCGCGATGTATTCGCGGGCGATCAAGAGGCTTGGCCCGGTCATCGGCGACCGCGACCCGAGCCTGCTGTCGTCGGTGATGCGCTCGCGCGGCAACCACGCCTTCTACCAGGTGCGAATCGGCGCCGAGACTCGGGCCGAGGCCGACGCGCTCTGCAGCCGGATCCGCGGAGCCGGTGGCGCCTGCTTCGTGCTGCGCAATCGCTCCGGATAGAGCTCGTGCGGCGCCGCGCGTGGGGATGGTGGGAATGGCTGCGCCGGACGCAGACCCGCGCGCGCCTGATGGCGGTTGACGCGAGCGGCTTTCGCCAGCCTTATCGCGGTTCGTTCCGCTGGGCCGCCCGTGACACTTCCTCCGCTCGATTCGCCGCAATGGCATGGTTCAGTGCGCGCCTTCGGCTGGGGGCTGCGCGCGACGTCAGCGACCATCCTGTCAGTGGTGCTGTTCGTCACCTTCATCGGCATCGGCGCGCTCGCCCACGACACCCGTTTCAGCATGCTCTGGGCGATCCTGAGCACGGTGCTGGTTTGGGCCGGGCCAGCGCAGATCATCCTGGTCTCCACGCTCGGCTCCGGCCAGACCATTCTGCAATCGGCGATCGCGGTCACGATGAGCGCGATCCGGCTGTTTCCGATGGTGGTGGCGGTGCTGCCGCTGATCCGCTCGCCGCAGACCAAGCGGCGGCACCTGGTGCTGATCGCGCATTTTACCGCGGTGACCCTGTGGGTCGAATGCTATCGTTTCCTGCCGCATGTGCCGCGCGAGCGCCGCATCGCCTTCGTGCATGGGCTCGGTACCGGCCTGATGGGGATTGCGCTGATCGCGACCATCATCGGCTATCTTCTCGCCGCCAACCTGTCGCAGACCTTCGGCGCCGCGGTGCTCTTGCTGACGCCGCTGGCGTTTCTGTTCTCGACCCTGCGCAACGCCAGGGAGCTGGCCGACGTGCTCGCGCTCGGCCTTGGCCTCGTGCTGTATCCCCTGGCCGCCCAGCTCAACAGCGGCGTCGACATCCTGGTCAGCGGCGTCGTCGCCGGAACGCTCGCGTTCGGCGCGCACAAATGGCGCGAGCGGCAGGGGCCGGCATGAGCGACTTCATCGGCGATTGGCATGCGCTCGTGGTGCTGCTGGTGGCGGGCGTGATCCCCAACCAGATCTGGCGCCTGCTCGGGCTGTGGTTCGGCAGCGGGCTCGACGAGGGCTCGGACCTGCTGATGTGGGTCAAGGCGGTCGCGACCGCCATCTTGGCGGGGGTCATCGCCCAGATCCTGGTGCAGCCGCCGGGCGCGCTCGCCAGCGTGCCATGGGGCCTGCGCTACGGTGCGGTCGTTGCCGGCCTTGCGGCCTTCATGGCGAGCCGCCGCTCGATCTTTGCTGGTGTCGTCTGCGGCGAGGCCGTCATGCTGGCCGGCAAATGGTGGCTCGGCTGAGTTACGCGATCTTGCGCAACCGCAATTGCGGTGAGCCGAGGTTCGGATAGATTGCCGGGAAGACCCAAGGACTCCGCAATGACCACTGATACCGATCTCCGCCCGGGAGAAGTCGCCGTCGACGCGCCCCAGCCGCGCGACGCCACGCTGTATTTCATCGGCCGCATCCGCACGCCCTGGACCTCGCGGCTCGAGACGCCGCGGCAGGGTAGCTTCGAGGGGCCGGTGTGCCGGCTCGAGATCTTCGAGCCCTGGGTGCCGGCGCTGCAGGGCATCGATCGTTTCAGCCATCTCCAGGTGCTGTACTGGCTCAACCGGGCGCGCCGGGATCTCGTCAAGCAGAGCCCGCGCCATCATGACGGCGAGACCCGGGGCACCTTCGCGCTGCGCTCGCCGGTGCGTCCCAATCCGATCGGCGTGTCGACGGTCCGCTTCGTCGCGCTGGAGGGCAACACCGTGCTGGTGCGCGGTCTCGACTGCCTCGACGAGACGCCGCTGATCGACCTGAAGCCGGATCATTGTGTGTTCACGCCGGCAGCGGCGGGTGGGGATGACAAATAGGACCGACAGATCCGGATGTCGAAGGTGAACAAGCGGCCGCAGAAGACGGTGACGGCTCTGGATGCGATCACGGCGGACCTCGTCGCCGTGCTGGTGGCGGTGACCGACGGCCATCCGAAGATCATGACGATCGAGCACGCTGCGGCGCTGCCGAGCGGACCGTTTCAGTTCGCGCACCGCTCGCTGCAGATGGGCCTGCGCGCCTGGGTCAAGGCGCAGACCGGCCATCCGCTCGGCTATGTCGAGCAGCTCTACACCTTCGCCGACCGCGGTCGCGGCGGCGATCCCGACGCGCCGCACCGCATCTCCATCAGCTATCTCGGCCTGACACGCGAGGAAGAGGGGCGCGAGGGCGCGGATGCGCAATGGTCGTCATGGTACGACTACTTCCCGTGGGAGGATCATCGCGACGGACCGCCGACGATCCTAGCCAAGATCATCGCGCCGAAGCTGAAGGCGTGGGCGCGAGCCGCCGACCAGCCGGCGCTGCAGAAGACAAGGTGGCAGCGCGCCGCGATCACTTTCGGTCTCGATGGCCGCGAGTGGAACGAGGAATTGGCGCTGCAGCGCTATGAGCTGCTGTACGAGGCTGCGCTGATTCCCGAGAGTACGCGCGAGAAGGAGGCCCGCCAGGCGGAGGTGCCCGGCCGCGCCATGATCGGTGATCACCGTCGGATTCTCGCTACCGGCATTGCCCGTCTGCGCGCCAAGATCAAATACCGGCCGGTCGTGTTCGAGTTGATGCCGGAAGAATTTACACTGCTGCAATTGCAGCGCAGCGTCGAGGCACTGGCAGGCCGGCTCGTGCACAAGCAGAACTTCCGCCGCCTCATCGAGCAGCAGGAACTGGTTGAAGAGACAGGCGCAATCGCTGCCGACACGATCGGTCGGCCGGCCAAGCTGTTTCGCTTCAGGCAGGGCGTTCTGGCCGAGCGGGCGGTGGTCGGAACCAAGCTGCCGCTCTCGCGGTCTTGATCTCCCGCTCTTGACAAGGCTTATGCTCAGGATAAGTATAAGGCATCTTATGCTCACGGAGAGTATAAATGGCCGAGCTTGTCCTGCCTGCCGTCGCGCCGAATGCACCGCTTGCTGAGCGTCTGAGGCGGGTGATCCCGCCGCCGGAATGGGCCGTCTTCGAGGACGACGTCGCAGCCATTCTGGCGCTGAAGCGCCAGCGCAATGCCGTGGTGCTGGCGCACAACTATCAGACGCCCGAGATCTATCACGGCGTCGCCGACATCGTCGGCGACAGCCTGCTGCTGGCGCGCGAAGCGACCAAGGTCGATGCCGAGGTGATCGTGCTCGCCGGCGTCCACTTCATGGCCGAGACCGCCAAGCTGCTCAATCCTGACAAGACGGTGTTGATCCCCGACGTAAAGGCGGGCTGCTCATTGGCGGAATCGATCACCGCCGACGACGTGCGGCTGATGCGCGCGCGCCACCCCGGCGTGCCCGTGGTCGCCTATGTCAACACGTCGGTGGCGGTGAAGGCCGAGTCCGACGTCTGCTGCACGTCCGGCAACGCACGCGCGGTGGTCGAGTCGCTCGGCGTCGATCACGTCATCATGCTGCCGGATGAATATCTCGCGCGGAACGTCGCCGCGCAGACGAAGGTCAGGATCACGGCCTGGAAGGGGCATTGCGAGGTGCATGAGCGCTTCAGCGCCGATGACGTCCGGACGCTGCGCGACAACCATCCTGGTGTCACCGTGCTCGCGCATCCGGAGTGTCCGCCGGAAGTCGTGGCGGAGGCCGACTTTGCCGGCTCCACGGCGGCGATGTCGGATTTCGTGAGTGAGAAGCGGCCGCCGCGGGTCGTGCTGCTGACGGAATGCTCGATGAGCGACAACGTCGCCGTGCTCCATCCCGACATCGAGTTCATCCGCCCCTGCAATTTGTGCCCGCACATGAAGCGGATCACCCTGAAGAACATCCGCCATGCGCTCGAGACCAACACGCACGAGGTCACGATCGATCCCGCGATGGCCGAGCGCGCGCGGCGCTCGGTGGAAAGGATGCTGGCGTCATGAGCATCGATGTTTCGGCGTTGATCGGCTGTCCCGTGATCATCGGCGGCGGTGCCGCAGGTCTGATGACGGCGCTTGCGCTTGCACCCGAGCCCGTCGTGCTGTTGTCGAAGTCGCCGCTCGGCGCGGAGGCGTCGAGCATGTGGGCGCAGGGTGGACTGGCCGCGGCGGTTGGCGATGACGATGATCCGGGGCTGCATCTGAAGGACACGCTCGCCGCCGGAGCGGGATTGTGCGACGAGGCCGCTGCGCGCCGCATCATCGAAGCAGCTCCGGCCGCGGTCGAGCGCCTCGCGCAGCTTGGCGTTGCGTTCGACCGAGGTGCGGATGGACGTTGGCGTCTGGGCCTGGAGGCCGCACACAGCCGCAACCGGATCGTGCATGCGACCGGCGACGGCACGGGACGCGAGATCATGCGCGCACTGATCGTGGCTGTGCGGCGTTGTGCTTCGGTGACCTTGCTCGAAGGCGTCGAGGCGCGCCGGCTGATTGTCAATGACAACGCGATCCAGGGCGTGGCTGCGGCGCGCGGCGGTGAGGCTCTGATCCTCGGCACGACACGCGTCGTGATCGCAACCGGCGGCATCGGCGGCCTGTTCCTCGACAGCACCAATCCGGCCGGCTGTTTCGGCCAGGGCCTCGCGCTCGCGGCGCGGGCTGGTGCGGTGCTGTCCGACCTCGAATTCGTGCAGTTTCACCCGACGGCGTTCGACGGGCCGTCGCGGCCGCTGCCGCTGCTCACCGAGGCGATCCGCGGCGATGGCGCCGTCCTGATCGACGACACTGGCACGCGCTTCATGGCCGACGAGCCCGGCGCTGAGCTGGCGCCGCGCGACGTGGTGGCGCGGGCGGTATGGCGCCGCCGTGCGCAAGGCCACCGCGTGTTCCTCGATGCGCGCGAGAAGCCTGGCAAGGATTTCGCTGCGCGCTATCCCGTGATCAGCGCCTTCTGCCGCATGGCGGGCATCGATCCCGCGCGCGATCCGATCCCCGTGCGGCCGGCCGTGCACTATCATATGGGCGGCATCGCTGTTGACGCGATGGGACGCAGCACGGTCGAGGGCTTGTGGGCCTGTGGCGAGGCCAGCCGCACCGGCCTGCACGGCGCCAACAGGCTCGCCAGCAACTCGCTGATGGAGGCGATCGTCTGCGCGCAATGGGTGGCCGAAAGCGTGGCCGGCGCGCCGCAGCGTGCAGGCAAGCCGTGCGAGGTGGCGGCAATTCCGCCGGCGTCCGATCCGTCCGCCGTGCGGTCGCTGTTGTCGCACGCGCTCGGCGTGATGCGTGAGCGCGGCGCGATCGCTGCTGCTGTCCGCAGCCTTCTTCCGCTGGCAGAGCAGGCCGGGCCCATGGCTGACCCGGCGCTGGTCGGCCTGATGCTCGCGGTCGCGGCCCATGCGCGGGAGGAGAGCCGCGGCGCGCATTTCCGCTGCGATCGTCCGGACACGCTGCGCGTCGCGCAGCCGTCCAGCTTCACTCTGTCCGAGGCGGTCGCCGTTGCACGCGACATTGTCGAGGCGGAGCAGACGCCGTTCAGGAGCGCAGTGCCATGACTCTCAATCCTCTCTCGTCCTTGCTCTACGAGCCGCTGGTGCGCATGGCTCTGCTCGAGGATCTCGGCCGCGCCGGCGACATCACCACCGATGCCATCGTCCCCGCCGAGCAGCGCGCCTCGCTGAAGCTGAGGGCGCGCCAGCACGGGGTGATCGCAGGTCTCGATGTGGCGCGCTGCGCCTTCCAGACCGTCTCGCCGGACGTGCGCATGGAAATCATGCGGCCTGACGGCAGCGTCGTGGCGCCGGGAGACGCGATCGCGACCATCAGCGGCCCGGCACGGGCGCTCCTGACCGGCGAGCGCGTCGCGCTCAACTTCCTCTGCCGTTTGAGCGGGGTCGCCAGCGCGACGGCGTCCCTGGTCGCCGCGGTGAAAGGGACCAAGGCGCAGATCGTCTGCACCAGGAAGACCACGCCGGGCCTGCGCGCGCTGGAGAAATATGCGGTGCGCGCGGGCGGCGGCGGCAATCACCGCTTCGGGCTCGATGACGCCGTGCTGATCAAGGACAACCACATCGCCATCGCCGGCGGCATCAAGGCTGCAATCACACGCGCAAAGGCCCATGCCGGCCATCTCGTCAAGATCGAGGTCGAGGTCGATACTCTGGCGCAGCTCGAGCAGGCGCTGACGCTGGGCGTCGATGCGGTGCTGCTCGACAACATGACGCCGGCGGAGCTCGAAGCCGCCGTCGGCATGATCAGCGGCAAGGCCATCGCGGAAGCCTCGGGCCGGATCACCGTGGAGACCGTACCCGCGATCGCCGCGGCCGGCGTCGACCTGATCTCGGTCGGCTGGATCACGCATTCGTCGGCCGCGCTGGACATCGGGCTCGACGAGGCGTGATCAGCCCTTGAGCACGGCGATCAGCTTCGCGGCATTCTCCTCCAGCACCTTCGGATCTTCCTTGCGGCTCGCGGGCGGCAGCAGGGAATCGCCGTTGTGGCGCGGCATGATGTGGACGTGGAGGTGGAACACCATCTGCCCGCCGGCATGCTCGTTGAACTGTTGCACGGTGATGCCGTCGGCGGCGAACGCGGTCTTGGCGGCGCGCGCGATGGTGCGCACGGCACGGCCGACGTGGAGATAGTCCTCCTCGGTGATGTCGAGGATGTTGCGTGCAGCGGCCTTGGGGATCACCAGGGTGTGGCCGGGCACGCGCGGCATGATGTCGAGGAACGCCAGCACGTGGTCGTTCTCATAGACCTTGGTGCAGGGGAATTCGCCGCGCAGGATCTTCGCGAACGGATTGTTGGGATCGTAGGCGGTCATGGGCAGTCCCTTAAGCGGTTCCTCTTGGTGCGCCTTACTCTCACCGGCACGTGTCGCCGGTCAAGACGGCTCGTCCATCCCTTTCCGGAACGGTCCGGATTCGGCGAGCTCGCGGCCGGCCTCCTCGACATAGGCGCGCTCGCGCTTGAGATAGTCGTCGATGGCCCGGCGCAGGCCGCGGTCGGCGATGTAGTGCGCGGAGTAGGTGGTCTGCGGCAGGTAGCCGCGCGCGATCTTGTGCTCGCCCTGGGCGCCGGCCTCGACCACCCCCAGCTTGTGCTGGATCGCGAAATCGATCGCCTGGTAGTAGCAGACCTCGAAATGCAGGAACGGGTGATGTTCGATGGCGCCCCAGTTGCGGCCGAACAAGGTGTCCGAGCCGATGAAGTTGATGGCGCCGGCGATCCAGCGTCCGTCGCGCTTGGCCATGACCAGCAGCACGTCTTCGGCCATGCTCTCGCCGATCAGCGCGAAGAACTTGCGGGTCAGATACGGCCGACCCCATTTGCGTGAGCCGGTCTCCATGTAGAAATCGAAGAAGGCGTCCCAGGCATCCTCGGTGATGTCCTTGCCGGTCAGCCAGTGGATGCTGATGCCGGAGCTCAGCGCATCGCGGCGCTCGCGCTTGATCGCCTTGCGGTGGCGCGAATTCATCGTCGCCAGGAAATCGTCGAAGCTGGAAAAACCCGGGTTGTGCCAGTGGAACTGCTGGTCGGTGCGCTGCAGGAAACCCTGCGCTGCGAGCAGCTGCCATTCGGATTCCCGGGCGAAGGTGACGTGCACCGACGACGCCTCGCTGATCCCGCACAACGCCTTCAGGCCCTGGGCGAGGGCGTTGCCTATCAACTCCCGGTCCTGGTCGGCGCGGATCAGCAGCCGCGGCCCACTGGCAGGCGTGAATGGGACGGAGACCTGGAGCTTCGGATAATAGCGCCCGCCGGCGCGCTCATAGGCATCAGCCCAGCCGCGGTCGAAGACATATTCGCCCTGCGAGTGGGACTTGAGATAGCAGGGCACGACGCCGAGGACCTCGTCACCCATTTTCGCCACCAGATGGCGCGGCGCCCAGCCGGTGCGCAGGGTGGCCGAGCCGGAGGCTTCGAGCGCCGAGAAAAACGCGTGTGAGATGAACGGATTGTAGCCGCCGCCGCAGGCGGGAGATGAGCCGGGACTCACGCGACCGTCCAGATTGGCACAGGCGTCCCATGCTGCAGCCGGGATTTCGCTGACCCCGGGGACGGCTTCGAGCGTGATCTCAGGTGATGCCATCGAGTCCTTGAAAGTCGAGTCCTTAAGAGAACCTAACGAGCGGCGTCCCGGCGGCGGCGACGCTCGAATGGCCGGTCCCTCAAGATCGTGCATCGCAGCAGCGAGTTCAAGGCCGGCGTCACGTCTCCGGCGTAAACCCTTCGAAGATCATCTGATCCGCATAGCGGGCTGCGGCGGCGCGCTGCTCGGGGGTGCGGACGGTCCAGGTCAGCAGCGGGCAGCCGAACACGTTGCGCGCGATCCAGGGGGCAGGCGCAGGCAGCTGCTCGACCCAATAGGCGACGAAATGCGGCTGGCTGCTGAAGCCATGCTTGAGATGCAGCATGCTGTCGCGTTGCGCCTGGGTCAGCTTGGCCCAGTAGCCGTCCTCGTAGCTGCGCTGCGCGACGATGCCGCGCGTCAGCTCGGGCATGGTTTCGCGCAGCGCCAGCACCTGGTCCGGATCGAACGACATGCCGACCACCGGCCCGGAATAGGACGCCAGCACCTCGGCCATGCGCCGGACCAGCCGGTGATCGCCCTGGAACGTGCTCTTGACCTCGACGACCAGCGGCACGCGCCCGGCGATCAGGTTGCAGAGGTCGCCGAGCGTCATCATCTGCTCGTCGGTCTGCTTGAACTTGATCGCTTTCAGCTCAGCTGCGGTCTTCTCGATCAGCGGGCCGGTGCCCTCGGTGAGGCGTCCGAGATCATAGTCGTGATGCACCATGGCCTCGCCATCGGCCGACAGCTGGATGTCGCATTCGATGGCGAAGTTGCCGGCCACGGCGCCGCGCGCGGCGGCCGGCATGTTCTCGATGATGCCGCTGACAGCATCATGCAGGCCGCGATGGGCGACGGGGCGGGCCGTCAGCCAGTCAGGTGCGCGCATTCGCCCCGTCCATTTTGCTGGCGCATGATCTCGTCGGAAAACCGTTTCGCACTTTTTCGGATCATGCGCTCTCTCTCACTCAACCTCGAACACGCCTTCGACTTCCACCGCCGCATCGGACGGCAGGGCCGAGACGCCGACGGTGGTGCGGGCGTGGCGGCCCTTGTCGCCGAAAGCGGCGACCATCAGGTCGGAGGCGCCGTTGAGGACCTTCGGCCCGTCGAGGAAGTCCGGCGCCGAATTGACGAAGCCGCCGAGACGGACGACGCGCACGACCTTGTCGAGGTCGCCGATCGCCGCCTTGACCTGCGCCAGCAGGTTGACGCCGCAGCCCTTCGCGGCCGCATAGCCGTCCTCGATCGACACGCCGCCGCCGAGCTTGCCGGAGGCGATCATCTTGCCATCGGCGCCGAGGCAGACCTGGCCCGACACGAACAGCAGGTTGCCGGTGCGCACGAACGGGACGTAGTTGGCCACCGGCGCCTTTGGTGCCGGCAACGTGATGCCCTGTGCCGTCAGATTCTGTTCAACCGTACCCGCCATCTGAAATCCCCGTTCTGTCGCCTGAAAGCCGATCCCGTGCCGGACCGCGGCCCTGTTTGGCGCAGTTGCTACTGACATGCAAGCAGCCAGCGCCGACGCCAATCCGCCGCTTTGACCGCACGTTTCCGTGAGCCAGCCGCAGTTGCGACGTAATGCAGCGGTCTTTAATGTGACGGTTTAGCGATACGTCCTCCGAGGAAAACTCATGGCTCATTCGTTTCGACTGTCGATGGGAGCGCTCGCCGTCGCGGCGATCACATTCGGTCCGGCGCCGGCCGGGGCGGCCGTGCCATTCCTGCCGCATCAGGCGCTCTATGACCTGAGCCTGGTCAAGTCGCGCGGGTCGAGCCCCGTCAATAGCGCGCGCGGCCGCATCCTCTACAATTTCTCCGGCAATGCCTGCAACGGCTACACCTCGGAATTCCGCCAAGTGTCGGAGCTCGATCTCGGCGAGGGCAAGGTGACCCTGAGCGACCTGCGCTCGACTGCCTGGGAGGACGGCGCCGGCAAGAGCTATCGCTTCAAGATCGACTCGCGCATGAACGATCAGGCCTCCAGCCCGGTCGACGGCATCGCCGAGCGCACCGGCGATCACATCACCGTCAAGCTCAAACAGCCGGAGGCGAAGACCTTCACGCTCGACGGCTCCACCGTGTTTCCGACCGAGCAGATCCATCGCATCATCGCCGCCGCGCGCGAGGGCAAGTCGCTGCTTGAGCTGACGGTCTACGACGGCTCGGACAATGGCGAGAAGGTCTACAACACGCTGACCGTGATCGGAGCAGCCGTGTCGGCCGACAAGGCGGCCGCCAAGCCCGATGCCTCGACTGACAACGACGAGATGAAGAAGATGACGCGCTGGCCGGTAACGGTCAGCTATTATGACCGCGACGCCAAGCGGGCCGAGGGCGAGCAGACGCCGGTCTACGCGATGTCGTTCGAGCTGTACGAGAACGGCGTCTCGCGCGCGCTCGTGCTCGACTACAATGATTTCGTCATCGCCGGCGCGCTCGGCAAGTTCGACGTCAAGGACGCGAAGGACGGCAAACCCTGCGGCAATTGATCGGGGGGTCATTCCGTCTGCTCCGGGCCGTCATAGGCGATGCCGCGGATCACCGCGGCCTGGCCGAACTTCTTGCGTAGCGCATCGATCGCGCGCTCGGCCGAGGCCGAGCGGCGGTCGAGCATGTCGGTGTCGGAGGCCTCCGAGCCCGGGCGCAGCGCGCTGACGCCGGCGCCCATCAGCCGGAACGCCGTGCCGTCGGTCTCGCGCGCCAGCATCTCCTTGCAGATTGCGAAGATCTTGCCGGCGAGCTGCGTCGGCGCCGCGATCGATTGCGAGCGGGTGCGCTGGCGGAAGTCCGCGGTCTTCAGCTTCAAGGTGACGGTCGAGCCGGCGAGCTGGCTCGCCTTCAGCCGCGACGAGACCTTCTCCGACAGCCGCCACAGCGTCTTCTCCAGGGTCGCGTAGTCGCGGATGTCGGTGTCGAAGGTGGTCTCGCTGGAGATCGTCTTGGCGCCGCGGTCGGCCACCACCTTGCGGTCGTCGATGCCGCGCGCCAGCCGCCACAGCCTGCGGCCGTCGCCGCCGAACTGCTTCATCAGCTCGATCTCGTCGGCGCGCTGCAGGTCGGCGATGATGCGGAAGCCGCAATTCGCCAGCCGCTGCTGGGTGGCGGGACCGACGCCGAAGATGAAGCCGACCGGCTTGTCGGCCAGCATGTTGCGCGCTTCCTCCTGGTCGAGTGCGGCGAAGCCGCGGGGCTTGTCGAGGTCGGAGGCGATCTTGGCGAGGAACTTGTTGCAGGACAGGCCGACCGAGACGGTGATGCCGATGGTCTGCTCGACCTCACGGGCGAAGCGCGCCAGCACCTTTGCGGGGACCATGCCGTGGACGCGCTCGGTTCCGGAGAGGTCGAGGAACGCCTCGTCGATCGAGAGCGGTTCGACCAGCGGCGTCAGCGCCTGCATCGCCTGGCGCACCTCGCGGCCGACCCGGACGTATTTCGCCATGTCCGGAGGAATGACGACCGCCGAGGGACACAGCTCCAGCGCCTTGAACATCGGCATCGCCGAGCGCACGCCATAGGTGCGGGCGATGTAGCAGGCCGCCGACACCACTCCGCGCTTGCCGCCGCCGATGATGACGGGCCGGTCGGCGACCTCGGGATTGTCGCGTTTCTCGACGGTCGCATAGAACGCGTCGCAATCGATATGGGCCAGCGTCAGCGCGGGCAGGGCGCGATGGCGGACGAGGCGCGGCGAGCCGCAGGCCGTGCAGCGGCGCGCGCTGTCATCCAGATCCGTCAGGCAGTCGCGGCAGAAGCAGGTCGGCCCGCTGACCGCGCGCGACGCTCCTTCTGGCGCGGAAGCGGTCACGGCACGTCGCGCTCCCACTGCCGGTCGCCCAATACCTGCCGCGCCGCCATGATATTGGTCGGATGTAACTTGGAGTGGGCGGCAAAAGCCTTTACCGTCTCGTCGTCACGCAGCACGAAATCGAGCACGCTGACCAGGAAATTGGGGTCGGCGGCCGAGGATCGCAGCGTCTCCGGCCCAATCCCGGTCTCGGCCAGGAACCGGCCCAGACGCTCCGGTTCGCCGGCCAGGAAGCCGAGGGCCTGAACTGCAACGATTTCAGCGACTTCGCGCGGATTTCGAACGGGCTTTTTCAACGGCGGATTTGCCTTTCCGTTAACTTGTCGGCTCTACTTTGCGCCCATCATGCCCGAGTCTTCGGAATGGGTTCAAGCAAGTGGAAACCATCTCGGGGAAAGATCGAATACCGACTTAACGGGTTAGAACGAATCTGGGGCTAGTTTGAATTAGATGAGTAGCGGTGGACAGGCGTCCGCCAGAGGGCATGCCGGTGTCAGTGATTCGGAGGGGCGGATGGGCAAGACCGTCCTGATCGTGGAGGACAACGAGCTCAACATGAAGCTCTTCCGCGATCTGTTGGAAGCCCACGGGTACCAGACGTCCGGGACGTCCAGCGGCGTGGAGGCGCTCGACATCGTGCGCCGGACCCGCCCCGATCTGATCCTGATGGACATCCAGCTGCCGCAGGTCTCGGGCCTGGAAGTGACGAAATGGATCAAGGACGATCCGGATTTGCGTGCCATCCCGGTGGTGGCAGTGACGGCCTTTGCCATGAAGGGCGACGAGGAGCGCATCCGCGAGGGTGGCTGCGAAGCCTATCTTTCCAAGCCGATATCGGTCGGAAAATTCATTGAAACGGTACGCCGCTTTATCGGCTAAGGAGTTTCTGCAGTGTCCGCGCGTATCCTTGTGGTCGACGACGTCCCGGCCAACGTCAAGCTGTTGGAGGCGCGGCTGTCGGCCGAGTATTTCGACGTGCTGACCGCCGCGAACGGCGCCGAGGCGCTGCAGATCTGCCAGCGCGCCGAATGCGACATCATCCTGCTCGACGTCATGATGCCGGACATGGACGGCTTCGAGGTCTGCCGCCGGCTGAAGTCGAATCCGGCCACGCATTTCATTCCGGTGGTCATGGTGACGGCGCTCGACAGCCCGTCCGACCGCGTGCGCGGCCTGGAGGCCGGCGCCGACGACTTCCTGACCAAGCCCGTCTCCGACGTCGTGCTGATCGCGCGCGTGCGCTCGCTGACCCGGCTGAAGATGATGACCGACGAGCTGCGCATGCGCGCGCTGACCTCGCTCGAGATCGGCGTGCAGGCGCCCGAGCGCAACGCTGTCGCCGACGGCGGCAGGGGCGGCAAGGTGCTGCTGGTCGACGACCGGCCGTCGTCCTACGAGCGGCTCGGGCCGATGCTGGCGACCGAGCATGCCGTCGATGTCGAGACCAATCCCGCCGAGGCCGTGTTCAACGCCGCCGAAGGCAATTACGACCTCGTCATCGTCTCGCTCGATCTGAACGACTACGACGGCCTGCGGCTGTGCAGCCAGCTGCGCTCGCTGGAGCGCACCCGGCACGTGCCGATCCTCGCCATCGCCGAGGCGGAGAACAATTCGCGGTTGCTGCGCGGCTTGGAAATCGGGGTCAATGACTATCTCTTGCGCCCGGTCGACAAGAACGAGCTGATGGCGCGGGCGCGCACCCAGATCCGCAAGCGCCGTTACACCGACCACCTGCGCGACAACGTGCAGAACTCGATCGAGATGGCGATCACCGACGCGCTGACCGGCCTGCATAATCGCCGCTACATGGAGACGCATCTGGCGACCTTGGCCGACCAGGCGGCGAGCCGCGGCAAACCGCTGGCGCTGATGATGCTCGATATCGACTACTTCAAGTCGATCAACGACAATTACGGCCACGATGCCGGCGACGACGTGCTGCGCGAGTTCGCGATGCGGGTGCGCAAGTCGATCCGTGGCATCGATCTCGCCTGCCGCTATGGCGGCGAGGAGTTCGTGATCGTGATGCCCGAGACCGATCTGCACGTCGCCGGCATGGTCGCCGAGCGGCTGCGGCGCTCGGTCGCCAACGAGCCGTTCTCGGTGCACAAGGGCGAGAAGCGCATCGAGGTCACGACCTCGATCGGGCTGTCGACCCTGGAGCAGAAGGGCGAGCCGATCGCCGACGTC
Source organism: Bradyrhizobium sp. SZCCHNRI3043 (assembly GCF_032377735.1). Lineage (NCBI taxonomy): Bacteria > Pseudomonadati > Pseudomonadota > Alphaproteobacteria > Hyphomicrobiales > Nitrobacteraceae > Bradyrhizobium > Bradyrhizobium sp. SZCCHNRI3043. Next base: position 79,787 of record NZ_JAUHID010000009.1, read on the forward strand.
ATGAAGCGCGCCGACAATGCGCTCTACCGCGCCAAGAACGAGGGCCGCAACCGCGCGGTGGCGATCGCCCCCGTGCATCAACCGGCGCCGTTCCTGCCGCAAGCCGCCGGCCGCGGCCGCTGAGGGGCAGGGTGGCTCCGATCTTTCTGTCCTCGGCTGAAGCTGCGGCGCATCTGTCCAACGGCCTCCATCTGCCATCGAGCCGCTCCGGGCCTCGTGCTTCGAGACGCGCCGCAAGCGGCGCTCCTCAGCATGAGGGTTGAGAGCTTCGCCAAGACCTATCCAAGACGTATCCAAGACCTCTCCAAGATCGCACCAAGACCACGGACCTCGTCCTGAGGAGCGCGCCGCAGGCGTGCGTCTCGAAGGACGGCCAAGCGCGCAGGTCATCGGGCGTGCGTTCGACGTCGCTGCGCCAAAGTAACGGCGGGGTAGGCCGGCAGGCTTCCGTACATGACATGTCGTCCTCGCCGCGCATCCCGCGCCCGAGCTTTGCCAGTCAAAACCCTCTTCAAGAACAGAGGGCGCAGGGAAGGCCGGGTGCTGGTCGCACCCATGGTCCGCGTGCAACAAAAAGCACGCGGCAGAACCACAGGTACGAGCCGGACATCCGGCCCTCCCTGCGCGATGGCTTTACGGCCTACTCCGTGCTCTCCCCGGGGACCGGCGTTCTTGCCCCCGTCGCGAGCGCGCTTCGTCGCAGCGCCCGCTTGGCCTCAGCATCGGGAGGCCAGGACCACACGGCTTGACCGTGCAAACCGGATCGTTCGTCGGCGCGGACAAGCCACGCTGCAACCCGACACGCCCACCGCAGCCCACCTCACGCTCGTGACGATCGCGATGCGCCCCTCGTGGCGAGGTGGGATGGGCGACGTGTAGCATGTATTCTGAAAAAAAGAAAGTGAGAAATGCGGGTCGGAGAGCGGCCACGGCGATCACGTTGAGATTATTTGAGAAGTTCGTATTTCGGAGCAGGACAGTCCCGGAGACTGCCGAGGACAGGATCGACTTCCGATCGCGCGAAGCTCCAGGATGACCAATGATTTTCACGCTGGCGTTGATAGGCTTACGAGCTTCAGTTATCTCGTGCTAACATGCGTTACCAAGGTCATCCGCGATCTCAGGGGAAACAGATGAGGCCGCTTCGTATTGGCGCTCTGACTGGTGGGTTGATGGTGTGCGGACTCCCGATCCTTCACGTCTTCGGCGTCGAAGCCAACCCCTTTGTGATGGGACTGTTGGGAGGTGTTGCCGCCTGGTTGGCTGGCTTCATCGAGGATCGTTTCATAGCCACTCGGGCAGTGCCGTAGGGTGGATCTGCGCGGCGTGATCCGCTGGAACACCTGCGAGGCGATATCGGGCCAGTTGGAACAGCATCACGATGCTTGACCATATCTCCCGGGCAATCAACGAAACACAGGTCGTCGCTGCTTTGCTCGATGATGAGCAGCGGCGTGCGATGGCGATGCTGCTACGCGATCGTCTCGGTGTGAATGTTCTTGGTCACGTGCCCTGGGACAATTCCGAGGCGCCCCAGGGCCTGCACAGGACGGACGGATGGCAACTGATCCCGACGTATGTCGGCAGGCGCGAATGTGTGATGATTGTGGCGGGGGCGAGCGCGTGTTGGACATTCCGTAACGGGGCGGATCTGCTACGTGTCCTGGAGGAGTGCCCGCCAATGGAATTTTACGTCTCCGACAAGGACGCCAGTTACCTCCTCTGCTGTAATCACCACGACGTCGTCATCGGTTGGGGCGATGCTGCGGGGTGGGTTGCAAGGGGATGCCCCGAACGTCGGCTGGGCGGATAAACTGCGTAGGGCGGATTAGCGCAGCGTAATCCGCCGCTTGTCCGCCCGTGTAATGGCGGATTACGCTGCGCTAATCCGCCCTACGACACGTCGCAAACTCATCGGTTCGAAATACTCGCCTCAGAGATGTGCCATCATACGGAACAGCTCTTGATTTTATCCGATATTGGTGGTATCCAGGTCCCATGAGCACATCGATCCGCATCGTCAACTTCGATCACATGACCGGCTTCGGCCGGGCCATGGAAGGAGTCGCGCGCTAGGAGATCGACGACGCGATGTTCTCACCAGGCCCCGCCGGCATCGGACGGGGCCTTTTGTTTGGCCACGCTCCCTGCCGGCATAACAGCAGGAGCACAGGATGCCACCCCATCAGACCAACGCGACGATCGACGCTGCGCACGTGTCAGGGCTCAACGTCGATCTCTCGATCGCATCAGTCACTGGCGCGATCAGCAGCGTGCAGCCATCGACGCAGTCCGAAGCGTCGATCGCAGCCTTGCGAGAGGTGTTGTCGGAAAAGGACGCGGCCGGTCCGCCGGCCACGCCGACTTGGCTGGTCATCCGCCTGATCGGCTGGTGCTGGCGCGCCCTTCAAGAACGGCAGCGCCGCAAGAATGTGCGAGACAGCCTGTATGAGCTGAGCGAACGCGAACTCACGGATATCGGCATCACGCGTGCCGAGATCGAGCACATCGCCGCGCTGCGGATGCTCGAGAGCCTGAGGGACGACCCACGATATCTGGGCGGCGTCTCGCGGAGGGGAATGTAGTCGGTCGCAGGCCGTGGCGATGCAGGGACGGTCGACCAACAGCGCGAGATGGTCGCCGCGACGTCATTGCGAGCGTCAGCGAAGCAATCCAGGGTCCCGCACACGACGCTGGATTGCTTCGCTGCGCTCGCAGTGACGGAGGTGAGATCGCGCTTCCTTCTGGACACTTTCTGCCGGAGACGTCGTGTGCGCGGAGTTCGGCAGAACACAAGCCTCGCATAGGTGCTCATCTGCGAGCGCAGGAACTACATGCCTTGATCCGGCGCAATCATCGTGGTAGCTACAAACCATGATCAATGTCGTGCGCCGCTCCAACCGCAAACATACGACCCGCTGCAGCCGGGCCGTGGGAGGAGTCGTGCGCTAGGTTTTCGACGACACGATCATTCCACCAGGCCCCGCCGGCATCGGACGGGGCCTTTTGTTTGGCCACGCTCCCTGCCGGCACAACAGCAGGAGCATCCGATGCCGCCCCAGACCAACCTCACTGCCGAGATCGCGCGCGATGGCGCCGCTCCCGGTCTCGATCGTCCCATGGCCGCAGCGACGAACGCTGTGCGTGGCGTGCAAGCCGCGCCGCGACCGTCCGCGTCCATCACGGTGCTGCGTGATGCGGTGTCGGAAAAGGACGCCGCCGGGCCGCCGGGCGCAGCAGCGCCGGGATTGCTCGGCCGGCTGGCGCGCTATTGGCTGGTGTTTCAGGAGGGCCGCCGGCTCAGGCGGATGAGAGTCGATCTGCGTGACCTGAGCGAGGCGCAACTGATTGATATCGGCCTGACTCGAGGCGACATCGACCACATCGCCGCGCACCGCGCTCTCGAACGGTTCAAGCGGAGCACGGCGCATCTGATGATGTCCCGCGGCGTGATGTAGCTGCGCGCGAGCCGGCGCTCGACGTTACGGTGGTCGTCGGCAGGGCGGATCCGCGTGATCCGCCCTCGCGATGCCATGGCTTGTTCCAAAGCGCGGGCTTGCCTGCTCAGCGAGCCGTTGCCACAACGTCCTTGCGCGCGCAGCGACGCAATCCAGAGTCCGTCTGCGGGACGAGCCTGGATTGCTGCGTTCGCAATGAGGGAGGAGAGATCGAGCGTCTCTCGACCATCATCCGCGGAGAATCGCGAGAGGAGGCCATGTCAGATGACGCAACATATCGGGATCGTCGGCTGCTCCGCCGAGGGCGCCGCGCTTTGCTATCGCACCATCTGCAAGGAGGGAGCCGGCGTCCTCGGGCCGCATGCGCATCCCGAGGTGTCGATGCACACGCCGTCGCTCGCCGACTACGTGACATGTCTCGATCGCGGCGATCTCGCAGGCGTGGCCGAGCTGATGCTGGCCTCGGCCCGCAAGCTCGCGGCGGCCGGCGCGGATTTCCTGATCTGCCCGGACAACACCATCCACCAGGCGTTGCCGCTCGTGCTGCCGCGCTCGCCGCTGCCGTGGCTGCACATCGCCGATGAGGTCGCCAAGGAGGCGGCGAGGAGAGGCTATCGGCGTGTCGGCATCACCGGCACGAAATGGCTCGTCGACAGCAATGTCTATCCCGACAGCCTGGCCGCGAACGGCCTCGCCTTCGAGCGCCCGGACGAGGCCGACCGTATCACGGCGAACCGCATCATCATGGACGAGCTCGTCTGCGGCCGCTTCGAGCCATCATCCATCGCCGCGTTTCAGGCGATCATCGTGCGGCTGAAGGCGCGGGGCTGCGACGCGGTCGTGCTCGGCTGCACCGAAATTCCGCTCATCATCGATGACACCAACTCGTCCTTGCCGACGTTGGACTCGACGCGGCTGCTCGCCCGCGCCGCGCTGTCGCACGCGTGTCCGGTTGCGGTCTGAGGAGCGGACCAGCGCAGGGCGATGCGCGGCCGTTCTGCATCGAACGTCGTCGGAACCGCCCGCCGCCGCAGGCGTTTGTCTGGGCCCCAAGGAGGAGCCCCGATGAAGAAGCTGATGTTTGCGGTTGCCGTGTCGCTGTCCGTTCTGCCGTCATTCGCGCTGGCCCATATGGGCACGCCGCAGGAGCAGAAGGCGTGCGCACCCGACGCCAAGCGCTTCTGCCGCACTCAGCTCGGCGACGACTTCGGGGTCCAGAATTGTCTGACGCAGAACCGGGCCAAGCTGAGCAAGCGCTGCGCGGCGGTGTTCCAGAGCCACGGGATGTAGCACGCCTGGTGCGTCCGGCGGATCAGCCCAGCGTGATCCGCCGATCTTACGGCGCGGAAGAGTGGCTATGACGCTCGCGCTGATGCGCTCGACGGTTCAGCTGAACACGGCTACGCCGCGCGCACCTTGCGCAGGAACTTGTCCAGCTCGTCCTTGAGGTGATCGCTCTCCCGCGACAGCGAGTGCGCGGAGGACAGCACCTGGGACGAGGCGGTGCCGGTGGCGCTGGCCCCCTTGCTGACGTCACCGATGTTGCCGGCGACGCGCGCGGTGCCGCCGGCGACCTCCTGGACGTTGCGCGAGATCTGCCCCGTCGCCGCGCCCTGCTGCTCGACGGCGGCGGCGATGCCGGCGGCGATCTCCGAGATCTGCTGGATGGTGCCGCCGATCTGCTTGATCGAGGCGACCGAGGACTGCGTCGCGTTCTGGATGCCTTCGATCTGCTGACCGATCTCCTCGGTGGCCTTGGCGGTCTGCGACGCCAGCGCCTTGACCTCGGAGGCAACCACCGCGAAGCCGCGGCCGGCGTCGCCGGCGCGCGCCGCCTCGATGGTGGCGTTCAGCGCCAGCAGGTTGGTCTGGGCGGCGATCGAGGTGATCAGCTTGAGCACGTCGCCGATACGCTCGGCGGTGCGCGACAGCTCGCTGATGCCGACGTCCGTCTGCTCGATCTGGCGCACGGCCTCCTTGGCGATGGTGGTCGATTCCCTGACCTGGCGGCCGATCTCATGGACCGAGGAGGTCATTTCCTCCGCGGCCGAGGCGACCGATTGCACGTTGGTCGAGACCTGGCCCGAGGCGGAAGCGGCGCTGGACGACAGCTGCTGGGTCTGCTCGGCGGTCTTGGTCAGCGTGTTGGCCGAGACCTCGAGCGTGCGCGCGTCGGCATGAACCTTGTTGATGATCTGGCCGACGGTGGCTTCGAACTCGTCGGCCATGCGCTGCATCGCGACGTGCTGCTCCGTCTTGGCCGCATCGAGATAGACCGAGATGGCGAGATCCATGTCGATCATCGCCGCCTTGGTGATCGCAGCCTGCAGTGCGGCCTTCTTCTCGCGCGCCGACTGGCCCCCGAACCAGCCGTCCGCGATCTCCGTCTCGATCGCCTTCTGCAGCCCGGTGACGATCAGCGAATAGCCGGCGATGTACCAGCGCGGCTCCAGCCCCATCCGGTTGTGGGCCATCCCGATCCGGGTCACCGACTTCACATAGGCATCGTCGAACTTCGCGGTCGCCAGCGACATCCAATGATCGTGCTGGGCCTGCTTGGCGTGCCGCATGGCGGCCGGGGTGGAGAACATCTTGGCGAGATGCGGGTACTTGCCGACATGGGCGTAGAACTGCTCCAGCAGCCCAGGCAGCACCTTGCCGATCAGCGGCCGCAGCTCCCGCAGCGCCTCTCTGGTCGCATTGTCGATGCCGATAAAATCGAGACGGGATTGCAAAGTCTGAAGATCGGTCATCGCTGGTCTGCCGGTAAGATAAGGAGGGAGACGCTGCGAGACTCGCGGGTGCGTCGCTACCCCAAAATCGCACAGGTTTGGTTGATGGCTCCTTAAGTCGGGAACGGAGATTCGACCGCGGCGAGTGGACCGATCCGATGCGGGACGGCTCCGGCCGCATCCAGTGGCTGCATCGCGCGCAATAAAAAACGGGGCCGAAACGGCCCCGTTGAAGTCGCAGCAGACCGCGATCTTACTTGATCTTGGCTTCGCGGAATTCGACGTGCTTGCGCGCAACCGGGTCATACTTCTTCTTGACCATCTTGTCGGTCATGGTGCGCGAGTTCTTCTTCGCAACGTAATAGAAGCCGGTGTCGGCCGTCGACACGAGCTTGACCTTGATGGTGACCGCTTTGGCCATGTCTTGAACCTCTGGAATCGGGATCGGGGGTGGGCACCGGCCAAAGAGGGGGCGCCGTTGGCGGGCAACCTACCCAGCCAGTCCCCAAAGTCAAGGTTTGAGGGCCAGATTCTGGGGGCCCTAGGCCGCGAAGAAGCGGTTTTTCGGTCGGGGCAGGCCGAGATTGTCCCGCAAGGTCGGCCCCTCATACGCCGTCCGGAAGATCCCGCGGCGCTGCAGCTCGGGAATCACCTTGTCGACGAAGTCGTCGAGCCCGGCCGGCAGGAATGGGAACATGATGTTGAAACCGTCCGACCCACGGCTTTCCAGCCACTCCTGCATCTGGTCGGCGATCGTCCTCGCGGTGCCGACGAAGGACAGACCGCCATAGCCGCCGACCCGCAGCGCCAGTTGCCGCACCGTGAGCTTGTCGCGCGCGGCGACATCGACCAGGCGCTGGCGGCCGCTCTTGGAGGCGTTGGTCTCGGGGATATCAGGCAGCGGGCCGTCGGGATCGAAGCCGGAGGCGTCGGTGCCGAGGATGACCGAGAGCGAGGCGATGGCGCTGTCGTAATGCACCTTGCTGTCGAGCAGAGCGCGCTTCTCCCTGGCCTCGTCGACACTGTCGCCGACCACGACGAAGGCGCCGGGCAGGATCTTCAGATGCTCCGGATCGCGGCCGACCTTTTCCATGCGGCCCTTGATGTCGGCATAGAGCTTTTGTCCGTCGGCGAGGCTGCCGCCGCCGGTGAACACGGCCTCCGCCGTCTCGGCCGCGAGCTGCTTGCCGTCCTCCGAGGCGCCCGCCTGCACGATGACGGGCCAGCCCTGCACGGGACGGGCGATGTTCAGCGGGCCGCGGACTTTCAGATATTTGCCCTTGTGATCGAGCACGTGCATCTTGTCGGGATCGAAGAACAGCCCGCTCTCGACGTCGCGCACGAAGGCATCGTCGGCAAACGAATCCCACAGGCCGGTGACGACGTCGTAGAACTCGCGGGCCCGCTTGTAGCGCTCGGCGTGCTCCATGTGATCGTCGAGGCCGAAATTCAGCGCGGCATCCGGATTCGACGTGGTGACAATGTTCCAGCCGGCACGGCCGCCGGAGATGTGGTCGAGCGAAGCGAAGCGGCGGGCGACGTGATAGGGCTCGTCGAAGGTGGTCGATCCCGTCGCGATCAGCCCGATATGCTCGGTGACCGCCGACAGCGCCGAGAGCAGCGTGAACGGCTCGAATGAGGTCACGGTGTGGCTGCGCTTCAGCGCATTGATCGGCATGTTCAGCACGGCCAGGTGATCGGCCATGAAGAAGGCGTCGAACTTGCCGGCCTCCAATTTCCGGATCAGCTGCTTCAGATGCGCGAAGTTGAAATTGGCGTCCGGCCAGGCGCCGGGATAGCGCCACGCGCCGGTGTGGATGGAGACCGGGCGCATGAAAGCGCCGAGCTTGAGTTGACGTGGGGCCATGAAGGGTCGTCCGCGGATGGTTGCTGTCTTGGGCAGATAGGAACTCGGCCCATGCGTGTCAGCAATCGGCGGCAGAACACGATTTCGTTTTTGGTGGCGGACGTAGCACGCTCATTCCAATGACGTGCCGAGCAAGCGATCCAAACAACGGTGTCATCCCGGCGAACGCCGGGATCCATACTCCGTGAAGGGAATGTGAGGCACAGTCTCGACCATCCGGGCCGATCGAAAGATTCCGCGGTATGGGTCCCGGCGTTCGCTGGGACGACACTTTGTTGTGGGGGTGGACCGCCCACTCGCCGCGACCAGCATCCACCGAGTATCCTGCTCCTCTGGCAGGGACGAACGGCAACAGTGCCTTTCGCACTCATTCACAAGGGAGCCATCGGCGTGTCAGACCGGCTGAACATCTCCTCAGGCTATCCGTTCGAGGACGTCTATGGCTATGCGCGCGCGGTCCGCGTTGGCGAGCAAATCTTCGTCTCCGGAACGACTGCGCGCGGTCCTGATTTGGATCGCGACGTCTACGCGCAGGCGCAAAGCGTAATCGGCCTTATCGCCGAAGCGCTGCAGAAGGCGGGAGCGGAGCTCCGTCACGTGGTGCGTACGGTCGTGTACTTGACCGACATGGCGGATACCGATGCGGTGGCCCTTGCGCATAGCGAAGCCTTCGGGACGATTCGGCCTGCAAGCACGCTCGTGAAGGTCGCAGGCCTCACGCCTGCGACGGCGCGCGTCGAGATCGAGGTGACCGCGATCATTCACGACCGAGCATCGTAGCGGCGCTATCCCGAGGATTGCCTCAACCGCCCAGCACGTCCTTCTGCATCTTGCCGCCATAGAAATGGAAGAACGGCACCGGCGCGTCGTGGCGGAGCGGGCCGGTGGCGAGGCGGCGGTCGAACTCGTGGAGAACGTTCCTGGTCATCGGGTGCAGATCGGCGAGCGGCTTGGAGCCGAGCTCGACCCAGACCAGCTCGACCAGCTCGGCATCGGCGTGGATCACGCCGTCGACGCGGTGGGTGATGGCGGAGGCATCCGCGGTGAAGAAGCGGGTGTCGAAGCGTTTGATGCGGCCGGGCGGGGTGATGGCGCGGGCGATCAGGAACAGGCCGGAGGGATCGGGCAGGAGGCCGGCCTGCGCGAATGGCGCCCAAGGACCTTCAAGCTTCGGTGCGGGGCCGTCGACCCTGCGTCCCAGGCAGAGACCGGTTTCCTCGCAGGCCTCGCGGATCGCGGCGACGGCCAGCGACTTCGCGCGCGACGCCGTCGTCTGTGGCTTGCCCTTGAACAGATTGGCTTCGAGCTCGGCCGGCATGGGCGCTGCGACCGGGATGCGGTGATCGGTCTTGTCGACGCGGCCGCCGGGGAAGACGAACTTGCCCGGCATGAACACGACCTTGTCGTGGCGTTTGCCGACCAGCACCTTCGGCACAGTGCTGCTGCGATCGACCAGGATCAGCGTCGCCGCATCCCTTGGCTTGGTGTAGGGATGGTGGTCCGCTTCCTTCTCGGCGGGCTTGCCCGCCGGCGCGCCGGTCGCCTGTGCCGTCTCGCTCATGTCCTCCCCGCTTTTTTCCTTGCTCGTCGATCGGTCGAATGCTCACACCGGTGGAATGCCCTCCACCGGATTGTCGTCGAAGCCGTGCATGCGGAACGCCCATTGCAGCCCGACGACGGCGCCCTTGACCGGCTGAATCAAGGCGAGCGCGGCGACCAAGGTCACCGGCAGATAGATCGCGAGTTGCAGCGCCACCGGCGGCGCGTAGTTGGTCTCGATCGAGAGCACCAGCGGCACGATGATGTGGCCGACGATGACGATCACGAGATAGGCGGGAAGATCGTCGGCGCGATGGCCGGAAAAATCCTGGCCGCAGCGGTCGCAGTTGTCGGCGACTTTCAGGAAGGCGCGGAACAGCTTGCCCTCACCGCAGCGCGGGCAGCGGCAGCGCAGGCCGCGCTTCATCGCGGTCCAGACGTCGCGCTTCTCGGCGAGGCCGGTGTCACGTGTCCAGGTTTGCGGCATTGCGTGGGGCGTTGAACTCATGGCGTCCATGATCTGCCTTTCTTCGATGTGCCGGGCTTGCGTTTTGCCCCTGCCTTTTGGCTTTTCTTGCGGCTTTTTTCTTCGTGCTTCGGACGAGCCTCGGATTTGGCCCGCTTGGTCGCCTTGCTCTTCGCCTTGACGGTCGTCTTGCTCTTCGACCGGTCGCGGCGGCCATGCCGCGAAACGAGGACATCCGCCTGGGTCAGGAGCTCGAAGCGCAGCGCGCCGGCCACCGGCTGAGCTTCTACCAGACGCACGTCGACGACGTCACCCAGCCGGTGCATGGCACCGCTGCGCTGGCCGATCAACGCGTGCCGCGTCTCGTCATAGTCGAAATATTCCGTGCCGAGGGTCCTGATCGGAACCAGGCCGTCGGCGCCGGTCTCGTCGAGCTTGATGAACAGGCCCGCGCGGGTGACGCCGGAGATGCGGCCCTGGAAGGTAGCGCCGATGCGGTCGGCCAAGTGATGGGCGATCAGCCGGTCGGCGGTCTCGCGCTCGGCCTTCATCGCGCGCCGCTCGGTGACCGAGATCTGCGCCGCGACCTCGGCGAGATGATCCGGCGTCTCGCTGTCGGGCAGGGCGCCGTCGCCGAGGCCCAGCGCGCGCAGCAGGCCGCGGTGCACGACGAGGTCGGCATAGCGGCGGATCGGCGAGGTGAAATGCGCATAGCGGCGCAGGTTCAGGCCGAAATGTCCGTAATTGTCCGTCGAATATTCCGCCTGCGCCTGCGAGCGCAGCACGACCTCGTTGACGAGATGCTCGTAGTCCTGGCCGGCGACCAGGGTCAGCACGCGGTTGAACAGCGAGGGCCTGAGCGCGCCGCTCTTGGCGAAGGGCACGTCGAGGGTCTTCAGGAACTCCTGCAGCGCATGGATCTTCTCCACCGTCGGCTCGTCATGCACGCGGTAGATCAGGGGCAGCGCCTTCTTCTCCAGCAGTTCGGCCGCGGCGACGTTGGCCGAGATCATGAACTCCTCGATCAGCCTGTGGGCGTCGAGGCGCTCCGGCACGACGACGCGATCGACGGTGCCGTCGGTCTTGAGCAGGATCTTGCGCTCGGGGATGTCGAGGTCGAGCGGATCGCGCGCGTCGCGGCCGCGCTTGGCGACCTCATAGGCCGCATAAAGCGGCGTGAGGATCGGCTCGAGCAGGGGACCGGTGACGTCGTCCGGCTTGCCATCGATCGCGGCCTGCGCCTGCGCATAGGACAGTTTTGCGGCCGAGCGCATCAGCACGCGGTGGAACGAGTGCGACCGCTTGCGGCCGTCGGCGCCGAGCACCATGCGCACGGCGAGCGCGCCGCGCGCCTCGCCCGGCACCAGCGAGCACAGATTGTTGGAGATGCGCTCCGGCAGCATGGGCACCACGCGGTCGGGGAAGTAGACCGAGTTGCCGCGGATCAGCGCGTCGCGATCGAGCGCCGAGCCCGGCCGCACGTAGTAGGCGACGTCGGCGATGGCGACGTGGACAATGAAGCCGCCGACATTGTTCGGATCGGGGTCGGGCGCGGCATGAACGGCGTCGTCGTGGTCCTTGGCATCCGGCGGATCGATCGTGACCAGCGGCAGCTCGCGCCAGTCCTCCCGGCCCTTCAAGGTCGCGGGCTGCGCGGCTTCGGCTTCGGCCACCGCCGCGGCCGAGAAGTCCATCGGGATCTCGTGGGCATGGATCGCGATCAGGCTGATCGCCTTCTCGGTGGCGACCGAGCCGTAGCGCTCCTTCACGCGTCCTGCGGGCAGGCCATAGCCACGGCCACGCAGAAGGTCGACGCTGATGAGATCGCCGTCCTTGGCGTCCTTGGTGTCGGCGGGCGCGATGGAGAGCTCGCGGCCGGCCTGCTTCTTGTCGACCGGAATGAGGCGGCCGCCGCCGCCGGGATTGCTGCGGAAAATGCCGAGCACGCGCGGCCGCGCCTGATCGAGCACCTTGAGTACGCGGCCGCGATAGGCCACGCCTTCGGCATCCTTGATCGGCTCGACCCGCAGCAGCGCGCGGTCACCGACGCCGGCGGCCGAGCCCGGCCCGGCATGACGCGGCGTGTGGATGCGGATGCGCGGCGGCTCGGACTGTTCGGCCTCGTCCCATTCGGCCGGCTTGGCGATCAATTCGCCGTCGCTGTCGCGCCCGGTGATGTCGGCGACCAGCGTGGCCGGCAGTGTCGCGGTCTCGACGACCTTCTTGCGGCCGCTCTTCTTCACCGTGCCGTCGGCGACGAGCTCGCGCAGCAACTGCTTGAGCGCGACGCGATCGGCGTTCTTCAGGCCGAATGCGCGGGCGATGTCCTTGGTGCCAACCTTGCCCGGATTGGCGCGGATGAAGGCGACGATGGCCTCCCGCGAAGGGAAGCCGATGTCGCGCTTTTGGGTCATTTTCTCATCCGCGGGCCTTACCGGCGCTTTTCTTGGGCGTCGCCTTGGTCGCAGGCTTGGCCGAGGTCTTGGCGGCCTTGGCGACCGGCGCACGCGCCTTGCTGGTGGAGTCTGATTTCGGTTTGGCGGCCGCCTTCTTCGCCACGGCCTTTTTCGCCGGCTTCGGCGTGTCGTCGTCACCGCCGGTCTTCGGCTTGGCCTTGCTGGCAGCCTTGGCCGGCTTCGCAGCCTTGCCCTTGGCCTTCTTGCCGCCGCCCTTGGCGGCGCGCTCGTCGAGCAACGCAATCGCCTCCGCCAGCGTGATCGTGTCCTTCTCCTTGTCGCCGGGAATGGTGGCGTTGACGCCGCCTGCGGTGACATAGGCGCCGTAGCGGCCGGCCTTGACGGCGACGGGGCCGAGCGACGGATGGTCGCCGAGCGCCTTGCCGGGATCGGCGCCGAAGCGCTTGCTCGGGCCCTTGGCGATCTTCTCGGCAATCAGCGTGACCGCGCGGTTGAGGCCGATGTCGAACACCTCGTCGCCCGCCTCCAGGCTCGCATAGGTCTTGTCGTGCTTCACGAACGGCCCGAAGCGGCCGAGATTGGCGATGATCGGCAGGCCCGTCTCCGGATGGATGCCCACCTCACGTGGCAGCGACAGCAGCTTCAGCGCATAGTCGAGCTCGAGGCTTGCGGGCGACGTCACTTTCGGGATGCCCGCGCGCTTCGGCTTCTCGCCCTCGGCGTAATCCTTCTGCTCGCCGAGCTGGATGTAGGGGCCGAAGCGGCCGGCCTTGACGACGACGTCTAGGCCGGTGTCCGGATCCTGGCCGAGCACGCGATCGGCCGTCGCCTCGCTGTCGGCGGCGAGCGGGCGGGTGTAGCGGCATTCCGGATAGTTCGAGCAGCCGACGAAGGCGCCGAACTTGCCGGCCTTGAGGTTGAGCCGTCCGGTGCCGCAGGTCGGGCACTGCCGGACATCGCCACCATCGTCGCGCGGCGGATAGATGTGGGGCCCGAGCATCTCGTCGAGCGCGTCGAGCACCTGCGCCACGCGCAGGTCCTTGATGTCGTCGACGGCGCCGATGAAGCCGGTCCAGAAATCCTTCAGGACCTGCTGCCAGGCGATCTCGTTGTTGGAGATGCGGTCGAGCTGCTCCTCGAGATCCGCCGTGAAATCATACTCGACGTAGCGGCGGAAGAAGTTCTCCAGGAACGCGACGACGACGCGGCCCTTGTCCTCGCCGTGCAGCCGCTTCTTCTCGAGCTTCACATAGCCGCGGTCCTTCAGCACCTGCAGGATCGAGGCATAGGTCGAGGGTCGGCCGATGCCGAGCTCTTCCATGCGCTTGACCAGCGAGGCTTCGGAGAAGCGCGGCGGCGGCTCGGTGAAATGCTGGGTGACCGCGAGATTCTGCCGCTTCAGCGGCTCGCCTGGGCTCATCTGCGGCAGGCGGCGGCCGTCCTCGTCCTCCTCGTCGTCGCGGCCTTCCTGATAGAGGGCGAGGAAGCCGTCGAACTTGATGACCTGGCCCGTCGCGCGCAGCTCCAGGGTGCGGGCGCCCGCCTTGGCGATAATGTCGACGGTGGTGCGCTCCAGCTCGGCGGATTCCATCTGGCTCGCGATCGTACGGGTCCAGATCAGCTCATAGAGCTTGGCCTGGTCGTCATCGAGCCGCTTGCGTAGATCGGCCGGCTTGCGCGACAGGTCGGTCGGGCGGATCGCTTCATGCGCTTCCTGGGCGTTCTTGGCCTTGGCCTGGTACTGGCGCGGGCTGTCCGGCACATATTTGTTGCCGTAGATCTCGCCGATCACCTTGCGGGCCTGGGTGATCGCCGAACCGTCGATCTGCACGCCGTCGGTTCGCATATAGGTGATGAGACCGGTGGTCTCGCCGCCGATGTCGATGCCTTCATAGAGACGCTGCGCGATGCGCATCGTGTGCGCCGGCGCGAAGCCGAGCTTGCGGCTCGCCTCCTGCTGCAGCGTCGAGGTGGTGAAGGGGGCCTGCGGGTTGCGCCGCGCGGGCTTGGCGTCGACGGTCGCGACCGTGTAGCTCGCCGCGTTGAGCGCGGTCTTGAAATCCTCGGCTTCGGCGCCGGTGCCGATGTCGAGCCGCTGGATCTTCTTGCCGTCGGCGCCGACGAGGCGCGCCTCGAAGGTGTCACCGCGCGGCGTCGCCAAGGTCGCGATCAGCGACCAGTATTCGCGCGGGACGAACTTCTCGATCTCGAGCTCGCGATCGCAGACGAGGCGCAGCGCGACCGACTGCACGCGCCCGGCCGAGCGGGCGCCCGGCAGCTTGCGCCACAGCACGGGAGAGAGAGTGAAGCCCACGAGGTAATCGAGTGCGCGGCGCGCCATGTAGGCGTCGACCAGCGCGCCGTCGATCTGGCGCGGATGCTTCATCGCCTCCGAGACGGCCTGCTTGGTGATGGCGTTGAAGACGACGCGCTCGATCTTCTGATCCTTGAGCGCACGCTTCTCCTTCAACACCTCCAGCACATGCCAGGAAATCGCTTCGCCCTCGCGATCAGGGTCGGTGGCGAGAATCAGCCGGTCAGCGCCCTTCAGCGATTTGGCGATATCGTTGAGTCGGCCGGCCGCCTTGGGATCGATCTCCCAGATCATGCGGAAATTCTCGTCCGGATCGACGGAACCGTTCTTGGCCGGAAGGTCGCGGACATGACCGAAAGAGGCCAGAACCTCGTAGGAGGAGCCCAGATACTTATTGATCGTCTTGGCCTTGGCAGGCGACTCCACGATGACGATATTCATGTATTTCCAATGGCTTAGTGGAAGGATTGAAGCTGGCTTCGCGGGATTCGCGCCGGCTGCGTTGACCCGAACATGGGTGGTGAGGGGGTTCCTGTCAAATCGAGGGATGTTGAAAGGCGATTGCGTTCGACCGGCGAAGTACCTATCAGGTTGTACGGAGCACGATGAGAATCGTGCTCTTTTGAGGTTGTTTTTCGTCAAATTCCTTATGCTGGGTGACGGTTGTTGGCCAAGGCAGTGGACAAAAGCGACCCGGACGTCGAGGTGACGGTGGAGGACCCCGACGCCGCGGCGGCGCTGATCGCCGAGGTGACGGCCAGCCTGTCGCATCTGGCGCAGCGCCATCACCTTGACATGCTCGACTACCTGCTGCGCATGGCGAACCTGGAGGCCGAGGAGCATCTCAGGCTGCGCAGCCGCCACAGGCTCTGCTGACGGCCAGCCGCGCTCAGCGCGGGGCGAGAGCGGTTTCCTCCGGCGCCAGCGTCCGGCCGTCCTCCGCAGTCAGCAGCAGCTTGCAAACCGGCCTGCGGTTCGCGCGGTCGACGAGCGCGGTGGCGATCTCGTCCGGGTGCTCGTCGAATTCCTCGCTCCACTGTCGCAGTGCGACCAGGATCGGAAACAGGCCGCGGCCTTTCGGCGTCAGCACGTAGTCGCGATAGGAGCTGCCATCCGCGGCCGGCTCGGTGGTCAGGATGCCACGATCGACCAGCGCCCGCAGTCGCACCGTAAGGATGTTCTTCGCCATGCCGAGGCTGCGCTGAAATGCGCTGAAGCGGCGCACGCCGAGAAAGGCATCGCGGATGATCAGCAGCGACCACCAGTCGCCGATCGCATCCAGCGACCGCGCGATCGGGCAGGCGTCGCCTTCCAGACTGGTGCGCTTGACCATCACGTCATCCTTGTCCTGTCACCCGCGGGACGGCTGGTAGCCTGGCCGCACCGGCGTCTGCTCACGCGCTTGTGTGGTTGCATTATAAAACCGATCGGCCTATGTCGTCTATCGGTTTAATTATGCAACCATTTGGAGGCGGGCGTGAGGCTTGCAAACAAGACGGCACTGATTACCGGCGGCAGTAGCGGCATCGGGCTTGCGACCGCCCGGCGCTTCGTCGCCGAAGGCGCCAGGATCGCGATCACGGGGCGAGATGCCGGGCGGCTGGAGGCTGCGGCGCGCGAGCTCGGGCCGAACGCGCTGGCGCTGGTGGCCGATGCCACCGACATCGCCGCGACCGAGGCCGCGGCCGCCCGCGCCGCAGAGCGCTTCGGCAAGCTCGACATCCTGTTCGCCAATGCCGGCATCCCCGGCGCGACCCCGGCCGGAGCAACCAGGCCCGAGGTGTTCGAGCAGGTGATCCGCACCAATCTGACGGGCGTGTTCTTCACCGTTCAGGCGGCGCTGCCTCATCTCAAGGACGGCGCCTCGATCATCCTCAATGGCTCCGTGATCTCGGTGCTGGGCAATCCCGGCTATTCGGCCTACGCCGCGAGCAAGGCTGGGGTGCGCGCGATGGCCCGGGTGCTGGCGTCGGAGCTGTCGCCGCGCGGCATCCGCGTCAACGTGGTTGCGCCGGGCGCGATCCGGACGCCGATTTGGGGCGCCGCGGTCGCGACGCCCGAGGCTGAGAAGACGTTCGAGGCAAGGATCGCGGCGACCACGCCGCTCGGCCATATCGGCGAGCCGGAGAATATCGCCAGCACCGTGCTGTTCCTGGCGTCGGACGATGCCGCGCACATCCAGGGGCAGGAGCTGTTCGTCGATGGCGGCGCCACGAGCTCACCGGCCGGTGCGCCGATCTATCGGGGGTAGGCGCCAGAGAGCAGCATGTGGCGAGGCCTCGTCACGGTGAAAGACGGTGGCTGCCGGCGGCAGCCACCGTCTCGATCAGGCAGCGAGATCGCCGGCCGTCTGAAGCGCCGTCGCGAGCGCCTGCTCGCGCTGCTCCGGCCCGATCTGGACGCCATCGGCCGCGATGAATGTGAGATCCTTGACGCCGATGAAGCTGAAGACCCCGCGCAAATAGGTCTCCAGATGTTCGAAGGCGGCCATCGGCGTATCCGCGCCATAACGGCCGCCGCGCGAGATCGCGATGATCACGCGCTTGTCGCCGGCGAGCCCTTCCGGGCCGTTCGGGCCATATTTGAAGGTCTTGCCCGCGACCGCGATGCGGTCGATCCATGCCTTGAGCTGGCTCGGGATGGAGAAATTGTACATCGGAGCCCCGATCACGACGGTATCGGCGCGGAGAAATTCGTCCAGGACAGCCTGACCGGACGTGATGTCCGCCTCGATGGCTGGATCCGCTGCCGCTCCTCCGCGCATGGTCGCGACATGCGCGCCAGACAGATGCAACAGCGGTTCTGCGGCGACATCCCGATAGGTGACCTCGAGGTCCGGCGTCAGCTGGCGGAGCCGCGCGACGATTGCGGCGGACACCTGACGGCTGACGGAGTGGGGGCCGAGCACGCTGGAGTCGACATGAAGGAGTTGGGTCATCGGTCAGTCACCTTGGTATTGGTTTGTAACTGGCGCACTATGAGTGACTGTGATGTAACCCCACAAGAACGCACATTTTTGAAACTCGGGCACAGCCATGACACCTGCGAACAGCCCTGATCCTGACCTGCCGGCTGGGCCGGAGCACAATGATTGCCGGGGCGTCGCCTCGATCCTGGCGCGCGTCGGCGACAAATGGAGCGTGTTCGTCATCATGATGCTGCAGGACGGGCCGAAGCGCTTCAACGAGCTCAAGCGCCTCGTGGGCGGCATTTCCCAGCGCATGCTGACCCTGACGCTGCGCGGCCTCGAACGCGACGGGCTGGTGACGCGCACGGTTTTTCCGACCATCCCGCCGCGGGTCGACTATGAATTGACCGATCTCGGCCGCGGCCTGTCGCAGCCCGTGCAGGCGCTCGGGCACTGGGCCATCCAGCACCAGGAGCAGATCGAGCGGGCACGCACGCACTTCGACGCACGCAAGGATGCCGACTGAGTGCTAGGTGAGCGACACCATCCCGCCGCCGTGGCGCTCCAGGCGGCCCGCCAGCTCGAGCTCGAGCAGCACCATGCGCAGCACGGCGGGTGACAGACCGCTGATCCGGATCAGGTCGTCGATCGAGACGGGCGTCGGGCCGAGCAGGGCTGTGATCTGCGCGCGGTCGTGGCTTTCGGGATCGGGGGCGAACAACTCCTCGTCCGGCTCGCGCAGCGAAAAGGGCAGCGGCCGCTCCATGATCGGGCCGACGGCCTGGATGATGTCTGCGGCTTCGGTGACGAGCGCGGCGCCCTGCTTGATGAGATCGTTGGTGCCCGCGCAGCGGGGATCGAGCGGCGAGCCCGGGACGGCGAAGACCTCGCGGCCCTGTTCGCCGGCCATGCGCGCCGTGATCAGCGAGCCCGAGCGATGCGCGGCCTCGACGACGACGACGCCGAGCGAGGCGCCGGAGATCAGCCGGTTGCGGCGGGGAAAGTCGCGGGCGCGCGGCTCGTGTCCGAGCGGCATCTCGGAGATCGCGGCGCCGCTGCCACTGATGATGGCGCCGAGCAGGTCGACGTGCTCCGGCGGATAGATCCGGTCATGGCCGCCGGCGAGCACCGCGACCGTGCCGCTGCCGAGGCTCGCGCGATGGGCGGCCTGATCGATGCCGCGGGCGAGGCCAGAGATGATGACGAAGCCGGCTTGGCCGAGCTCATGGGCGATCTGGCCCGCGAATTTGAGTCCGGCGGCCGAGGCGTTGCGCGAGCCGACGATGGCGATCATCGGGCGCATCAACGTCTCGCGGGCGCCGCGCACCGCGAGCAGCGGAGGCGCATCCTCGCAGGCGGCGAGGCGGGGCGGATAGCCGTCCTCGTCCGGCGCCCGCAGTTCGACGCCTTGCCGTTTGCAGGCTTCGAGTTCGGCCTCGGCTTCGCCGACCGTGCAGATCCGGCCGGCTCCGGCCGCGCCGCCGCGGCGTGCCAGATCGGGCAGCCGGTCGAGCGCTACGCGCGCGGTGCCGAAATGGTCGAGCAGCGAGCGGAAGGTGCGCGGGCCGACATTGTCGGACCGGATCAGGCGCAGCCGGTCGCGCCGCTCGGTGTCGCTCAGCTCGATCGTCGTGTTGATGGCATCCACGCAAAGCCCCCTTTACCGAGGACTAGAATGGAGCAACCCGAGGACGCAGGGAAGAGGGCGCGCTACGCCGGCGCGACGTCGCGCACATCCTCGGACGCGGATATCGGAGACGACAGCGCCGGCTGATCGCCCTGGATGGCCGGCGTGGTGCCGACCGGAGCCTCGCGCAGCCAGCGCTCGGCGGCGTCGCGTCCGCGCTGGTACAGCAACTCGATGAAGCTGCTGCCGAGATCGGTCGCATCGCGCTGAGCCAGGGCCTCGATCTCGTCCTCGGCGGCAAGCCGATGAACGCGCGGCGGATGCAGGCCGTCGCTGCGTGCCCATTCGAGCGCCGCGAGCTCGGCGTTCAGGACCGCATTGCCGGCGATCTGGTCGAGACGGCGATCGATCGCGGCCGAGGTCATCGGGACATTGCCGTCGCGCGCGGGCGTGACCTGAACGACCAGCAGGTCGGCGGCGCTGGACTCATGCGCGATCTGGATCAGCGGCGGATTGGTGAGGTAACTGCCGTCCCAATACGCCTCGCCCTCGATGTCGACAGCGGCGTGCAGTTGCGCGGGACAGGTGGAGGCGAGCAGCGCATCCGGCGTGATGCCGGCATTGCGGAAGATCTGCGGCAGGCCGTCACGGGCCCGGGTCGCCGCGATCAGCAGGCGGGGCGCGGCCGGGCCCTGCACGGCGTCGAAATCGATCGTCTCAAGGAGGATGTCGCGGAGCGGGTCGAGATCGAGCGGGTCGGCGCGTCCGCCGCGCAGCCCCGCACCGAACGACACCGAGCTGCTTGCCGGCGAGTATGCGCCGATCACCAACAGCGATCGGAACGACGCCTCCTCCATCAGCCGGGTCCAGAACAAAGCGAGCCGGTTGCGGGCTTCGTCGCGGCCGCCCTTGGCGACGAGCCCGCTCGCGAGCAGCGCGGCGTTGACCGCGCCGGCGCTGGCGCCGCTGATGGTGTCGAAATCGCAACCGGGCTCCTCGAGCAGGCGATCCAGCACGCCCCAGGTGAAGGCCGAGAACGTTCCGCCGCCCTGCAGAGCCAGCGACAGCTTGCGCGGCGGCCACGTCCGGGGTGGTGGCGGCAGCGTGACCGTTGCGATCGTCTCCGCCAGCGTTCGCTCGGGCGTCTCCGCGGCCTTGGTCTCGCTGATCACGGACGCGCTCGTGGCCGCCATGATCATCTCGGCAACGGCCGGCGCGACATCGGCTCGTTCCGGCGCAGGGTGCGGTTCGGATGCTTCGGTGGATGGTGCCACGTTCGGCATGACCGGCGCAGCGGGCGCGATCGCCTCAGGCGTGGGCGCCGGGTCTGTAGCGGCCGTGATGCCGGTCGACCAGATCTCGGCGGCCGAGAGCAGCAGGCTGGCGTTCGATCGGGCCGGGGCCGCCTTCTGCTGCGCCGGAGCCTGATCAGTACGGTCATCGTGCGTGGCCGACGAACCGCTGGAATTGGTCTTGCGTAACCACATGCAGGAATCATGACAGGCAATCATGATTCACGCCAGAGTCCCGCGTTAACTTATTAGCTGATGAATCGCCGGTGTTGCTGTGCAGCCGCTGTGAAATCAGGGCGCAGCACAGGTTTTCCCTATTTGCTCCGTATTT
The DNA here is from genome assembly GCF_032377735.1 of Bradyrhizobium sp. SZCCHNRI3043. Taxonomy (NCBI): domain Bacteria; kingdom Pseudomonadati; phylum Pseudomonadota; class Alphaproteobacteria; order Hyphomicrobiales; family Nitrobacteraceae; genus Bradyrhizobium; species Bradyrhizobium sp. SZCCHNRI3043. The sequence continues at coordinate 100,738 of NZ_JAUHID010000009.1, forward strand.
GTCCGGAGCGACTACTTCTTCGCCCCGATCTTGCTCTCGGTGCCCGACTGCAATCGCTTGATGTTTTCGCGATGCATGTAAACGAGCAACAGTGTGAGCAAGGTGAACAAGGCGGCCAGCGCGGTGTGACCGAAAGCCCACAGCACGATGGGCGTCAGCACGCTGGCGACGAGTGCCGCGAGCGATGAGTAGCGGAGCGCGAACGCGGTGGTGAGCCACACCAGGCAGAAGAAGATGGCGCCGGGCCAGAACAGGCCAATCAGAATGCCGATGTAGACCGCCACGCCCTTACCGCCGCGGAACTTCAGCCACACCGGGAACAAGTGGCCGAGGAAGGCGCCGAGGCCCGCGATCATCGCGGCATTCGGGCCGCCGAGATAGCCGGAGATGATGACCGCGGCCGTGCCCTTCAGCGCGTCGCCGAGCAGGGTTGCTGCCGCGAGCCCCTTGCGTCCGGTGCGCAGCACGTTGGTGGCGCCGATATTGCCGGAGCCGATGCTGCGCAGATCCTGCGTGCCGGCCAGCCTGGTCAGGATCAGGCCGAACGGGATCGACCCCAGGAGATAGCCGATGATGAGAGCGAGGGGCAGGAAGGCTTCGGAACCCATCATACCGCTCCTTCCGAGCTTGGCCTTGCGTCAGACATGTTCGAACACGGTGCGGCCGCCGACGATGGTGCGGACCACGCGGCCGGTGAAGCGGGCTTCGTCGAACGGCGTGTTCTTGCACAGCGATTTGAGGTCGGCCGGATCGAGGATCCAGGGCACGTCGGGATCGATCACGATGATGTCGGCCGGCGCGCCCGCTCGCAGGGTGCCGCCGGGCAGGCCGAGCAGCTCGGCGGGCCGGGTCGACATCGCGCGGATCAGGGTCGTCCAGCTCAGCTCGCCATTGTGCACGAGCCGCAGCGCCGCCGGCAGCATGGTCTCAAGGCCGACCGCGCCGCTCGCGGCTTCCGCGAACGGCAGCCGCTTGACCTCGACGTCCTGCGGCGTGTGGTCCGACATGATGACGTCGATCAGGCCCGAGGCCAGCGCCTCGACCAGCGCGCGGCGGTCGACCTCGGTGCGCAGCGGCGGCGTCAGTTTCAGGAAGGTGCGGTAGGGGCCGATGTCGTTCTCGTTCAGGGTGACGTGGTTGATCGAGACCGACGCGCTCACCGTGAGGCCTGCCTCGCGGGCGCGCCTGAGGATGTCGAGCGAGTCGATCGAGCTCAGCGCGGCCGCGTGATAGCGTCCTTTGCTGAGCGCCACCAGGCGCATGTCGCGTTCGAGCACGACGGCTTCCGCTGCGGGCGGAATGCCGTAGAGGCCGAGCCGCGAGGCGAACTCGCCTTCGTTCATGACGCCTTCGCCGACGAGATTGGGATCCTCGGTGTGATGCACGATCAGGGCGTCGAAATCCCGCGCATAGGTCAGCGTGCGGCGCATCACCTGCGCGTTCATCACGCTGGTATGGCCATTGGAGAAGGCGACCGCGCCGGCAGCGCGCAAGAGGCCGATCTCGGTCATCTCCTCGCCGCGCAGGCCCTTGGTCAGCGCCGCCATCGGCTGGATGTTGACGATGGCGGTGTCGCGCGCGCGGCGGAGCACGAAGTCGACGGTCGCCGAGTTGTCGATGACCGGCTCGGTGCCGGGCTGGCAGATAATGGTGGTGATGCCGCCGGTCGCCGCCGCCTGGCTGGCGCTGGCGAAGGTCTCGCGATGGCCCAGACCGGGCTCGCCGACGAAGGCGCACATGTCGATCAGGCCGGGGGCCACGATCTTGCCGGCGCAGTTGACGACATCGGTGCCCTCGGGCACGCCGGCCGCGCCGATGCCGCGCTTGAGGTCGCGGATGACGCCGTCGGCGATCAGCACGTCGCCGGGGCCGTCGAAGTCGCGGGAGGGGTCGATGACGCGCGCATTGGCGAGCAGGATCGGGCGGCGGTCGGTCAGCATGGCGTTTTGTCCCGACTTCTGTATCACGCGTTGGGCAGGTTGCGGGCCAGTGCTTCGAGCACGGCCATGCGCACGGCAACCCCCATTTCGACCTGTTCCCGGATCAGCGATTGTGCGCCATCGGCAACGATGGACTCGATCTCGACGCCGCGGTTCATCGGTCCCGGATGCATGACCAGCGCGTCTGGCTTGGCGTAAGCGAGCTTCTTCTGATCGAGCCCGAAATACTGGAAATATTCCGACGACGACGGCACGAACGAGCCGTTCATGCGCTCGCGCTGCAGCCGCAGCATCATGACGATGTCGGCGCCGTTGAGGCCCTCGCGCATGTCGCGCGCGACCTCGACGCCCATCCGCTCGATGCCGGGCGGCAGCAGCGTGGAGGGCGCGACGATGCGGACGCGGGCGCCCATCGTATTCAGCAGCAGGATGTTGGAGCGCGCGACGCGCGAATGCAGCACGTCGCCGCAGATCGCGATCACCAGCCCCTCGATGCGGCCCTTGTTGCGGCGGATCGTCAGCGCATCGAGCAGCGCCTGGGTCGGATGCTCATGCGCGCCGTCGCCGGCATTGATCACGGAGCCGTCGACCTTGCGCGCGAGCAGCTCGACCGCGCCGGACGCATGGTGGCGGACCACCAGGATGTCCGGGTGCATCGCGTTGAGCGTGACCGCGGTGTCCATCAGGGTCTCGCCCTTGCGCATGGACGAGGACGACACCGACATGTTCATGACGTCGGCGCCAAGCCGCTTGCCCGCGATCTCGAACGAGGACTGGGTCCGCGTCGACGCCTCGAAGAACAGGTTGACCTGGGTCCGGCCGCGCAGCACGGTGCGCTTCTTGTCGACCTGACGATTCAGTTCGACATACTCCTCGGACAGATCGAGGAGACCGGTGATGTCGTGGGCGGAAAGGCCCTCGATTCCCAGCAAATGCCGGTGCCCGAGGACGAAAGTCGATTTCGGAGAGGTTGCCATTAAAGCCAGAGCTATAGGCGCGGTTTCCGCAGGGGGCAAGGCCGAAAGCCGGGGTTCCGAGTTATCCCCCGTTCCGTCTTTCGAGCCTCTCAGGGGGCTCCAAACCATCGGCTGGCGGGCCATCGCCAGACGAGGTCCGCTCCGATATGCCCTGATCCTGCTGGCAGCGATCGTGCCGGCCTGTGCGGCCGCGTTGCCGTTCGATTTCGTCTATCTCCGCGACATCGACCCGACGATCCTCCAGGACATCCGTTATGCCGGCAGCAACAATTTCGTCGGCCGCCCTTTGCCGGGCTACGGGGCGGCCGAATGCGTCGTGACGCGTGACGTGGCGCGGCGGCTGCAGGCCATCCAAGCCGAGCTGCGGCCGCGCGGCCTGTCGCTGAAGATGCTCGACTGCTACCGGCCGGTGCGTGCCGTGGCGGAGATGCTGGCCTGGTCGCAGGACGGCGTCGAGACCACGGCCGGTCGCCGTTACACTCCGCGCATTGCCAAGCAGGACCTGTTCCGTCTCGGCTACATCGCCGTGCGTTCGAGCCATTCGACGGGTGCGGCGCTCGATCTCACGCTGGTCGAGCTCGCGGCGGATAATTCGGCGGTGTTCGACCCGGCCAAGGACTACGCGGACTGCACCGCGCCCGCAGCGCTACGCGCGCCCGAGGGCAGCGTCGACATGGGAACCGGCTACGACTGTCTAGATCCCAAGGCGCATACCGCCGCGCAAGGATTGACGTCCGAGCAGCGGCGCTGGCGCGATGAGCTGCTCTCGGCCATGGCGCGGCAAGGTTTTGTGAACTATGCCAAGGAGTGGTGGCACTTTTCGCTGCCGGGCGCTGGCGCGACCACTTATGTTTTTCCCATTCGGCCGCGCCGATGATCGATCTGTAGCAGGGCACGGCCATGACGCAGTCTTCCTTCGCGACCCATGAGGTCTTCAACCAGTCGCCGTCATTCGAGGACGTCAACCTGTTCACGGCAGACCAGCCGCTGGTCGACGCGGTGAAGGCCAATGGCGGTGCTGGCGCCGAGCAGGAGCTGTCTGCGTTCGGTGCGCTGTGGGGCTCGGCCGAGATGGCCGAGCAGGGCCGGCTCGCCAACGAGAACACGCCGAAGCTGCGCAGCTTCGACGCCAAGGGCTTTCGGCGAGACGTCGTCGAATTTCATCCGGCCTACCATGCGATGATGTCGCGCTCGGCCGCGGCCGGCCTGCACAATTCGACATGGACGGCAGAAGGCCAGCCCGTCGGCGGCTGCTCGGAGGTGGTGCGCGCCGCGAAGTTCTACATCGCCTCGCAGGTCGAGAGCGGGCATCTGTGTCCGATCACGATGACGCGGGCCTCGGTGGCGGCGCTGGCCGCCCAGCCGGATCTGCTGGCAAGAGCGATGCCGGTCATCGCGACTGATGACTACGATCCGGCGTTTGCGCCGTGGTGGCAGAAGCGCGGCATGACGCTCGGCATGGGCATGACCGAGAAGCAGGGCGGGACCGACGTGCGCGCCAACATGACGCGCGCTGAGCGCACGACCGATGGCTATCGCATCACGGGGCACAAATGGTTCATGTCGGCGCCGATGTGCGACGCCTTCCTGGTGCTGGCGCAGGCCGAAGGTGGCCTGACCTGTTTCTTCATGCCGCGCTTCAAGCCGGATGGCTCGGTGAACGCGATCCAGTTTCAACGCTTGAAGGACAAGCTCGGCAACCGCTCCAATGCCTCGTCGGAGGTGGAGTTCGTCGGCGCCTATGCGGAGCGGGTCGGCGACGAGGGCAGGGGCATCAGCACCATCATCCAGATGGTGCAATTGACGCGGCAGGATTGCGCGATCTCGTCGGCCGGCCTGATGCGCTCGGGGCTCGCGCACGCGCTGCATCACGCGCGCCACCGCAGCGTGTTCCAGAAGCATCTCGCCGACCAGCCGCTGATGCAGGCGGTGCTCGCCGACATGGCTCTCCATGTCGAGGCGACGGTGGCGCTGGTGATGCGGCTGTGTCAGGCGTTCGATCGTGCGCCTCTGTCGCCGCGGGAGGCGAACTACGTGCGGCTGCTGACACCGGCGATCAAATACTGGGTGTGCAAGAGCGCGTCGCCGTTCCTGTATGAGGCGATGGAATGCCTGGGCGGCAACGGCTATGTCGAGGACGGCATTCTCGCGCGCCATTTCCGGGAGTCGCCGGTCAATGCGATCTGGGAGGGCTCGGGCAACGTGATGTGCCTCGACGTGCTGCGGGCGCTGACGCGCGAGGCGGAGGCGGCCGCGCACGTGCTGATGCAACTGAAGGCAGAGACCAGCGGGCTTCCCGGCGCGGCGGAGGCGCTCGCTTTCATCGAGACCGGCTTCCGCCGGCCGGATTCCGAGCGCGTTGCCCGGCTTGCGGTCGAGAAGCTGGCGCTGCTGGCAGCCGCGGCCGCACTCAATTCTGTCACGCCCGCTCACGCCGAACTGTTCGCCGCCACGCGGCTCGCCGCCGTGCATCCGAGCATGTATGGCGCGGTCGATCTCGATCCCGCCGATATCCGTGCCTTGCTGGAGCGCGCCCTGCCTTGACCGATTCTCCTGAAGCCGCCGTCGCGGACTCGCTCGATCCGGCCAATCCACCGCAACAGGTCGCGCCTGCGAAACACCAGCCGCGCACGCTCGGCTTCTGGTGGACCGCGCTGTGGGGCTTCGTGATCTTCATCGCGCTGTTCGCCGGCCAGGCTGCGGTGGTCGGCTATTTTCTGCTGATGCGGGACGGGCCGACCGACGCCGCTGCGCTGGTTCACATCGCCAGCCGCGGGCTGACCTTGTCGCTGTCGGTGATCATGGGCCTGCCGGCCGTGCTGCTGGCGGTCTATTTCGCCGTCCGTCATACCCGCACGCCCTTCGCCGAATATCTCGGCCTGCGCTGGACGTCGTGGAAGTATGTCGGCATCGGCATCGTGGGCATGGTGGTGATCGTCGTCGCCTGGGACCTGATGTCACGGGCGACGGGGCGCGAGGTCTCGCCGGGCTTCATGTTGGACGTCCTGAAGACGGCCAAGGGCGACGGCACGGTCTGGCTGATGGTGCTCGCCTTCTGCGTCGCGGCGCCGCTGTCCGAGGAATTGTTCGCGCGCGGCTTCCTCTATCGCGGCTGGTCGGATTCGTTTCTGCGGGTGCCGGGCGCGATCGTCCTGTCGTCGCTGGTCTGGACCGCGATGCATCTGCAGTATGACTGGTACTTCTTCCTCGAGGTGCTCGCGCTCGGCCTGTGGTTCGGCTATCTGCGCTCGGTCAGCCATTCGACCTGGCTGACCGTCGTGCTGCATGGCCTCAACAACCTCGCCGCCACCGTGCAGACCATGTGGCTCGCCAGCGGCCACTCCTGAGCGGCGGTGTTCAGCCGGCCCAGGCGATCGCGAGCGGCATGGTCAGCGCCGCCAGCACGGTCTGCAGTGAGATGATCTGCGCCAGCAGCGGCGCGTCGCCGCCCATCTGCTTGGCCAGCACATAGGCGCTGGGCGAGGTCGGCACCGCCGCGCAGATCGCGACCACCACGAGGCTCGGGCCGGTGACGCCGAACCATCCGGCGAGCCCGATCGCGAGGAGGGGCATCAAGACCAGCTTGAGCACAACGCCGAGCGCGGCGGCCGGGCCGGCGCGACGCAAGCCTTCGAAGTGCAGGCCGGCGCCGGTCACCAGGAGGCCGATCGGCAGCGACGCCTGGCCGAGCGCGTCGGCGGCATCATGCCAGAGTTTAGGCAGTGGCACCCGCGCGACGTTGAGCGCGAGGCCGAGGACGCAGGCCCAGATCAGCGGATTGCGCACGATGGTGGCGAGGATCTCGCGGAGCGAGCGGCGGTTCGGCGAGGCATAATGGGCGAGCACCGCGACGCTGAACACGTTGACCATCGGGATGATCGCGATCATCGCGACCGACGCCACTGCAAGGCCGGTGGGGCCGAACAGGCTGCCCGATACGCTAAGCGCGACGTAGGTCTGCCAGCGCGTCGCGCCCTGGAAGATCGAGGTGAAGGCCGGTCCGTCGACGCCGGCGCGCGCGAGCAGCGGCCGCAGGGCGAGGCAGAGCGCGGACATCGCCAGCATCGCCAGGAACAGCGCGCCGCCGATGCCGGCCACCGGCACCTTGCTGAGATCCGCCTTGACGAGGCTCTGCAGCAGCAGGGCGGGGAACAGCACGTAGTAGGTCAACCGCTCCAGCCCGTGCCACTGGGTATCGAGCCGCATCAGACTGCGCCGCAGGCCAAAGCCGACCACGATCAGCAGGAACACCGGCGCCAGCGCCGCGATGACGGGGCCCATGCGACTACTGACCCGAGCGGCGCAGCGTCGTCAGCCGGTCGAGCGCACCCTGCAGGATGAAGATCGCCGCATGCGTATCGATCACCTCGGCGCGTTTGGCGCGGCTGACATCCATGCCGATCAACTCGCGCTCGACCGCCGCCGTCGACAGCCGCTCGTCCCACAGGCCGATCGGCAGGTCGGTAAGGCCGGCGAAATTGCGCGCGAACGCCCGGGTCGATTGCGCCCGCGGCCCCTCGCTGCCATCCATGTTGATGGGAAGGCCGAGCACGAAGCCGACCACCTTGCGCTCGGCGCAAATGGCAAGCAGCCTGATGGCATCGGCCTTGAAGGCCTTGCGCTGGATCGTCTCGACGCCGGTGGCGAGCCGGCGATCGGGATCGGACACGGCGACGCCGATGGTCTTGGTGCCGAGATCGAGGCCGATGAGCGCGCCGCGCTCGGGCCAGCGGCCGGCGGCTTCGACAAGGGGGAGAATGGGGGCGGGCATGGCAATGCGCTTAACACGCAGGCGCGTGGCGAGCCAGCAGGTGAGGGCGTGCATCGCTTCGCCGCCCCGACGAAGCTCGCGCACGCGAGTCGACCGGCCCAGATGTCGAGCGTTGCAGTCTTTCCCGGATGCGCCGGCTTCGGATCATCAAGCGAAGCTGGTGGAGCGCGAGAGCTTGTTCCAGGCACTCACTTCGGCTTTCATGCCCTCGATCTTCTGCTCGACCAGGGCCAGCGCGTCCTCACCGAGGAACAGCCGTACAGGCGGTCTTTCGGCTTCCACGAGGGCAAGCAATGCCTGTGCGGCCTTCGCGGGATCGCCGGGTTGGTTTCCGCTCTTGGCCAATCGGGCGGCGCGAATCGGATCCATGACGGCGTCGTAGTCGGAAATGCTGCGCGGCGTGCGATCCATGGACCGTCCCGCCCAATCGGTCCGAAACTGACCGGGCGCAAGCGCAATGACGCGAATGCCGAAGGCGGCCACTTCCTTGCCGAGCGACTCCGAGATGCCCTCCAGCGCGAACTTGCTGCCGCAATAGAAGCTGATCCCGGGCATGGTGATGAAGCCGCCCATGGAGGTCACATTGACGATATGGCCGCGCCGCCTCGCGCGCATCCCCGGCAACACGGCCTTCATCATCGCGACAGGGCCGAACACGTTGGCGGCGAACTGCCGCTGCAGATCGTCGAGCGAGGACTCCTCCAGCGTGCCCTCGTGACCGTAGCCGGCATTGTTCACCAGTACGTCGATCGCGCCAATCTGCTTCTCGGCCTCTGCCACAGCAGCCGGGATTGCATCGAAATCCGTAACGTCGATCACGAGAGGATGAGCCTTGCCCGCTGCAAGCGCGGCAAAAGCCTCGGCATCGCCGACCCTTCGCACGGTCCCGATCACCCGATGGCCGGCGGCCAGCGCGCCCTTTGCGAACGCTCGGCCCAAGCCCGAGCTGACGCCAGTGATGAGGAAGATCTTCGAATCGGCAGCCGCCATCGTACAACTCCGCATGACAAGGTTATCTATATCATGATATATATACTGCATGGCACGTGGCAAGACCGAACATTCATCCAGTGGCATGAGAGGCGAGCCGCTTCGTCGGCACGTCCTCGATGCCGCAGAGCGGCTTCTCCGTCAGGGCAGGGCCGATTTCTCGATGCGGGACCTTGCCGCTGAGGCGGGGGTCAGCTTCGCGACGCCGTTCAATCAGTTCGGCAACAAGGCCGCGATCATGCAGGCTCTCTCCATACGTCGGATCGACACCATGGAGGTGCGGTACGCCGCCGCGCCACCATCGAGAGATGCAAATGCCCGCGTGCTATTGGCTATTGATACGGCGGTGGCAGTGATGTTGGAGAATCCAGACGTGAACCGGACCGTGATGGGATGGCTGGGTGCCGCCCAGGCTTCGCCCGGTCAGACGCTGTCCCGATCCACTGCCTTCTGGGCACTGGCCTTGGGGAAGGGAGAGGGACTGAGGGCCGGCCGGCGAGAACAAGCCCTGCGCTGCCTTCCAGAGCAACTCGCCTTCAGTTTCCGCGGCGTGTTGTCCTTCTGGACTGCGGGCGAATTGTCGGATGCGGCGCTCGCCCCGCGTGCGCGAGACATGGCGAGCGCCTTGTTGCTCGGCTACCTAAATTGACGTCCGATAGGGGCGGCTTGATCGACTGACCCGCCGATCCCGGGTCTCTGTCGGCCAGCTTCAGGCGCGCCTGCGGCGGGCTCCTTGTCCAAGGTTTGCTTTCGCAGGACGATTCCCGACTCCTCGTGAGGACGCGGCGCTCCCGGGATGCCCTCACGAGGAGATCGGCGGAGCTTAACGGATCGCGATCGGGTTGATCATGCCCTGGACGCCGCCGCGCCAGCGTGGCTGGCCGAGCACAAACAGGAACTCGTAGCCCTTGTCCTTGGCCAGTTCCGCCGTGTCCATGTTCTCCAGGATGTAGGTCCCGTTCATGGCGAGCAGGATCTGGTGCACCTCGAACAGGTTCGACGACTCGAACGGGATCGCCTCCACCGCCCAGTTGTCGGCGCCGACTGCGACCACACCCTTCGAGGTCAGGTATTTGGCGCCTTCGACGCCGAGACCGGGTTCGCCGGCGCCGTAACGCTTGTCGTCCTTGCCGATCAAACCAAGCCAGCCGGTGTGGAAGATCACGATGTCGCCCTGGCGGATCTCGACGCCCTGCTTCTTGGCAGCTTCCTCGATCTCCTTGACGTTGAACGCCGTGCCTTCCTTGACCACGTCGGTGTTGTAATAGGCGGCCATGTCGAGCAGCACGCCGCGCGCCACCAATGGCGGCACCTTCTCGATGCCGAGCTTCTTCAGGCCGGTCGGATCGGCGAAGTCGAGCAGCTTGTTGCCGTTGTAGTAGACGTGCTCGATGCCGAGATGGCCGAGCCCGTCGATCTGGCTGCCGACGCCGACCCAGCCTTCGACGATGTCGTCATTGTAGGTCGCCTTGTTCGGGCCGAGGCCGGGAATTCCGGCCTGGCCCGGCTGCACCACGGTGATCTTGAACGAACGCGGCGGATAGGCCGGCGTCTTGGAATCGACGATCATGCCGAGTGGGTAGGTCTTGCCGGTCTTCACCAGCGAGGCGGCTTTGACCACGAGCTCCGGCGTGATGTAGTTGGCCGCGCCGATCTCGTCCTGTGGGCCCCATTTCGATTTCGTCCAATCCGGGGTCTTGTCCTGGGCATTGGCCGTCCCGATCGCACCCATCATGGCAATCGAGCAGCACAACACGAACGCGTTGCGCATCGCATTTCCTCCGACATGTTGACGTTTGTTGTGTTTCGCGCTGGCCAGCGCCCGCATCCTAACTGAGGGCGCCGCGGAACCAAATTGTTTTTCGATCTTGCGTTGCACTTTGTCTGAGTGTCGCACCGGAAGATGTTGCCGGGCCGTGCGCCGGCAGTCGTGATCTCGTGTGGTGGAATACGTGGCCTGCGTTCCGCATTGCCGGCACTCTCGACTGTCACGCGCGTTCCTGCCGCGGTATTGTCGGGGCCCGCATGCGTGACGCGCATCCGAAGGCACATCCTCGCCAAGAACAAGCAAGCACAAGGAGCAGACCATGTGGCCCGATCGCCGGTTTCTCGATCTCGTCAAGACCGAACATCCGATCGTCCTTGCGCCGATGGCCGGGGTGATGGACGCCGATCTCGTGATCGCGGTGGCGCAAGGCGGCGGGCTCGGCTCCTTGCCCTGCGCCATGCTGAGCGCGGACAAGGCGCGCGAGCAGGTCAACATCATCCGCCAGCGCGTGTCGGCGCCGGTCAATGTGAACTTCTTCTGCCACACGCCGGTCGAGGCCGATGCGATCAGCGAGGCCGCGTGGAAGCGGAGGCTCGGCGCCTATTACCAGGAGTATGGCGTGGATCCGGCGGCTCCGGTGACGGCCGCGAACCGCGCTCCCTTCGATGCCGCGATGTGCGCCGTCGTCGAGGAGCTGAGGCCGGAGATCATCAGCTTCCATTTCGGCCTGCCTGAGCCGTCACTGCTTGCGCGCGTGAAGGCGACCGGCGCGGTCGTGATGGCGTCCGCGACCGTGGTGCGCGAGGCGGTATGGCTGGAGCGGAACGGCGCCGACGTCATCATTGCGCAAGGTGCGGAGGCCGGCGGCCATCGCGGCATGTTCCTGACCGACAAGCTCGCCGAGCAGGTCGGCACGTTTGCGCTGGTGCCGCAGATCGTGGATGCGGTGAAGCTGCCGGTGATTGCAGCCGGCGGCATCGCCGATGCGCGCGGCATCGCCGCGGCGTTTGCGCTCGGTGCATCCGGCGTGCAGATCGGCAGCGCTTTCCTGCGCTGCCCCGAGTCCAAGGTCAGCGTCATGGCCCGCGCCGCGCTTGCCGCCGCCGATGACGAATCCACCGTCATCACCAACGTGATGACCGGCCGGCTCGCCCGCGGCGTCGCCAACCGGGTGATGCGCGAGGTCGGGCCGATCTCGCCGGATGCGCCGGCGTTTCCGCATGCCGCGACCGCGCTCGGTCCGCTCAAGGCCGCGGCAGAGAAGCAGGGCAGGGTGGATTTCACCAATCTCTGGGCCGGCCAGGCGCTGCCGTTGGGGCGCGAGGTGCCGGCCGCCGAGCTGACGCGGAGCCTGGCCGAACAGGCTCTGGCGCGGCTGCGGAGCATGGCGGGCTGACACCTCGGGCGGGATGTTGCCCCAGGAAAGTCCAACGGCTGCCGGTTGCGGCGCGAAAGCGGGCTCTGCTATAGGGCGGGTTCACCTTGTCCCGTGAGGCCCTATATAATGTCGGTCGATGCCGCCACCGTCCGCCGGATCGCGCAATTGGCGCGGATCGCTGTCACTGACGCCGAAGTCCCGCATCTGCAGGGCGAACTCAATGCGATGCTGGATTTCGTCGAGCAGCTGTCGGAGGTCAATGTCGAGGGCGTCGAGCCGATGACCTCGGTGACGCCGATGGCGATGAAGAAGCGTCAGGACGTCGTCAATGACGGCGAGATCGCCGACGACATCGTCAAGAACGCGCCGGCGACCGAGAACCACTTCTTCCTCGTGCCGAAGGTCGTGGAATAGCCAAGGGGTTGGATTGGTCGCTGCTCCGGCGCGATCGACCCGAGCCGTAACCGACAAGCGAGCCAACGCCATGTGCCTGCTCTGCGACGATGAAGCGGCCTACAAGGCCTATATGGACTATCTCGACGCGATGGAGCGGCAGGGCAAGGCCGCCGATCCGGACAAGGCCGTGAACGAGATTCTCGACCAGCTCGAAGCGGCCGCCAATACCAAGAAAGCCTCCCCTGCGAAGAACAAGTTCTTCGCGGACGACCCGGCCGACGACAAGACGCTTTCTCCTTTCTTCTGCAGCCCGATCAACAAATGACCGATTTGACTTCGCTGACGCTCGCCGAGGCCCGCAAGGGGCTCGCGAGCAAGACCTTCACGTCGCTCGAGCTGACCGACGCTCATCTCAAGGCCATCGAGGACGCGCGCGCCCTCAACGCCTTCGTGATGGAGACGCCGGATCAGGCGCGCGCCATGGCGCGCGACGCCGACGCCAGGATCAATAAGGGCGAAGGCGGGCCGCTGGCCGGCATTCCGCTGGGGATCAAGGATCTGTTCGCCACCAAGGACGTCCGCACCACGGCGTGCTCGAAGATCCTCGGCAATTTCGTGCCGCCTTACGAGTCAACCGTGACCTCGCAGCTCTGGCGCGACGGCGCGGTTATGCTCGGCAAGCTCAACAATGACGAGTTCGCCATGGGCTCGTCGAACGAGACCTCGTGCTTCGGCCCGGTCGGCAACCCGTGGCGCCGCGAGGGCTCCAACACCACCTTGGTGCCGGGCGGCTCGTCCGGCGGCTCGGCTTCGGCGGTGGCCGCGCTGCTCTGCATGGGCGCGACCGCAACCGACACCGGCGGCTCGATCCGCCAGCCGGCGGCGTTCACCGCCACCGTCGGCATCAAGCCGACCTATGGCCGCTGCTCGCGCTGGGGCATCGTCGCCTTTGCCTCGTCGCTCGACCAGGCCGGGCCGATTGCGCGCACGACCCGGGATGCGGCGATCCTGCTGCGCTCGATGGCCGGCCACGATCCGAAGGATACGACCTCGGTCGACATCCCCGTGCCGGACTATGAAGCGGCGATCGGCAGGTCAGTGAAGGGCATGAAGATCGGCATTCCCAAGGAGTACCGGCTCGACGGCATGCCGGCCGAGATCGAGAAGCTCTGGAGCGAGGGCGCGGCGTGGCTGAAGGCGGCCGGTGCCGAGCTGGTCGAGGTGTCGCTGCCGCACACGAAATACGCGCTGCCGGCCTATTACATCGTGGCGCCGGCCGAGGCGTCCTCGAACCTCGCCCGCTACGACGGCGTCCGCTATGGCCTGCGCGTGCCGGGGAAGTCCATCGGCGAGATGTACGAGAACACCAGGGCCGAAGGGTTTGGCGCCGAGGTCCGCCGCCGCGTCATGATCGGAACCTATGTGCTGTCGGCCGGCTATTACGACGCCTATTATCTGCGCGCGCAGAAGGTCCGCACCCTCATCAAGAAGGATTTCGAGGACTGCTTTGCCAAGGGCGTCAACGCCATCCTGACCCCGGCGACGCCGTCGGCCGCCTTCGGCATCGGCGAGAAGGGCGGCGCCGACCCGATCGAGATGTATCTCAACGACATCTTCACGGTGACCGTGAACATGGCGGGACTGCCAGGCATCGCCGTGCCCGCCGGCAAGGACAGTCAGGGGCTGCCGCTCGGGCTGCAACTGATCGGCCGTCCGTTCGACGAGGAGACGCTGTTCTCGCTCGGCGAGGTCATCGAGCAGGCGGCGGGACGCTTCACGCCGGTCCGGTGGTGGTAAGCGTCGCCGATTTCAAGACGAGCCTCGCGGGCGACGCGCCCGCGGCCGGACTGTCGCCCGTGCTCACCGGCCTGTGGTGGCTGGCGAAGGGCGACTGGGACCGCTCGCACAAGATCATTCAGGACGAGACCGGCCGCGACGCGGCCTGGGTGCACGCGCATCTGCATCGCGTCGAAGGCGATCTCGGCAATGCCGCCTACTGGTATCGGCAGGCCGGGCAGCCCGTCGCCAAGGATGCATTGGATATCGAATTTGAGCGGATCGTCTCCGCGCTGATGGGGAGTTGAGGGCCATGACGGCAACCAGCGGCAAGCTGATGAAGGGCGCCACCGGCGACTGGGAGGTCGTGATCGGCATGGAGATCCATGCCCAGGTCACCTCGAAGTCGAAGCTGTTCTCGGGTGCCTCGACCGCGTTCGGCGGCGATCCCAACAGCCACGTCTCGCTGGTCGACGTGGCGATGCCGGGCATGCTGCCGGTCATCAACGAGGAGTGCGTGCGGCAGGCCGTGCGCACCGGGCTCGGGCTCAATGCCAAGATCAACCTGCGCTCGGTGTTCGACCGCAAGAACTATTTCTACCCCGACCTGCCGCAGGGCTATCAGATCAGCCAGTACAAGGACCCGATCGTGGGCGAGGGCGAGGTCGCGGTCGAGCTCGACGGCGGCAAGACCGCCACGATCGGCATCGAGCGCCTGCACCTCGAGCAGGATCCCGGGAAGATGCTGCACGACCAGTCGCCGTCGCTGTCCTATATCGACTTCAACCGCTGTGGCGTGGCGCTGATGGAGATCGTCTCCAAGCCGGACATCCGCGATGCCGAGCAGGCCAAGGCCTATGTGACCAAGCTGCGCTCGATCCTGCGCTATCTCGGCACCTGCGACGGCGACATGGAGAAGGGAAGCCTGCGCGCCGACGTCAACGTCTCCGTGCGCAAGCCGGGCGGCCCGCTCGGCACCCGCTGCGAGATCAAGAACATCAACTCGATCAATTTCATCGGCCAGGCGGTCGAGGCCGAGGCGCGGCGCCAGATCGAGATCATCGAGGACGGCGGCGCGATCGAGCAGGAAACCCGGAGGTTCGATCCCGACAAGGGCGAGACGCGCTCGATGCGGTCCAAGGAGGAGGCGCACGACTACCGTTACTTCCCGGATCCGGACCTGTTGCCGCTCGAGTTCAGCCAGGCCTTCGTCGACGAGCTGAAGGCGGCACTGCCGGAGCTGCCGGATCAGAAGAAGGCGCGCTTCATCGCCGATGTCGGCCTCTCGCCCTATGACGCCTCGGTGCTGGTGGCCGAGCGCGAGAGCGCGGCGTTCTATGAGAGCGTGCTGGAGGCGCTGTCCGACCGGGCGCGCGACGGCAAGCTCGCCGCCAACTGGGTGATCAACGAGCTGTTCGGCCGGCTCAACAAGGAAGGCCGCGACATCGCGTCCTCGCCGGTGTCGGCAAGCCAGCTCGCCGCGATCGTCGCGCTGATCGGCGACGGCACGATCTCCGGCAAGATCGCCAAGGACCTGTTCGAGATCGTCTGGAGCGAGGGCGGCGATCCGCGCGAGCTGGTCGAGAGCCGCGGCATGAAGCAGGTGACCGACCTCGGCGCGATCGAGAAGGTGGTCGACGAGATCATCGCCGCCAATCCGGACAAGGTGGCGCAGGCGAAAGCGAAGCCGCAGCTGGCCGGCTGGTTTGTCGGTCAGGTGATGAAGTCGTCGGGCGGCAAGGCCAATCCGCAGGCGGTCAACGACATCCTGAAGAGCAAGCTCGGCATCTGAAACGGCGATCGCTCGTCTTCGTTCCAGCGGCGCGCACACGGTGCGCGCCGTTTTGTTTGACCCGACGACTTCGCGAATCGCTGCGCGCGATTCGCAAAAAAGCCACCATTGCCGAGCGTTCGAACGCACACGAGGGCGTGTGCAATGAAAATTTTTTCGTTGCCAAAATTTACGACTCAGAGTCCGCGCGCCGCCTTCATCGTGCGAGTCCGCGCCTTGCGATGTGCACGCCGCCGCTTTCGCGCTGTCATGTAGCAGTTCAGAAAATGCTTGCAGCGTAGGCTTTTCCTGCAATGTCTATCAGTAGCGCGCTTGGCGTCGCGCGCAGCCGCGTGCGCGTTTGCGATGTCGAACCTCGCACTGCTTCGCGCGTTGCGTCAGCCGCGTGCGCGCGCGCCTGTCAACACTTCCTTAAGCCGGAAGCTGTTTTTTTTCACTCGTTGGTGTATCGATGAGGAGTGCAGCTCGATTCCCGAGTGCACGCATCGACTAAGCCATCTCACATCGGAGGGCAACATGGCCAAGAAAGCGAAGAAGGCGAAGAAGGCAGTGAAGAAGGTCGCGAAGACCGCGGCGAAGAAGACTGCCAAGAAGACCAAGAAGGTCGCCAAGAAGAAGTAACTCTCGCAGTCCTTGCGAGATGAGTCCGGCAGCTGATGCCGGCACGTCGTTGGAACGCAGGTCGGCATAGCTCCTCGCGAGCCGGGCAGATCTCCTGAAGCTCCAACAGACGATAGAGGGTGTCGGCGAGACATCAGGTCAACGGTCGGATCGAACTCGAGAGCGGCTTCGCTCGCGGTGCGGTCCGGCAGAAGAAACAGGATTTCTTCGTTCGGTGCAGATCGCGTTTCCGGTCTGCAATCTCACGAGCGGCTATCAGCCAGAGTGGGATCTGATCCTGACGTGTTCGCCGACGCCCTCGATCCCTGAGCACCCGCGCCTCCGGCGACTGCGTGCCTCCCAGTCTCCCATAGACGAACGACCTTATTAGCAGCTCGGCGTACTCGTGCCGCAGTGCGCTACGCAATCTCCCGCACCCTGTGTCAAGACGTGTCCGGTCCCAGTGCGGCTGTTGACCGCCTGCGTGGTGCGCTCTGCCCCGGAGCGGTGAAGCGCTTTCGCGGATGGTTAGGGGTTTGCCAAACAGAACGGTAAACCGCTCTTTGCCGAGTTGAAGAATCCATTTCGAATCAATGCATTGAAGCCGTCCCGGGAAAATGCGGGGTTCCGCGTTCAGGGCTCGTTCAGCACGATGTTTAAACTGCCTTTCAAACTTGATCGGTCATCCTTCGCGCATAAGCCGCGAGACGGCATGGGGATAACCAGGCGTTGAACAGTTGGACGGGGGCGTGCTCGGGTGACCGGCCGCCTCCTCGGGCGAAGGAGAGCGACGATGTTTCAGGGACAACTCAATTTTGATGATGTGACCACTGCGGAGCAGGGCGCCAGCGGCGATGTCCTGTTCGAGCTCGGCATGCTCTATGCGAGCGGTCGCGACGGTGCGGTCGATCTGATCGCCGCGCACAAATGGTTCAATCTCGCCGCCCTCAGGGGGCGCGTCGACGCCGTGGCAATGCGCCGCGAGGTCGCCGAGCAGATGTCGGATGCCGAGATCGCGACCGCGCAGCGTGAGGCGCGCGCCTGGATGACCGCGCACTGAGCGAACTCGGCCGCGACTTGGCGGATCTCGCTTTCGGTGCGAGCCATGCCGCACGAGCCAGTTCGCCGGCCGCGAACCGGGAGCGCTGGGGTGACCCGCGCCCGATCGTTCATTCTCGTGGGAAGCGGGCCTCGTCGCGCGCCTATGAATCTCCTATCTGTCGTCCGATGTGACGCAGGCAGGTGGGATTGATGGCATGGGCCAGGCACGGCGACAGGCGCGGCGGCAAGAGCTGATCGACTGCCATGACTGCGGCAGCGGCGTCTCCTTCAGCGCGGTGGCGTGCCCGCATTGCGGATCGACCGAGCCGGCCGGGCCTGCGGTGCAGAGCCGGCGTGAGTTGAAGCGTTTGCGGGTCGAGGCCCACAACGACCGCCGCCTCGTCGTGGTGACCGTGCTCTGTGCGGGCCTCGGCGCCATCTACGGTGCCGTGATGGGAGCAGGAGGCGCGGCGTCATGGTGGGCTGCGCTGGGCTATGGCTTCGTCGGCACCGTCATCGGCGTGCCCGCCGCCTTCGTGATCAATATCAGCCGTGGCCTGTTCGATTGAGCCCGCGCGTGATCGCGCGGCAACCGTGATCACGGCGGCCACGGTCCGTTGCGATCCGGCAGGTGCGTGAACGGCTCGGCTTTGATGCGGATGATCAGGGGGAGGGGGCTGCTGGCCGCGCCGACGGGCGGCTGGCGGAGACGGAGGGATTCGAACCCTCGATAGGGCTTTACAACCCTATAACGGTTTAGCAAACCGCCGCCTTCAGCCACTCGGCCACGTCTCCAGCGAGGGTCGGTATGCCCGACGCCGCGCTGAGCCGCAAGCGGCAGATTGCATGCGGTTTCGAAATCCTCACAGGGCTGCGTCTTCGCCGGATCGGCCCCGGACGGTGATCTCCACCGTTGGCGATCGATCCGAGCTGAGCCTGCCGTTTGATCGGACGCGGCACGGCATGGAAGTCGACGGGCGGCGCAGGCCCTCTCGATGGTCCCTGATATAGAGCGTCACCAATATAGAGGGTCGCCTGGAACGACGGGCCGGTGGCAGGGGGCGCAGAGGGCATTGTCCTCCGGTCCGATTCTCGTTCAGCGCCTTGGCTGGATTCGTGGCCCCGGTGCCTGACTTGGGGCGGGTTCCTGGCGGGCGAGTGCTCGCGGCCCTGAACACCCAAAATTGCGTTGTGACAAAACGATAACATAAACAGCAAGTTAGGTGTTCCCGCAGAACCACGGTCGCGTGCCTTTTGTGCAACACCAGTCCGAAAAGGCGCCGCCTGGGCGCCGCAATGATGGTTCCTTTGTTGCGTGTGCAAAGGCCTTCGGTAATTCTGCTCACACGACGAAGGGGGGCATCCCGACGTCGTCCCGTTTAGGTCGTTCGCTCAAGTCCCTCGCGTTCATGCGGGTGTGTCCCATAGCGCGAAGCGGCTGAGCGACGGGTCGAAGAGGGATAACGGTACCAACCCCAAGGGTGTCTCTCACCCAGCGGAGGCGGAACCTTCCCTGACTGAGCAACTTGGAGGTTTAACATTATGAACACGATCAAGAGCCTTGTCCTGGGCTCGGCGGCCGCTCTCGTCGCCATGTCCGGGGCTCAGGCAGCTGACCTTCCGATCAAGGCCAAGGCGGTCGAGTATGTGAAGGTCTGCTCGCTTTACGGCGCTGGCTTCTACTACATCCCCGGCACCGACACCTGCATCAAGCTCGGCGGCTACGTCCGCGCCGAGACCTCGTTCGCCAGCAACGGCCAGTACAACAACGCTGTGAACGGCGTCTCCGGTGGCAACAACCGCCACAGCAACTACTACTACAGCCGCGCTCGTCAGGACCTCAACATCGACACGCGCACCGCGACCGAGTACGGCGTGGTTCGTACCTATGCCGATCTGACGTTCACCTGGACCAGCGGCACCTACGCCGGCTCGGGTTCGGCGACCGGCGCAACCGCCTACTCGACGGCCGGCGCTCCTGGCGCACAGGCCGACGGCAACATCGCGCAGGGTGGCCTGGGCGTGTACTACGCCTTCATCCAGTTCGCTGGCTTCACCATGGGTAAGGCCGTGTCGCAGTTCGACGCGCCCTGGACCAACTACCCGGGCAACAACTTCGACGGCCTGTGGGGCGGCGGCGGCACCGTGACCGGTGTCAACCAGTTCAGCTACACCGCCGACTTCGGCTCGGGCATCACGGCGGCGATCTCGGCGCAGGACGCGACCCAGTACTACACCACTAACCTGTGGAACGTGTCGGGCATCACTGCCGCCAGCATCGTCGGCGGCTCCTACGGCACCAACTCGTTCGGCGGCAACGTTGCTCCGGACATCGTCGGCATGGTCCGCGTCGACCAGGCCTGGGGTCTGTTCCAGGCGTCGTTCGCGGCGCATGACAACCACACCGGCTACTACGGCGCCACCGAGCTCACCGGTCACCCGGCTGACAAGTGGGGCTGGGCGGCTCAGCTGGCCTTGTCGATCAAGAACATCCCGACCGGCCCCGGCGACACCATCAACATCCAGGGCGTCTACACCAACGGTGCGAGCCGTTACAACGCTCAGAGCCTGGTGCCGACCACCTACGCGATGTACGGCGGCAGCAGCACGGCTGGTGTCTACGGCACGCTCGGCTTCGCTGGCGTCAGCGACTCGGTCTTCGTGACCGGCGGTGAGCAGCAGCTGACCACGACCTACGGCTTCCGTGGTGCTTACACCCACAACTGGAGCCCGACCTGGAACTCGGCGATCTACGGTTCGTGGGCTGCCGTGAGCTACAACAACACTGCCAAGGGCCTGATCTGCGGCAGCGCGGCGATGGGTGCGATCGCGGGCGCAGGCTTCACCTGCAACCCCGACTTCAACATCTCCTCGCTCGGCTTGATCACCCGTTGGACCCCGGTCAAGAACCTGACCTTCTCGGCCGACGTGGCCTGGACCAACCTGGACCAGAAGTACTCGGGCAACATCGCGTACCCGGGTTCGGCCACGGTTTCCAAGCCGGCGGCGACCTACCAGCTCAAGGACCAGAACTCGGTGTCCTTGCTGCTCCGCGCTCAGCGCAACTTCTGATCCTGATCGTCTGATCGGGATTCAAGAGCCCCCGGCAGGAAACTGCCGGGGGTTTTTGCTGTTTGTGGCAGCGCATTCCGGCCCAGCACCCGAGTCAGGCTCGCTCGAAGATCGATGCAAGATCGGCAACTGAGACAAATCAAAATCGGCGGCTGAGGCAATGAGGAGGATTCCGAACGCCTCGTTGATCGAAAATCAGTTTCTTTTCAGTAACTTGACAGTCTGTCGGTATTTTTTTTAAATTGGTGTTGAAAACAGATGAGTTGATAAGCTAATTTTGTCACGCGCTGATAGCGATCCCTCCTCAAGAGGACACTGCCGATCCAAGTTCGACGATCCTATGATGTTAGACTCCACGAAACCTCTGGCGATGCCCCGCCGGAGGTTTCTTCATTTCAGGATCTCCTCGTCGCCCGGTTCCTGAGGTTGGCTTTCGGTTGCAACGTACCGGTGCAACCGCTGCGCGTCAGCGCAAAGCATCCATCGTAGACCAAAGGTCGGAGCAAAATTCCTTGCGCATCGGCTTGACCGGGAAATCCCGGGTGGTCACGATGACCGCTAGATGACGGGGCCACACCGTCACGCCAGCGAGGAATCAGTCCAAGATGAGTTCGGAAGGCTCTGTGGGAGTGCTGCGTCCGTGGTCCGAGCAAGACGATCTGGCGGGCGCCATCACGCGGTTGCTGGAGGCGCGGCCGGAGGGCCGGGCCGAGCTTGCGGAATGTCTGGCGGTTGCGCAGCGGATCGACGCCAGCGACGACGAGTCCTGGTATCGCGAGTGGATGCATTGCGCGGATGCAATGAAGGCTGCCGCCGCCGACGCTGTGAGCAGCGGCCGTCCCGAGCTGGCGTTTCGCAAATGGTCGCGCGCGGTCGATTGTTATGAGGCTGCGGCCTGTCCGTTCAGCAGCTCACGCTCCCGCCAGGCCGTCGTGCTGTCCCGCATGCGCGAATGTGCGCGCGAATTCCTGCGCTGCGCCGATCCGCCAGGAGAGGTCGTCACGATTCCCTGGCGCGCGGACTATTCGCTCGAAGCCTATTTCCTGCCGGCGCGCTGCGAGGCAGGCAGGGCGCCCACCGTCATCTGCATCGGTGAGCCCGGCCGTCGCAAGGAAACGTCCCTGTTCAAGCTTGCAGCCCATGCGGAGCAGCGCGGCTTGGCGTTGCTGGTGGTCGATCTGCTGGGCAGCGGACCGGACTGCCGCTTCGAGGAGATCGTCGGCGGTCGCGATCTCGAATCAGCCATCGCGAGCGTGACGGACTACGTGACGTCCCGTGATGACGTGGACGAAGGCCGGATCGCGATCCTGGCCGACGACTGGAGCTCGTCCTTTGTCGCGCGCGGCATCGCACTCGATCCGCGGTATGCTGCGGCGGTCTGCGACGCCGGCTTGTGGGACATTCACGAGCGCGTCTTCCTGTCGCGCCGACCCGGTGCGGGCGAGCGGGGCAGGCTGTCGATCGCGGCCGATGGGCTGGCGGCGCGGCAGATCATGTGTCCGCTGCTGGTGACGGTGCCGGAGCGTGGCTGGCTTCGAGCCGACATCGCAACCCGGCTGATCGCGCAGATCAAGCGCGAGCACCCGGACATCACCCTGAAGATCGTCTCCAGCGCGGGCGCCGATTGGCTCGAAGCCGATGCCTTCGTCTTCGACTGGATCGCCAAGCGTCTGGCGGGGTCTCCGCGGCCTCCAGGCTGACGCGACCGCATGTCTGCGCTCGCTGCCTGTAAGAGGCGGTTGGGCCGTGACCGCCTCGGGGGGGCCTCAGAGCCCCATCGTGAGTCGCGCGCTGGCCTTTTCGAAACGGTCCTTGAGGCCAGCCAGCTTGTCCGTGAAGGTCGCGAGCTCACGAGCGTCGAATTCCTCGAAGATGAAGCCGAAGATCTGCGCTTGCTGAGCTTCCAGCTCGGCGAACTGCTCCGATGTCTTGGCGGTGAGCGACATCCGGACCACGCGCGCATCGTTGGGGGCGGGCTTGCGTTCCATGAAGCCCTTCTTCTCGAGCAGCTTCGACTGCGTCGTGACGAAGGAGGGGTCGACGTGCAGCCGCTTGGCCGCCGCATTCACGGCAACTCCCTCGCCTTGATCCAGTTCGGAGATCGCCATCAGGATCATCCATTGCGGGCCACTGATGCCGATTCTCTTGGCCCAGAAGTACCTCAGCTCCTCCAGATGGACGTTGATCGTGGAGATCTCCCTGGCGAAGCGAAGAATGGCGTCGCGATTCTTCGGCAGATGTTCGGCAGTCTTCGGTTGCGCGTCCGCTTCCACAGGTGCGGCAGACATGTTCTTCAAGGGCGCCATTGCTCAGGAGTTCCGGTACGAAGCTTGACCCTAAAGAAAAAAAATCCGCAACAAAATCACTTATCTAGGAGGACATCCGTCGTCCCCCGTGCGCTGCACAACAAGCTGCCATTGTGTTGCCCTTAAGACACATTTCGGCTTCATTCAATTACCTGACTGCATAAACTATTTTGCTTACCGAATGAGCGAAGGCATAGTTCCTGGCGACGGTGGGGGGTTACTCGATCGTCCCGTGACAGGTGGTTCGCTTAAGTCCCTCGCGTGATGCGGGTGTGTCCGATG
The DNA here is from genome assembly GCF_032377735.1 of Bradyrhizobium sp. SZCCHNRI3043. Classification (NCBI taxonomy): domain Bacteria; kingdom Pseudomonadati; phylum Pseudomonadota; class Alphaproteobacteria; order Hyphomicrobiales; family Nitrobacteraceae; genus Bradyrhizobium; species Bradyrhizobium sp. SZCCHNRI3043. The sequence goes on from NZ_JAUHID010000009.1 coordinate 123,827, forward strand.
GCGCGAAGCGGCTGAAGCGGTTTTTCGGGAGCGGAGGAAGCGGATCGTCCTGGGGGATCTTGGTCCGGTTCTTTCTCAAAAGAGCAACTTGGAGGTTTAAATGAAGACGGTTAAGAGCCTTGTCCTCGGCTCGGCGGCAGCTCTGCTCGCCATGTCCGCGGCTCAGGCGGCCGACCTTCCGATCAAGGCCAAAGCGGTCGAGTATGTGAAGGTTTGCTCCCTGTATGGTGCGGGCTTCTACTACATCCCCGGCACCGACACCTGTATCAAGCTGGGTGGCTACCTGCGCGCCGAAGTGGTCGCCGGCAGCAACAGCATCTTCAACGGAACGTTCAGCGGCCAGGGCGGCGCACACAACCGCCTCAGCAACTACTACACCTCTCGTGCTCGTGAAGATCTGAACATCGACACCCGCACGGCGACCGAATACGGCGTGGTCCGCACCTTCGCCGACCTGACCTTCAGCTGGACCTCGGGCGGCTATGCCGGCACGGGTTCGGCCACCGGTGCGACCGCCTACTCGACGGCGGGTGCGCCTGGCGCTCAGGCCGACGGCAACATCGCGCAGGGCTCGCTCGGCGTGTACTATGCCTTCATCCAGTTCGCCGGCTTCACGATGGGTAAGGCCGTGTCGCAGTTCGACACGCCCTGGACCAACTATCCGGGCAACAACTTCGACGGTCTCGCCGGCGGCGGCGGCACGGTTACCGGCGTCAATCAGCTGAGCTACACCGCTGACTTCGGCTCCGGCATCACGGCCACGGTTTCGGCCCAGGATGCGACTGCCTACTACCAGAACAACCTCTGGAACGTGGCTGGTTCGACGGCGGCTGGCGTGATCGGTGGTGCTTACGGCACCAGCGCCTACGGCGGCAACGTTGCTCCGGACTTCGTCGGTATGGTCCGCGTCGACCAGGCCTGGGGTCTGTTCCAGGCGTCGTTCGCGGCGCATGACAACCATGTCGCTTACTACGGCGCGTCCGAGACCTCCGGCCACCCGGCCGACAAGTGGGGTTGGGCGGCTCAGCTGGCCCTGTCGATCAAGAACATCCCGACCGGACCTGGTGACACGATCAACGTGCAGGGCGTCTACACCAATGGTGCGAGCCGCTACAACATCCAGAGCCTGATGCCGAACAACTACTCGATGTACGGCAGCACGGGTCTGGCTGGCGCCTATCAGAGCATCGGCTTTGCGGGCGTGGGCGACTCGGTCTTCACGACCGGCGGTGAGCAGCAGCTGACCACGACCTACGGCATCCGTGGTGCTTATACGCACAACTGGAACCCGGCCTGGAACACTGCGATCTACGGGTCTTGGGCTGCCGTCCGCTACAACGGCACTGCCAAGGGCCTGATCTGCACCAGCCCCGGCGTTGTCGCGGCCTTCAACGCGGGTTCGACCTGTAATCCGGACTTCGATCTGGCCACCATCGGCCTGATCACGCGCTGGACCCCGGTCAAGAACCTGACCTTCTCGGCCGACTTCGCCTACTCCTGGCTCGACCAGAAGCACTCTGGTTCGGTGACCTCGCCGGCGGTTGCTGCCGTCGCGAAGCCGGCCGCTGTGTACGAGATCAAGGATCAGCAGTCGGCTGTGCTGCTGCTCCGCGCTCAGCGCAACTGGTGATCCAGACCGTTTCATGACGGTTTGACCAGCCCCCGGCAGGCAACTGCCGGGGGTTTTTCTTTGCCTGGCCAGCGCGTGCTCCAGCGCCGAGACCCGCATTCCTCGCCGCTCCGCTCTGTCGCTGACAAACATACTGCAGACCCGCCCGAGAACCACACCGCGCGGCCACGCGACGCAATGCGATCTGGATGGAATTTCGCGACCGACTCGTGGCCATCCGGCTCAAACATCCGTGAGAGGCGGTCGCCGGGTTCGTTCGGTTCGACCGCACGTTTGAGCCAAGCTTGGCCTGCGTGACCTCGGGCAGACGAGGGCGGGTGCCGCGATGGTCAGGCCGGAGAAGTGGGAGACTCGCGCTCGCCGCCCTTCTCGGCGCCCGTCCTGCTGCATTCCCGCCACGACCGCGACATGCATTCGGCGGCGAAAGTCTTCCCCGACACATTACTCTTGGAGATTTGGCAGCCGTGTGCCGTGCCGCGGCCGCGCCACATGCGTGATCCGGCCGGTCACGAGAATGGTCCGATAAAGCACCAAGTCCGCCTCTCGATCGTTCCGACTGCAACGCTATGCGCGAGCACTGTGGTGCAGCTGGAGACGGGCTGACCGTGGGGGCGGTCGTTCGATGTCGAGCCGGGCCGGTCTGAACTGAGCAATTTGGAGGTTAGTATGAAGACTGTGAGGAGCCTTGTTCTGGGCTCAGGGGCGGCGTTGCTCGCCATGGGTGGGGCTCAGGCCGCCGACCTTCCGATCAAGGCCAAAGCGGTCGAGTATGTGAGGGTCTGCTCCATGTACGGAGCGGGATTCTTCTACATTCCGGGCACCGACACCTGCATCAAGCTGGGCGGCTTTCTGCGTGCCGAAGCAGGCTTCGGTACGAATACGATCTTCCAGAATGCCGTGAACGGCGTCGCCGGCGGGCGAAATCGTCTCAGCAACTACTACACGACGCGTTCGCGTGCCGACCTCAACATCGACACCCGCACCGCGACCGAATATGGCGTCGTGCGCACCTTCTTCGATGGTGTCTTCCAGTGGACCGGGGGCAGCTACGCGGGGACCGGCTCCCCCACGGGCGCGACTGCCTATTCGACGGCGGGCGCGCCTGGAGCGCAGGCCGACGGCAACATCGCGCAAGGCGGGCTCGGTGTCTTCTACGCCTTCATCCAGTTTGCCGGCTTCACCATGGGTAAGGCCGTGTCGCAGTTCGACGCGCCCTGGGCCAACTATCCCGGCAACAATTTCGACGGTTTGACCGGCGGCGGCGGCACCATCACCGGCGTCAACCAGTTCACCTACACCGCGGACTTCGGCTCGGGCATCACGGCCGCGATCTCGGCCCAGGATGCGACGCAGTATTCGCAGTCGCAGATCTGGAATACGGCGGGACAGACGGCCGCCGGCGTGCTCACCGGCAGCTATGGCACGTCGAATTTCGGCGGCAACGTCGCGCCCGACATCGTCGGCATGGTGCGCGTCGATCAGGCCTGGGGTCTGTTCCAGGCGTCGTTCGCGGCGCATGACAATCACGCCGCCTTCTTCGGTGCCAACGAGACGACCGGCCACCCGGCCGACAAATGGGGCTATGCGGGTCAGCTCGCCCTGTCGATCAAGAACATCCCGACCGGCGCCGGCGACACCATCAATCTGCAGGGCGTCTACACCAACGGCGCCAGCCGCTACAACTTCCAGAGCCTCGCGCCGATCAACTACGCGATGTATGGCGGCAGCAACATGGCCGGCGCTTTCCAGAGCCTGGGCTTCGCGGGCGTGTCAGATTCGGTGTTCGGGGCGAATACGCAGCAGCAGTTGACCACCACCTACGGCTTCCGCGGGGCCTTCACCCACAACTGGGATCCGTTCTGGAATACGGCGGTCTACGGCTCCTGGAGCGGCGTCAGATACAACAACACCGCGAAGGGACTGATCTGCAACGGTGCAGGCATGGTCGCTCTCGGTATCACGCCTGCGAATTGCAACCCCGACTTCAACATCTCGACGGTGGGTGTGATCACGCGCTGGACGCCGGTCAAGAATCTGACCTTCTCTGCTGACGTCGCTTGGACCAGGCTGGACCAGAAGTTCACCGGCGTGGTGAACGCACCGGCGGTCGCGGCCGTTGCCAAGCCGGCCACGACCTATCAGTTGAAGGATCAGGACTCGGTCTCGCTGCTGGTGCGTGCCCAGCGCAACTGGTAAGTGCGGGCGAATGGCGAATAGGGAGTAGCGAATAGCGGTTGACGACGGAGCGGAGCCCAGGCTTCGCTACTCGCTACTCGCTACTCGCTACTCGCTACTCGCTACTCGCTACTCGCTACTCGCTACTCGCTACTCGCTACTCCACCACAGCGCCGCGGCGCAGATCGGCCTCGATCTGCAGCCGCGAGCCGCCGCCGAAGCGGGCGCGATAGACCTGCAGGTTCTCCATCACCCGCTGCACGTAGTTGCGGGTCTCCGAGAAGGGGATCAGTTCGACCCAGTCGACGGCATCGACCTTGGGATCGCGCGGATCGCCATAGCGCTCGACCCATTTTCTGACGCTGCCGCGGCCGGCATTGTAGGCCGCGAAGGTCATGATGTACGAGCCGCGATAGTCCTCGAGCAGGCCGCCGAGCTCGGCGGCGCCGAGCTGCGCGTTGTAGACCGGGTCGGTCTTCATCCGGTTCAGATCGAAGCTGACGCCCGCGCGCTTGCAGACGTAGCGACCCGCATCCGGCGTGACCTGCATCAGCCCATAGGCCTGTGCCGGCGAGACCACGGCCTGGTTGAAGGCGCTCTCCTGGCGCGCGATCGAGAAGACCACGCTCGGCTCGACCTCCGGTCCCAGCGAGCGGAACGCAGGAATGCCCGTGACCGGATAGGCGTAATGGTCGAACGGCAGCCCGCGATTGAGTGCGGCCTTGCCGACCAGCAGCATCGCTCGCGCATCGCTGTTTCGCGCGGCGATTTCCGCGAGTCCGACCAGCACGTCGGGGTCGCCATTGTCGCCCATGTCGGCGAAGATCGGGATCGCGACCTCGCCCTCGTCGAGCTCGTAGAGCAGCTGCACCGCGCGCACCACCTCGAGCCGCTCGACGCCGCGTCCACGGCCGCTCGGCGCCGCATTGAGGCCGAGCTGCGGCAGGCCGAGCTTCGCGCGCGCCAGCTGTCCGTAATAGCTCGTGGACTGCTCGGCGGCCGACGTATAGGCCGCGCGCGCCTCCTGCATGCGCCCCATCGCTTCTGCCGCGCGGCCCTGCCAATAGCCGGCCCGCGCCAGGGTGGTCGGATTGACGCTGCCGACGCCGATGCGCGCAAAGTGCTGGGTCGCGGTGGTCGGATCGTTGAGGAAACGCAGTGCGATCCAGCCGGCGGTGAATTCCTGCTCGGTCTTGTAGATATCGCGGTTCGGCAGCGCCGCATCCCGCGCGATCAGATAGGCGCTGCGATATTCGCCGGTGTCGATCATCTTTCGCGCCAGCAGTCGGCGCTCGATCCACCATTCGTCCAGATTGTGCAGGCGGCCGGGATCCTTGGGCGCGTTCAGCATCAGCTGCGCTGCCTCGGCGAATTTTTCGTCGCGCCGCAGCAGTTGGATGCGGCTGAAGATATAGCCTGCATCGCCGTGGAGTTCGCGCGGCACGGCTTCGAGCAGGCTCTGGCTATTGGAGGCTTTGCGGTAGGTCGCGATTCGCGCTTTTGCCAGCGCCACGTGGCCCGAGCCAAGCCGCCGGGCAGCGCGCATGGCGGCCTCGTGCTCGCTGCCATACAGCAGCGTGTCCATCCGCGCCTTGTGATCGCCGCCGGACAACAGGGCACCGTACTGGTCCAGGATGTTGTTCTCGGTCTCCTCGGACATCGCGTCGTTGCGCCAGGCATCGCGCACCAGGCGCTCGGCATTGGCGCGGTCGCCGCGATTGAGCATCACCCGGGCCAGCGCGAACTTGCCCTTGGCCGACAGCGGCGATTCGTTCTCGAACCAGGACCACACCACGGCATCGTCGCGCTTGTCGTCCCACAACGCGGCCTCGAGCCGGCGCCGCAGGAAGGTCTGCGACGGCCAGGACGGGTTGGCGGCGATGAACGCGCGGTAGCGCTCCACGCTGGCATTGTTGTTGTCGCTGCGCAGGATCACCCACTCCGCGAGCTTGCGCGCCACGGGATCCGAGATCGCCTGCACGACCTCGGTGGCATCGCTGGGCTTGCGCTTGCGGACGAGCTCGATCACGTTTTCGAGCGCCTCCTTGTCGGATTGCGAGGTCGAGGACGTCGCGGCGATCGCAGCCGGCACCACAGGCTTGCGGGAGACGGGCAGGGCGGCATGCTGGCGGGCCGGCAGGCTCGCAGCCGCCGCGCCGGGGGTGATGTCCTTCGGTGCCGCGCGCGCCGTCTCGCCGGCGCCTTTGAGGCTGCTCTTGACCTCGGCCTTCGCTTCGGCCCGCGCGTCGACCTCGCTCTTGGTCCCGGCGGCCTCGTGGGTATTCGTCTTCGGAACCGCGCTGCGCGCGATCGGACGCGCCTTCGGCACCGGAACCTTGGCCGCGGGAGCCTTGGATCCCGAAACCTTGGACCCAGCAGCCTGGTCCTTGGCGAGAGCGCCATGTCCGGCGAGAGCCCATCCGAGTGTCAGGCCGGCGGCCAAGGACACCGAGAGTGACACCGACAGGGCGGTCGATCGCAATGCAGTGGCGCGGGCAGAAGAGGGCACGGCGTTCCTTTTGCGGCGGATGACTTCGATCCCCTGACCAACATGGGTCTATCGAAAAGGTGAACAAATCCTAAATATACCGGGAAGGATTGCAACCTGCGCCAACACCGCGGCGAAATCACGACCGAAGGGCGGCGTGCGGGCCGTGGGGCTTCGGCGAAGGGTGATCGCGGGCCTCGGCAATGCGATTCGAGCGATCCGTGTGCCTGTTGAGAAGGCAGCCCAACCGCGGGCGGGCCTTCCGCCTCGTCGGCAGACCCGGTATGAAGTGGCTCGTACAGGGGCCAAACGGCGTTTGGGAGGGAGTTTCATGGTAGCCAAGACGAATTTCCGAGGTTCTTTCACCGCCTTGGTCACTCCTTTCAAGAACGGCTCCGTGGACGAGGCCGCTTTTCGCAGCCTGGTGAACTGGCAGATCGACGAGGGCACCAACGGCCTCGTGCCGGTAGGCACGACCGGCGAGAGCCCGACGCTCAGCCATGACGAGCATAAGCAGGTGGTCGAGTGGTGCATCGCCGAGGCCCGGGGACGCGTGCCCGTCGTCGCCGGCGCCGGCTCCAATTCGACCAAGGAGGCGGTCGAGCTCGCCCAGCACGCCGAGAAGGCGGGGGCGGACGCAGTGCTGGTGGTGACGCCCTATTACAACAAGCCGACGCAGGAAGGCCTGTATCAGCACTTCAAGGCGATCAACGATGCGATCGGCATTCCGATCATCATCTACAATATTCCTCCGCGCTCGGTGATCGACATGTCCGTCGACACCATGAAGCGCCTGTTCGAGCTGAAGAACATCGCCGGCGTGAAGGATGCCACCGCGAGCATGGTACGGGTGTCGCAGCAGCGCGCCGCGATGGGCGAGGAGTTCAACCAGCTCTCGGGCGAGGATGCAACGATCATCGGCTACATGGCGCATGGCGGCCATGGCTGCATCTCCGTCACGTCGAATGTCGCGCCGCGGCTGTGCTCGGAATTCCACAAGGCCTGGCAGAAGGGCGATGTCGCAACGGCGCTGAAGATCCACGACAAGCTGATGCCGCTGCATACCAATCTGTTCATCGAGTCCAACCCGGCGCCGGTGAAATACGCGCTGTCGCTGCTCGGCAAGATCGAGGAGAAGCTGCGGTTGCCGATGGTGCCGGTGTCGGAGCCGACCCGGGTCGCGGTGCGCGAGGCGATGGTTCATGCCGGACTGATCAACTAGGTTCCGAGGGAGCTCGGGATCGGCGAAGGTCGCGAGGATTTCTCGCAAGTCTGAGGGGGACGCGAGCATGTTGAAGGAATTCCGTGAATTCGCGATGAAGGGCAACGTCGTCGACCTCGCCGTCGGCGTCATCATCGGCGCGGCCTTCGGCGCCATCGTCACTTCGCTCGTCGCCGATGTGATCATGCCGATCATCGGCGCCATCACCGGCGGCCTCGATTTCTCGAACTACTTCATCCCGCTGTCCAAGACGGTCAATGCGGGGAACCTTGCGGACGCGAAGAAGCAGGGTGCCGTGCTGGCCTATGGACAGTTCCTGACCTTGACCCTGAACTTCTTCATCATCGCTTTCGTGCTGTTCATGATCATCCGTGTGATAAACAGGTTGAAGCGGAACGAAGCGGCAGCCCCCGCGGCGCCGGCGAAGCCCTCGGCCGAGGTCGAGCTGTTGACCGAGATCCGTGATCTCCTGAAAAAGTCCTGATGGCTGAAAAGAACGAACCCAAGATCACGGTCGCCGCCGAGAATCGCAAGGCGCGGTTCAACTACGCGATCGAGGACACCATCGAGGCCGGCATCGCGCTGACCGGCACCGAGGTGAAGTCGGTCCGCGGCGGCAAGTCGACGATCGCGGAATCCTATGCGGATTCGCGTAACGGCGAGATCTGGCTGATCAACGCCAACATTCCCGAATATCTGCAGGCCAACCGCTTCAATCACGAGCCGAAGCGGCCGCGCAAGCTGCTGCTGCATCGCAAGCAGATCAACAAGCTGATGGGTGCGGTCGAGCGCGAAGGCATGACGCTGATCCCGCTGAAGCTCTATTTCAACGAGCGCGGCCGCGCCAAGCTGCTGCTCGCCGTGGCCAAGGGCAAGAAGCTGCACGACAAGCGCGAGAGCGAGAAGAAGCGCGACTGGGGCCGCGAGAAGGGGCGCCTGCTGCGGGCGCGCGGCTAACGAGACCTTTGCCGTGCGCTCCTCGGCGGCACGCCTGAGCCTTGGGAAAGCATCCGATGAATCAGAAGAACCTCTTGGACGTCGACTGGAGCCGGATTCCGGCTCCGACCGACGACGGCGCAGCCGATCATCTGGTCGGGATGATCATTCCCGCGATCGGGCTGCGTGCGACCGACGACACGCTGGTCACGCTGTCGGATCTGCCGGGACGGACCGTGGTGTTCGCCTATCCGCGGACCGGCGAACCTGGCAAGGTGTCACTGGTCGAGGACTGGGACATGATCCCGGGCGCGCGCGGCTGCACGCCGCAGACCTGCAGCTTCCGCGACCTGTTCGGCGAGTTGAAATCGGCGGGCGCCGTGCATGTGTTCGGTCTGTCGACGCAGAGCAATGCCTATCAGACCGAGATGGCCTCGCGCCTGCACCTGCCGTTTCCGGTGCTGTCGGACGAGAAGCTCGAGCTGACCAATGCATTGCGGTTGCCGACGATGGAGATCGCCGGGCTGACCATGATCAAGCGGCTTGCCATGATCGTGGACGCCGCGCGCATCACCCACGTGTTCTATCCGGTGTTTCCGCCGGACAGGAACGCGGGCGACGTGCTGGCGTGGCTGAAGGACAACCGCGCATCTGGCGCGTGAGGGTGGGGCGTGCCGAACTAATCCAGCTCCGCCTTTACGCGCGCGAACACGGCGTGGAACATCTCGGTCGTGAGCACGCCGGTATTCGTGTTGTAGCGTGAGCAGTGATAGCTGTCGTACAGCCTGATCCTGCCGGCCTGGTGCACGGCGCCATGGGCGAACGGCGCCGCGACCGCGCGCAAGCCGAGCAGCTTCAGCAGCGTGTCGTGCGAGATGCGGCCGAGCGCGACGATGCTGCGCAGCCGCGGCATCGCGGCGATGGTGGCGCCGAGGAAGCTCCGGCACTGGTTGATCTCGGCCGGCAGCGGCTTGTTCTGTGGCGGCACGCAGCGCACCGCGTTGCTGATTCGACAGTCCACCAGCGTCAGCCCGTCGTCGGGGCGAGCTTCGAACCGGCCTTTCGCAAATCCGTAATGCAGCAGCGTCCCATAGAGCAGCTCGCCGGCGTAGTCGCCCGTGAAGGGACGCCCCGTCCGATTGGCGCCTTGCAGCCCCGGCGCGAGCCCGACGATCAGGAGCCGCGCATCGGGATCACCGAACGACGGCACCGGCGCGTTGAACCACGACGGCTCACGCGCGCGCTGCGCCTCGCGGAACTCCACGAGGCGAGGGCACAGCGGACAGTCTCGATCGGGATTGGTCGAGGACGGGGTGGATGGCGCAGATGTGGCGTCCGTCCGCCGCCTAGTCGTCGAAATCGTCATCGGTGGTGGGGGTGGTCGTGGTGGTGCGTGCGGCCGGTGCGGTCGTGCTGCGCTGGAGGAATTGCGGGGAATGGTGGCGCGGCTCGCGCGGGGCGGGGCGCTCCGACGGGTCGCGGCCGAGCTTGGACTGCAACTCCATGAGGTCGGTGAAGACGTCGGCCTGGCGGCGCAACTCGTCGGCGATCATCGGCGGCTGGCTGGAGATGGTCGAGATCACGGTGACGCGAACGCCGCGACGCTGCATCGCTTCGACCAGCGAGCGGAAGTCGCCGTCGCCCGAGAACAGCACCATCTGGTCGATATGCTCGGCGAGTTCCATCGCATCCACGGCGAGCTCGATGTCCATGTTGCCCTTGACCTTGCGGCGGCCGCTGGCGTCGATGAATTCCTTGGTCGCCTTGGTGACGACCGTATAGCCGTTGTAGTCGAGCCAGTCGATCAAGGGCCGAATCGACGAGTACTCCTGATCTTCGATGATCGCGGTGTAATAGAACGCGCGGAGCAGCGTGCCGCGGCTCTGAAATTCCTTGAGCAGGCGCTTGTAGTCGATGTCGAAGCCGAGCGTCTTGGCCGTGGCGTATAGGTTGGCGCCGTCAATGAAGAGCGCAATCTTGTTGGTCGAAGATGACATTCAGTGTCTCGCGTTCAGTTAGATTCTATTTTTGGCGCGACTCCAGTCGGTCGCGCATTCCATTTCAAGATACTGCCAAGGCGTCGGCGGTCCATCTGGTGTGAGGTTACCGCAAACGGGAGTGATCGGGGCAACAAAGGCGCACTTGTGACGACGTAATGAAGCGTTTTCTTGTCCAACGCCCGAATTCCGCGGGTCTGGACGGAGCGCCAGTCAAGGTTGCCGAATTCGGTACACCTTGCCCCTTACCGAAACCTGACGCCAGTTTAGCCTTGCGAAAACCGGCCAGCCTCTATAACTAGCCCAGCATAATCAGCATATTAAGCACACAAAGGACCGGAGCGACAATGGCGCGCGTCACTGTGGAAGATTGTATCGATAAAGTCGACAACCGGTTCGACCTGGTCCTTCTGGCCGCGCATCGCGCGCGCATGATCTCGTCGGGATCACAACTTACAATCGATAGAGATAATGACAAGAATCCCGTCGTCGCACTCCGCGAAATTGCGGATTCGACCATTTCTCCCGAGGATCTGAAGGAAGAACTGGTTCATTCGCTGCAGAAGTTCGTCGAGGTCGACGAGCCGGAGCCGGACACGGTGCCGCTGATCGGCTCGGCCGGTGCCAGCGTCGATGCCGACGACACCGAGGTCGCCGTCGAGCGCATGACCGAGGAAGAACTGCTGAAGGGCCTCGAGGGCCTCGCTCCGCCGGAAGAGCAGCCCGAAGAGGACGAGTGACGGCCTCGTCGCCGTCAGCGCGCGCTCCAGTTCACTTGTGAGATTGTGAAGGCCCGGACCGCGTCCGGGCCTTTGCATTTGAACGTGATTCCGTGATTACCATAGGGCTGCGGCCAGCGCCTGCCGTCCGGCAGATTTGGTCACGAAGATAAAGGTTTAGTCATTTTCCATGGTGGTTTCGGGCTACATTCCTCAGCAGATGCAGGCGGCGGCCGAATCGGCCGCGTTGGCGCCTCCGCCGCCGGCTGAGCGGCCGCGGCCGCAGAAGCCGCGCTCCCGCATGATGCGGCAGTACGATCTGGTGGAACGGGTCCGCTCCTACAATCCGGATACGAACGAGGATCTCCTCAACCGCGCCTATGTGTACGCCATGAAGGCGCATGGGTCGCAGACCCGCGCGTCCGGCGACCCGTATTTCACGCATCCGCTCGAGGTCGCGGCCATTTTGACCGACCTGAAGCTGGATGACGCGACCATCGTCGCGGCGCTGCTGCACGACACGATCGAGGACACCGAGGCGACCCGCGCCGAGATCGATCGCTTCTTCGGGCCCGAGATCGGCGCCCTGGTCGAGGGACTGACCAAGCTGAAGCGGCTCGAATTGGTCTCGCGCGAGGCCAAGCAGGCCGAGAACCTGCGCAAGCTGCTGCTCGCCATCGCCGACGACGTGCGTGTCCTGCTGGTCAAGCTCGCGGATCGCTTGCACAACATGCGCACGCTGGAGTTCGTGCCCGAGGCGTCGCGGCGGCGCATCGCCGAGGAGACGCTCGACATCTACGCGCCGCTGGCGGGCCGGATGGGCATGCAGGAGATGCGCGAGGAACTCGAGGATCTCTCGTTCCGGACGCTCGACCCGCAGGCCTACAGCGTGGTGATGCAGCGGCTCGATGCGCTGGCGGAGCGCAACCGCAATCTCATCGGCGAAATCGAGAGCCAGCTGGCGCGCAAGTTTCGCGACCATGGCCTGACGGCCCGGGTGTTTGGCCGCCGCAAACGGCCGTTCTCGATCTGGACCAAGATGGAGCGCAAATCGATCGGGTTCGAGCAGCTCTCCGACATCTTCGGCTTCCGCGTGATCATGCCGGATCTCGAATCCTGCTATCGTGCGCTCGGTATCGTGCATACGACCTGGCCGGTCGTGCCGGGCCGTTTCAAGGACTACATCTCGACGCCGAAGCAGAACGACTATCGCTCGATACACACAACCGTGATCGGCCCGGGCAAGCAGCGCGTCGAGCTGCAGATCCGCACCGAGGACATGGATCAGATCGCCGAGCTCGGCATCGCCGCCCATGCCTTCTACAAGGACGACATCGGCTCGCCGACCGAACGGCTCAAACGCGAATCGAACGCATTCGCGTGGCTGCGCCACACCATCGGCATCCTCTCGGAGAGCGCAAATCCGGAGGAGTTCCTCGAGCACACCAAGCTGGAGCTGTTTCACGATCAGGTGTTCTGCTTCACGCCGAAGGGAAAGCTGATCGCGCTGCCGCGCCACGCAAACGTGATCGACTTCGCCTATGCCGTGCATACCGATGTCGGCAACAGCGCGGTCGGCTGCAAGATCAACGGCAAGTTCGCCGCGCTGTCGTCGGAACTGCAGAACGGCGACGAGGTCGAGGTGCTGACCTCGGACGCGCAGTCGGCGCCGCCCTCGGCCTGGGAGACGCTCGCCGTCACCGGCAAGGCCCGCGCGGCGATCCGGCGCGCCACCCGCACCGCCGTGCGCGATCAATATGCCGGGCTCGGCCGCCGCATCGTCGAGCGCCTGTTCGAGCGCACCAAGCTCGAATATGCCGACGACAAGCTGAAAGGGGCGTTGCCGCGCCTGGCCCGCGCCTCGATCGACGACGTGATGGCGGCGGTCGGACGCGGCGAGATCAAGGCCTCCGACGTCGCGCGTGCGATGTATCCGGACTACAAGGAAGAGCGCGTCGTGCGCTACGGCGCCAAGAAGACGGCCGCCGCGCCGGCAGCCAAGGCTGCCGCGCCTGCGGCCGAGCCCCACCGCGGCCCGTTTGCGATCCCGATCAGCGGGCTCAATTCCGGCCTGCCGGTGAAGTTCGCGCCCAATGGCGGCGCCGTGCCGGGCGACCGCATCGTCGGCATCGTGACGCCGGGCGAGGGGATCACGATCTATCCGATCCAGTCGCCGGCGCTGAAGGATTTCGAGGAGGAGCCGGAGCGCTGGCTCGACGTGCGCTGGGATGTCGACGAGACCTCCCCGCAGCGCTTCCCGGCGCGCATTCGCGTCGAGAACGTCAACGAGCCCGGCAGCCTCGCCCAGGTCGCGACCGTGATCGCCGAGCACGACGGCAACATCGACAACATCAGCATGAGCCGCCGCTCGCCTGACTTCACCGAGCTCACGATCGATCTCGAGGTCTATGACCTCAAGCATCTCTCGGCGATCATCAACCAGTTGCGCGCCAAGACCATCGTGGCGCGGGTCGACCGGGTGAATGGCTAATCTGCGGGGATGGCAGCGGCGTTCTGCTCCGGGATGCGCTAAACAAGCCGTAGTCTACTCGAAAGTCCTGCGAGCCGGCCCATGTCCGATCCGTCTAAGTCACATCCTCCGAAGCTGCGCCTCGGCGTCAACGTCGACCACATCGCCACCTTGCGAAATGCCCGCGGCGGTCGTAGCCCCGATCCGGTGCGCGCCGCGCTGCTCGCGATCGAGGCCGGGGCCGACGGCATCACGGCGCATCTGCGCGAGGACCGCCGGCACATCCGCGACGACGACATGGCGCGGCTGAAGGCCGAGATCTCCAAGCCGCTGAATTTCGAGATGGCGGCCACCGAGGAGATGGTGCGGATCGCGCTCGCGACGCGGCCGCACGCCTGCTGCCTGGTGCCGGAGCGGCGCGAGGAGCTGACCACGGAGGGCGGCCTCGACGTGGTCGGCCAGCACAAGGCGCTGGCACCGGCGATCGCCCGGCTGAGCGATGCCGGCATCCGGGTCTCGCTGTTCATCGCCGCCGACCCGGCGCAGATCGAGATGGCGGCCCGGTTGCGCGCGCCCGTGATCGAGATCCACACCGGCGGCTGGTGCGATGCCATCACCGACGGCCATGATGACAAGGCGGCTGCCGAGTGGGAGCGGATCGTGACCGGCGCCCGGCAGGCCTATGCGGCCGGGCTCGAAGTCCATGCCGGACACGGGCTCGACTATGCCACCGCCGAGCGGATCGCGGCCCTGCCGGAGATCGTCGAGCTCAACATCGGCTACTTCATGATGGGCGAGGCGCTGTTCGTGGGTTTGCCCCAGTCGGTGCGGACCATGCGCGCGGCGATGGATCGCGGCCGCGCGCGGCTGGGGACATCAGCATGATCATCGGCATCGGCTCCGACCTGATCGACATCCGCCGGGTCGGCGAGGTCATCGGGCGCCATGGCGAGCGCTTCCTGAACCGCATCTTCACCGCGGCCGAGCGCGCCAAGGCCGAGCGGCGGGCCAAGAACGAGAAGATGGTGATCGCCACCTACGCCAAGCGATTCGCCGCCAAGGAGGCCTGCGCCAAGGCGCTCGGCACCGGAATCCGTCACGGGGTGTGGTGGCGTGACATGGGGGTGGTGAATCTGCCCGGGGGCAGGCCGACCATGCAGCTTACGGGTGGCGCGGCCGAACGGCTCAAGGCGCTGACGCCTGAGGGCCACGAGGCCCGCATCGACCTGTCGATCACCGACGACTGGCCGCTGGCGCAAGCCTTCGTCATAATTTCGGCGGTGCGCCGCGAGACATCCTGATGAGCGGCCGCCCCGCAGGAAAAACAAAAATGCGATCGATTCCAGCGAGTTATATAGTTTTGATACGGCGATTGATTGCGCGGCTCCGCGCAGTCGTCTAAAACCCGCCGGATTGAACCGGCTGCATCACGGGCGGATTCTGGGTCAAACCGGAGTTGGCCTTAACCACCAGAATCAGGACAGACTCCCTTAAGCCGCGGAACGGTATGGTGTTCGCGGGCGGAGGGGTGTTCGGCAACGGCTGGCGAATCGTCGGACCATTCGCCAAGGGACATTGAAAGAGCGATGAGCGTGACCTCCGGAACCAAGACTGAGAGCGGCCTCGGTGAAACCGTTCGCGTCGTCGTTCATGCGCTACTGATTGCGCTGGTGATCCGCACCTTCCTATTCCAGCCGTTCAACATCCCCTCCGGATCGATGAAGGCGACCCTGCTGGTCGGCGACTATCTGTTCGTATCGAAATATTCGTACGGCTATAGCCACTACTCGATTCCGCTGTCGCCGCCGCTGTTCTCGGGCCGCATGTTCGGCTCGGAGCCGAGCCGCGGCGACATCGTCGTGTTTCGTCTGCCCAAGGACGACACCACCGACTACATCAAGCGCGTGATCGGCCTGCCTGGCGACCGCATCCAGGTGCGCGAAGGGCTGCTCTACGTCAACGACAAGCCGGTGCAGCGCGAGCGGCTCTCCGATTTCATCGGCGAGGATCCCTGCGGGCAGCCCGACTCGACCGCGCGCGTCAAGCGCTGGAAGGAGACCCTGCCGAACGGCGTCAGCTACGAGACGCTCGACTGCGTCGACAACGGCTATGTCGACAACACCGCGGTGTATACCGTGCCGGCCGGCAACTTCTTCATGATGGGCGACAACCGCGACAACTCGACCGACAGCCGCTTCCTCAGCCAGGTCGGCTACGTGCCGTTCGAGAACATCGTCGGCCGCGCGCAGCTGATCTTCTTTTCCATTGCCGAAGGCGAGCATGCCTGGGCGTTCTGGCGCTGGCCGGTATCGGTGCGCTGGAATCGAATCTTCAAATTCGTCCGATGATCGACGACTCACCCGAAATCCAGACGACGCAGGCTGCCGCATCGAGCCCGCAACCCGGCACGGGTGCGCTGGAGGCGACGCCCAAGGCCGCGTCGCGGCCGAAGTCTGAGATCAAGCCTGAGCAGAAGAGCGAGCCCAAGACCGAGTCGAAGACCGATTCCAAGACCGATCCGAAGCCGAGCTTCAAGGCGGATACGAAGACCGTCGAGTCCGAATCGGCGATCGCGAGCCCGGACGCGGCGGACACGGCCCAGCTTGTTGCCGAGACCGATCCCGACGGCAAGCTGCGCAGCAAGGCGAAGGGCAGTCGCCGCACCAAAAGCGCGGGGACCGGCGCGGCCAAGGGCGCCAAGGCCGCGGACAAGGCCGCCAATGCCGCGATCGAGGCGCGCATCGGTCATCACTTCGCCGATCCGTCACTGCTCAGCACCGCCTTCACCCACGTCTCGGCGCTGAAGTCGTCCAAGAAGCGTGGCGACAGCTATCAGCGGCTCGAATTCCTCGGCGACCACGTGCTCGGCCTGATCGTGTCCGACATGCTGTATCGCTCGTTTCCGAGCGCGGACGAGGGCGAATTGTCGAAGCGGCTGGCCGATCTCGTGCGCAAGGAGAGTTGCGCCGACGTCGCCAAGTCGCTCGGCCTGCTCGACGACATCAAGCTCGGCGCGGTCGGCGCCGGCGCCGGGGCGCGGTTGCGCAAGTCGGTGCTGGGCGACGTCTGCGAGGCGGTGATCGGCGCGATCTTCCTCGACGGTGGCTACGCGGCCGCCGCGGGATTCGTCGAGCGCAACTGGACCGAGCGCATGCACAAGCCGCGGCGCCCGCTGCGCGATCCGAAGACGGTGCTGCAGGAATGGGCCCAGGGCAAGGGCCTGCCGACCCCGGTGTACCGGGAGGTCGAGCGCACCGGCCCGCATCACGATCCGCAGTTCCGCGTCGCCGTCGACCTGCCGGGCCTGGAGCCCGCTGAAGGCGTCGGTGGCTCCAAGCGGGCGGCAGAAAAGGTGGCGGCATCGGTCATGATCGAGCGCGAAGGCGTCAGCGGCGGCAGCAATGACGGCTGAACAGCAATCCGTGCCGTCTGTCCAGACCCGCTGCGGTTTCGTTGCGCTGATCGGCGCGCCCAACGTCGGCAAATCGACGCTCGTCAACGCGCTGGTCGGCTCCAAGGTCACGATCGTCTCGCGCAAGGTGCAGACGACGCGAGCGCTGATCCGCGGCATCGTCATCGAGGGGGCGTCCCAGATCATTCTGGTCGATACCCCCGGCATCTTCGCGCCGAAGCGCAGGCTGGACCGCGCCATGGTCACGACGGCCTGGAGCGGGGCGCATGACGCCGATGTCGTCTGCGTGCTGCTCGATGCCAAGAAGGGCATCGACGACGAGGCGCAGTCCATCATCGACAAGGCGGCCGCGGTCGCGCACGAGAAGATCCTGGTGATCAACAAGGTCGACCTGGTGCCGCGCGAGAAGCTGCTGGCGCTGGTCGCGGCTGCCAACGAGAAGCTGTCCTTCGCGCGCACCTTCATGATCTCGGCGATCTCGGGCGACGGAGTCGACGATCTCAGGCGGGCCTTGGCGGAGATGGTGCCTCCCGGTCCGTTCCACTATCCCGAGGACCAGATGTCGGACGCGCCGATGCGGCACCTCGCGGCCGAGATCACCCGCGAGAAGATCTATTCGCATCTGCATCAGGAGCTGCCGTATCAGTCCACCGTCGAGACCGACAGCTGGACCGAGCGCAAGGACGGTTCGATCCGGATCGAGCAGACGATCTTCGTGGAGCGGGACAGCCAGCGCAAGATCGTGCTCGGCAAGGGCGGCGCGACGATCAAGTCGATCGGCGCGCAGTCGCGCAAGGAAATCTCAGAGATCACCGGTGTGCCGGTGCACCTGTTCCTGTTCGTGAAGGTCCGCGAGAACTGGGGCGACGATCCCGACCGCTACCGGGAAATGGGGCTCGAGTTCCCCAGGGAATGACAATGAGCGTGCCGCGCAACGTGTTGTGGTTCGAAGTGCTGCTCTACATCTCGCTGATGCTGGATGCGTTGTCTGTTGCCGTCTCGGACCGGACGCCGACCTTCGACATAACCGAGGACATGATCACCGCGCAGACCGTGCTCAACGGGGTGGTCATCCTGCTGCTGTTCTATTTCGTCTATCTGGCGGCGGAGCGCCGCAAGAACTGGCCGCGCTGGGTGCTGCTGGCGGCGCTGGTGCTGTCCGACATCTTCCTGGTGCAGGTGATTGGTCAGAAGGGCATGACGCTCGACGCCGGCATCGAGGTCATCTCCTGCGCGCTGACGACGATGGGATTGTACTACTCGTTCACGGGCGATGCGCGCGGCTGGTTCAACGCGTGACACGGCTGGGCTGATGCCGCCGATCATGCGGAATTTGCGACCGCGCGCGACGCCTCGCGCGTGACGCGATCCGGACGTCCTGCGCTGTGCCGGATGCTTTCGCTTCGCTCGCAATGACGGTGTTTGCCGAGGGACCGCTCGCTTCATGGAATGGACCGACGATGGCATCGTGCTGGGCGTGCGGCGGCACGGCGAATCCTCGGCCGTCGTCGAGTTGCTGACCCGCGAACATGGCAGGCATCTCGGTCTCGTGCGCGGGGCGAGCGGCAAGCGCATGCGGCCGGTGCTGCAGCCGGGCAACACGGTGCGCGCGATCTGGCGCGCGCGGCTCGACGAGCATCTCGGCATGTACGCCATCGACGCGCTGACCTTGCGGGCGGCGGGGCTGATCTCCGCGCAACACGGCGCCTACGGCGTGACGCATCTTGCCTCGCTGGCCCGGCTGTTGCCGGAGCGCGATCCGCACGAGGAGATGTATCTGCGGCTCGAACATGCGCTCGATGATTTCGAGGATGCGGGTGGCGCCGCCGTCCACATCGTACGCTTCGAGCTGGCGATCCTCGCCGAACTCGGCTTCGGGCTCGATCTCGACTCCTGCGCTGCGACCGGCGAGACCTCGGACCTGATCTACGTATCCCCGAAGTCGGGCGGCGCGGTGTCGCGCACGGCCGGCGCGCCATGGGCCGACCGGCTGCTGCCGTTGCCGCCCTTCCTGCGCGAGAGCGAGCAGGGCCATGGCTGGTCGCAGCAGGATCTTCTCGACGGTTTCCGGCTGACCGGCCTGTTCCTGCTGCGTCACGTGTTGGAGCCGCGCGGGCAGGGGCATTCCGACGCCCGCGAGGGCTTCATCAACGCCGTGACGCGGGCTAGGCCCGCCCCGCGATAGGGCTCGGTTTTCGACGCTCGTCGTCATGTGCCCTCGCGCTTATTCGCCAACGTCGAGACTGACGACACACGCGCCGGCATCACGGCAAAGCTGATCCGGATACCGTCTCCGACTGTGACGTCATTCACATCCGCCTTCACATGACCGACGTAGGATCATGCAACAATCCTGGTTGATGACCAGTTTCGCATCATTTTGAGGTTGCGTCGTCCGCGGCTCATGGCGAAGATTGTAGCCCTTCGGCGAGATGCGTTTCGTGCGCGCCTTTTTTCATCACCGTGGGGCATTTCGATCATGTGCGATTTCGAGAACAGCAAATCCAGCAACGGGTTCACGTCCAAGCTGTGGCGTGGAGAGCGCATGACGATGATCGGCTTCGACGTCGCCGAGCCCGAACCCGATCTGGTCGGATTCTCGATCGAGGTGAAGTCGCCGGGCGCGCGGGATTTTTCCCAGTTGCGCAACAGGATCGCGTTTTCCTATCCGGCCGGGGCCGGCGCGGAGGTCGACGGCAACCGGAATTTCCCGTCGACCGAGGCGCCGTTCCAGAAATTCCGCTGGATCCATTTTCCTTACCGGCCCAAGGACGGAGTCTATACGTATCGCGTCGCCAAGCAGCACATGCGCAACGACGGCACGCTCGTGGCAGGGACCAGCCTCTCGCTCGACATCACGCAGAGCGCCGTGACCTATGATGGCCTCATCGACATCGGTTTCACCCGCAACTTCGCCTCGTCTCAGGCCTATCGCGATCAGTTCGGCAACAATGCCGAGATCATCCCCGTCGAGAGCCGCGACGGGCCGAGCTTCGAGAAGCTCGACCTCGCCAACGAGGCCGGCGACAGCGTCTACGAGTGGCTGGGATTCGAGGCCTACGACCTCCTGTTCGGCTTCTTGAAAGAAGCCCTGGCGGATCCCGGGCTCACGCTCGACGTGATGGCCTATGACCTCAATGAGCCCGACGTGATCGGTCTGCTGGAGCAGTTCGGCCCGCGGCTGCGCGCGATCATCGACGACTCCAACGCCAAGGATAACAGCCACAAGCTGCCCGGCAGCGCGGAATCGCGCAGCGCCAAGCGCTTCAAGCAGGCGGGTGCTGCCGTGCTGCGCACGCATTTCAGCAATCTCCAGCACAACAAGGTCCTGATCACGCGCCGCAACGGCAAGCCCGAGAAGGTGCTGTGCGGCTCGACCAATTTCACCTTCCGCGGCCTCTATATTCAGGCCAACAACATGCTGGTTTTTCATTCGCCTGATGTCGCCGGGCTGTTCGGCGAGATGTTCGACATCGCCTTCGAGGACCCCTCGGCCTTCCGGACGAATGATTTTTCCAAGAAGTGGCACGCCGTCCACACCGAGGGAAAGCCGACCGTACAGCTCTGCTTCTCACCGCATCAGGCCACTGATCTCTCGCTCAATCCGATCCGGGCCGCGATCGATCAGGCCACCTCGTCGGTGTTCTACTCGGTCGCATTTCTGAGCCAGCTCGGTGACGGTCCGACCAAGGAGGCGTTCGACCGCGTGATGGAGCGGCCGATCTTCAGCTACGGTACCGTCGACAAGCGCGGCGCCCTGGAGCTGCGCAAGCCCGACGGCTCGATCGGTCTCGTCGATTTCGCCTATCTCGCGAGCAAGGCGCCGGAGCCGTTCCGCAGCGAATGGTCCGGCGGCAAGGGCCGTAACATCCATCACAAGTTCCTGGTGACCGATTTCAGCCTGCCGACCGCGAAAGTGTTCACCGGATCGAGCAACTTCTCGCCGAGCGGCGAGAAGGGCAACGGCGACCATCTCATCATGATCGAGGACCGAAAGATCGCCACGTCCTATGCGATCGAGGCCACCCGCGTGTTCGATCACCTGCAGTTTCGCAACCGGATGCGCGACGCGTTCCACGGCAAGTCCGAGCGGCAGCGCGCTGCATCCGCGCCTGCCGCGATCACGCTGCGCAAGCCGACCGCATTGTCCGGCAAGCCGGCCTGGTTCGAGCGCTTCTATGTCGAGGGGTCGCAGGCCGAACGCGATCGATTGCTGTTCTCGTCCTAGATATCGTTACGGACAGAGTTGGAGACGACCATGCCATTGAACGACTATTCGCTTCTCAAGGGTCGGCCCATCAACAATCGTCTGGCGACGGGAAGCAGTCCGCACTATCAGGTGCAGGTCTCCGCCGACGGTGAGCTCTATCGCATCGCCATCAATGTCCGCTCCCAGGATGGCAGCGAGGTCGAATTCCTGGTCCGCTCGCGCTTCGAACATCCGATCGTCGATGGCCTGAAGGCGTTTTCGGAAGGGCTGCATCCATTGGAGAGCAAGCCCGGCGGCGTGGCGCTCGACTTCATCCGGGGCAATCTGATGCAGCCGTGGGAGCTGAAGCCGCTGCCGCTGTCGGCCGCGGGCCCCGACAACGATCTCAACGAGAAGATCGACGCCTACGTTCAGCGCGCCATGTCGGACGAGACGGCTCTCATCTACGCCTTCGGCGTCGCATGGGGACCGGAGGACAAGGCCGACCGCTATTTCGGCTTCAAGCCAGGCCGCGGCATCCACGACATCCATTTCAACCAGGGCAATCCGCCCGGCAAATACGCCAAGGACAACGGTCCCTGGCAGGATGGCGGACTGCTCTTCGAGTTTCCCGACCAGCAGCAATGGGTCGCCGTCTTCCTGAAATTCCAGACCCAGGCCTGGCATTCGGACGATGCCAGCGGAGGGGTCATCCTTCCGCCCGATCCCGATCACCCGAACGCGCCGCATACGCCTCCCGACCGTGACCACATTCCGCCGCTCGACGTGCCCGATGGGCTGGTGCGGATCATCGCGGCCTATGTCAACGACGTGCGCACGCCGGAGCAGGAGACGGTCACGCTGCTGAACACCGCCGATGTCGACGTCGATCTCACCGGCTGGCAGATCAAGGACAGGCAGAAGAACGCCATGCAACTGAGCGGCACGATCGCGCGCGGCGCCACCTTGGTGGTGCCCATCGTCGCGCCGGTCGCGCTGTCGAACCGCGGCGGAATCATCACCCTGTTGAATGCCGCGGGCGTGAAGGTGCACGGCGTCTCCTATACGCGGGAACAGGCGGCGCAGCCGGGCCGCACCATCCCGTTCCAGTCGTGACCGCGTGTTTCGGCGGAGCCGTGCCTTGAAGCGCGGGCTCTCCGCTGGCGCAGCGGCGGAGTGATGTGTACTCCTGTCATGCGAGGGGCCAAGGCAAAAGGGCGGCACATTGCGGCCCTCCGCCCAGGCCACGCTGTGGGAGGAGAGCGTCATGGGAGTCCTGGTCGACGGCCAATGGCACGACGTCTGGTACGACACGGCGGCGTCCGGGGGCCGTTTCATCCGCAAGGATTCGGCGTTCCGTAGCTTCGTCACGGCTGACGGCCGTCCGGGCCCGTCCGGCACCGGCGGCTTCGAGGCCGAAGCGGGCCGCTACCATCTTTATGTCAGCCTGGCCTGCCCGTGGGCTCACCGCACCCTGATCATGCGCGCGCTGAAGGGGCTCGATGACATGATTTCGGTATCGGTCGTGCACTGGCTGATGCGCGAGCAGGGCTGGACGTTTGCCGAGGGGCCGGGCGTCGTGGCCGACAGCGTCAATCACGCCGGCCTTCTGCATCAGGTCTACACCGCCGCGGAATCGCATTATTCCGGCCGCGTCACCGTGCCCGTGCTCTGGGACAAGCAAAACCGCACCATCGTCAACAACGAGTCATCCGAGATCATCCGCATGCTGAACTCGGCGTTCGACGGCGTCGGCGCCAGGCAAGGTGACTATTATCCGCAAGCCCAGCGCGATGAGATCGACGCCATCAATGTGCGCGTCTACGACACGCTGAACAACGGCGTCTACAAATGCGGCTTCGCGACCACGCAGGGAGCCTATGAGGAGGCGATCGGGCCGCTGTTCGCCACGCTCGACTGGCTGGAGGAGCGGCTGTCGACCCGCCGCTTCCTGCTCGGCGACACCATGACCGAGGCCGACATCCGGCTGTTCACGACCCTGATCCGCTTCGATTCCGTCTATGTCGGCCACTTCAAGTGCAACATCCGCCGCATCGCCGACTATCAGCATCTTTCAGCCTACACGCGCGATTTTTACCAATGGCCGGGGATTGCCGCGACAGTGAATTTTGAGCACATCAAGCGGCACTACTACGAGAGCCATCGCACCATCAACCCGACCGGCATCGTCCCGGTCGGGCCGCTGCAGGATTTCACCGTGCCGCATGGTCGCGAGCGCCTCGCGGCGAACTGACTGGGATCCATGGCGGGCGAACCCAACCTCGATGCGCTGCTGCGCACAATGGCTCCGGAGCTGCAGGACGGCCTGTTCGTGTTCTGCACTGTCGATACGCATCACGACATCCCGGTCGAGCTGACGCCGTTGATGGTGTTTCGAGAGCGCGAAGGGATCACGCTGATCGTCCGGCGCGAGGACGCCGAGCAGGTCGGGCTGCCGTATCAGTTCGTCGCGCGCCTGATCACGCTGTCGGTGCTATCAGAGCTCGATGCGGTCGGCTTCCTCGCCGCGGTCACGACCTGCCTCGCAGGGGCGGGCATCAGCGTCAACGCTGTCTCGGCCTTTCATCATGATCACCTGTTCGTCTCGGAAGCGCAGGGAGAGCAGGCGATACGGCTTCTGCAGGAGCTGTCCCGCAGCGCGGCCAGCAGATGATTGCGCAAGGCCGGCGACCGAGTCAGGCTTTGCCCCTGGTGGGATGATGCGATTGATTACGTCCGGTTGTGCTCGGCTTCTTGCGTGGGACGGGTCGAGACCGATGCATGTCACGTGCGACGCGGGGAGCGGGCGGCCGGCGTGGTCCGGTCAGCGTTCGCGCAGCTTGCGCGCGCACCAGGTCCATCAGCATCATCGCTGCGGGCGATAGGGTCCGTCCCTTCAGCCGCAGGATGCCGAACTGCGCCATCAGCAGGTCCGACGCGCGCGGCTCTTTCAGTTCGGCCACGTTCAGGCGGACCAACTGCCCGGAGGCCAGCTCGTGGGTGAGAACGGCATCGCCCGCGACGAGCACGATGTCGGACCGAATGGCCATTTGCACCAGCAGGCTCGCGTTCTCGGATTCGAGCGCGACGTCGAAGCCGCGGCCCTCCGGCGCAGCGATGAGCGCTTCCAAGCGCCTGCTGAATTCCGGTGGCAGCGCAACGGAGGCGAAGTGCTGGCCGGCGAGTTCGCGTGCCGAAAGCTCCCGTCGGCGCGCCAACGGATGAGTTGCCCGACAGTAAAAGTGTCCTGGAAGGCCGCCGAGCGGCTCGATGTCGAGGCTGTCGTCGGCGCGGATGTCGGTGATGTGCGCGAGGAAGAAATCGAGCTTTCCTTGCTGCAGCACCTCCATCAGGGCGCGCCAATTGTCCTGCACCACGATGATGCGCACGGACGGGTGCTCCGAATACAGCCGCGCCATGGCATCCGGCAGAAGCGTCAGCCCGGTGAACGCGCCGACGCCCACCGTCACCTCGCCGGCATCTCCCGAGCGCAGCAGGCGCATCTCGCGGCCAAGGTCGTCTGCGCTCGACAGGAGCGAGCGGGCCCGCGCCACCAGTCGCTCGCCGACCGGTGTGATCTCCACCGAGCGCGAGCTGCGGTCGAACAGCCGCATCCCGGCGGCGTCCTCCAGGGTCTGCAAGCTGCGGCTCAGCGCCGACTGCGTGACGTGGGCGCGCTGGGCCGCCCGGGCGAAATGCCGCTCTTCCGCGAGGTAGACTAACTGCTGCAGCTGGCGCAGGGTGGGAGTGTACATCGATGCACCGAAGTCATTGATCAAGCCATAACAATTCATTGGATTTCTGAGACCGTCAATTCCAAAATGGCGCAAATATAAACAGGGGAAATGCCATGGCGGGGCCGGCCAAGTCGCCCCGAGCTGCGGCAGTTTCCCCGCAACAGGCTTTTCTCATGCCCAACGGCGCACAAGCTCTGATACGGACCCTGGTCAATTCCGGCATTCGGGTCTGCTTCACCAATCCTGGCACCTCCGAGATGCATTTCGTCGCCGCGCTGGACTCCGCGCCGGAGATGCGCGCCGTGCTGTGCCTGTTCGAAGGGGTGGCGACCGGTGCGGCGGACGGCTACGCCCGGATGACCGGCACGCCCGCGGCAACGCTGCTGCATCTCGGTTGCGGCCTCGGCAACGGCCTCGCCAATCTGCACAATGCGCGCAAGGGCAAGGTGCCCGTCGTCAACATCGTCGGCGACCACGCCACTTATCATGTCCCTTATGACGCGCAGCTCCAGTCCGATATCGAGACCGTCGCGCGCAACGTCTCGCCGGAATTCGTCTGGACCTCACAGGTGACATCGGAGCTGTGCCGCGACGCGGTGGCGGCCGTGAAGGCGGCGTGCTCCTGGCCCGGACAGGTCGCGACGCTGATCCTGCCGGCCGACGTGTCCTGGGGTGAGGGCGGCGTCGCCGAGCCGGCGCCGGTGATCGAGCCGCCGGCGCCCGCTGACGATTCCGCCGTGCAGGCCGTCGCCGCGGCGATCAAGGCGGGCGGCCGCAGCGCGCTTCTGCTCGGTGGTACGGCGCTGCACGAGGAATCGCTGCTGGCGGCCGCGCGCATCGCCGCGGCCTGCGGTGTGAAGGTCTACGCCGAAACCTTTCCGACGCGCATGCAGCGTGGAGCGGGCCTGCCGGCCGTCGAGCGCATCGCCTATCTCGCCGAGATGGCGCAGGTCCAGCTCAAGGAGATCGACACGCTGATCCTGGTCGACGCCAAGGCGCCGGTGTCGTTCTTCGCCTATCCCGGCAAGAAGAGCTATCTGCCGCATGACGGCTGCAAGGTGCTGACCTTGTCGACGCCGGCGCAGCACGCCGCGTGCAGCCTGACCAGGCTTGCCGCCGCCCTGGAGGCCGGGCGCGCCACGCCGGCGTTGTCGCCGGCCTCGCGGCCCGGGCGTCCGCGCGGCAAGAAGCTCACCGCGGAAAAGGTCTGCAAGGCGGTGGGTCATCTCCTGCCCGAGAACGCCATCATCGTCGACGAGGCGATCAGCTCCGGCCTGATGCTGTCGAAATTCACCGCGGGCGCGCCGCGCCACGATCTGATCACCTTGACCGGCGGCGCCATCGGGCAGGGGCTGCCGAATGCGATCGGGGCGGCGATCGCCTGTCCGGACCGGCCGGTGATCGCGCTGATCGGCGACGGCAGCTCGATGTACACGATCCAGTCGTTGTGGACGATCGCGCGCGAGCGGCTCAACATCACCGCCGTGATCTTCAACAATGCGTCCTACTCGGTGCTCAACGTCGAGCTGGAGCGGGTCGGCGCCGAGGAGATCGGACCGAAGGCGCGGGCGCAGCTCGACCTTCACGGACCGGTCCTCAAGCTCGCGCAGATCGCCGACGGCATGGGCGTGCGCGCGACCCGCGTCAGCACGCCGGACGAATTCACCACCGCGTTGCAGGGGGCGCTGGCGCGGCCGGGGCCGCATCTGATCGAGGCCATGGTGCCGCCGGCGCTGACCGGCCTCAAGCTGAAGCTTTTGCCGCACCTCCTGGGATCGCTCGACCGCGTCCCGCTGCCGGTGGCGCGGATGCTCAAGCGCAAGATCGCGCCGTGACATGAGCGCGACGCTGCAATCCGATGTCGTCATCGCCGGCGGCGGTCTCGCCGGCATCGTCACCGCGCTGGAGGCACTGCGCGCCGGCAAGTCGGTGACCATCGTGGACCGGGACACGCCCGAGCGGTTCGGCGGGCTGGCGTTGTGGGCGTTCGGGGGCATGGCGCTGGTCGGCACGCCGTTGCAGGCGCGCATGAAGATCCCGGATACGCCCGAGATCGCGTTGCGCGACTGGATCAGGTTTGGCGAGCTCGACGCCGCCGAACACTGGCCGCTGCAATGGGCCCGCTATTACGTCGCGCATTCGCGCAGCGAGGTCTACGACTGGCTGCTGGCGCACGGCGTGACGTTCATGCCGGCGGTGAACTGGGTCGAGCGCGGCCGGCACGGCAACGGCAACGCGCTGCCGCGCTATCACATCGTCTGGGGCACCTCGCAGCGGCTCACGCGCGTGATGATCGAGGCGATGCGTGCGGCCGATAGCGGCGGCCGGCTGATGGTGCTGCACCGTCACTGCGTCGTCAGCCTCGATCGCGCTGCCGGCGCCGTATCGGGCGTGGTCGCCGTCAACGAGGAGACGGGCGCCGAAATCCGCATCGCCGGGCCGCTGACAGTGCTGGCGATGGGCGGCCTCAATGGCAGCCATGCGGAGGCCCGCGCCAACTGGGTGAAGCGCCGGCCGCTGCCGCAGGCGATGCTCAATGGCGCGCATCCGTTCTCCGACGGCAAACTGCATCACCACGCGGCCGAGGCGCTCGGCGCCGAGATCACGCATGCCGGCGAGATGTGGAACTACGCCGCCGGCATCCCGCATCCGTTTCCGCATTTCGACGGCCATGGCCTGTCGCTGGTGCCGTGCAAATCGGCGCTATGGCTCAACCATCGCGGCGAGCGCATCGGCCCGGAGCCGCTGGTGACCGGCTTCGACACCCATGATCTGTGCCAGCGCGTCGCGGCGCAGGAGAAACCGTATACGTGGCATCTGTTGAACTGGCGCATCGCCGCCAAGGAGTTCGCCATCTCCGGCGCCGAGCACAATCCGCGCATCCGCGACCGGCAGATGCCGATGTTCCTCAAGGAGACCCTGTTCGGCAATCATCGCCTGGTCAGGCAGATGCAGCGCGAGAGCCGGCACTTCCTGGTCGACGAGACGCTGGCCGGTCTCGCCGCCAAGATGAATGCGCTGACCGGCACCGGCGACGTGAAGCCGGAGGTGCTGCAGGCCACCGCCGACGCCTTCGACGCGAACTTTGGGAATGGCGACAAGCTCCACAACGACGACCAGTTGCGCCGCATCCTGCACGCGCGGCAATGGGGGCCCGACAAGCTCCGCACCTGCAAGCCTGCGCCGCTGCAGGCGCCGGGCGCCGGGCCTTACATCGCCATTCACATGCAACTCATCACCCGCAAGAGCCTCGGCGGCCTCAAGACCGATCTGCAGAGCCGGGTGCTCGACACCACGGGTGCGCCGATCGGCGGCCTCTATGCGGTCGGCGAAGCGGCCGGCTTCGGCGGCGGCGGCGCGTCGGGCAAGCGTTCGCTGGAGGGTACGTTCCTGCCGGGGTGCATTCTCACCGCACGGGCGGCGGTGCGCGCGATGTGACGCTACGGGAACCGTACGAGTCGGCGGAACCGCCGCTGAATTTTTGCTCCGTCACTGTCGATCCGGTGCTGCTACGTTCGTCTTCAAGGCACAGGAGATGGAGACCCGTCATGAAGATCTACTGGATCAAGGCCCAGGCGCCGCGCCGCGTGCTGGCGCTGGTGAAGCATCTCGGCGTTCCCGCCGAGTTCATCGAGATCACCGGCCGGATGAAGACGCCGGAGTTCGCCGCGCTCAACCCCAACATGAAGGCGCCGGTGCTGGTCGACGGCGACACCGTGCTGTGGGAGTCGACCGCCATCATGGCGCACCTCTGCATCCGCGAGAGCTGCGACATGTGGCCGGCGCGCGATCCGCAGGAGCAGATCGAGGTGCTGCGCTGGCTGGCGTGGAACGACTGCCATTGGGCGCCGGCGGTCGGACCGTTCTATTTCGAGCACATCGTCCGAAAGACGTTCGGCCTCGGTGTGCCTGACCGTGCCGCGCTGGCCGGCAAGGTCGCCAACCTGAAGACCTTCGCAGCCGTGCTCGATGCGCATCTGCGGGCGCGCAGCCACATCGCCTGCGACAGGCTCACCATCGCCGATTTCGCGGCGGCCTCGATGGCGACCGACTGGCGCGAGGCCGAGATGCCGATGGAGTCGTTTCCGAACATCGTGCGCTGGCTCGATGGCCTGATGCGGCTGCCGGCGTGGGCCGAGCCGTGGCCGGAGAAGCGCTCCGTCGCGGCCTGAGGCTCACGGCTGCGCGATGCCGTGGCCGAGCTGCTTGGAGATCTCGGCCGCGCAGGCACGCAGCCGCATCGCCAGCGGTGACTGCCAGCCGGCGTCGAAGGTGCCGGCCGGGCCCATCGCGGTGATGACCAGCGCGACGTGGCCGGCGTGATCGAACACCGGTGCGGCGAAGGCATTGACGCCGGGCAGCGGATCGCCGACGGCGCGCGCGAGCCCCTGCGCGCGCACCTCGGCCAGCATCTCGGCGACCTTCGGACTCTTTGGTGAGCGCTTGGGATTGTAGCCGACGCCGAGACGATCGAGGCCGGTGTCGAGCGCGGCTTTCACGGTCTTGGGCGGCAGGAACGCCGCGAAGGCCCGGCCGGTTGCCGTCTCCAGCAGCGCCATGATCGAGCCGACGCGCATCACGATGTGCACCGGATGGCTCGGCTCCTCCAGCCGCACCACGGTCGGGCCGTTGGTGCCCCACACGGCGAGCGACACCGCGTGATCGATGGCCCCGGCGAGCGCGGCGATCTTCGGCGTCGCGATCCGGACCGCCGACAACCGCCGCAGGCTGATCAGGCCGAGCTCGAGCGCGAGCGGGCCGATCTCGTAGCGTCCGGTAGTTTCGTCCTGCTCGATCAAACCGATGCGCGAGAAGCTGACGAGGTAGGGATGCGCCTTGGCGGGCGGCAGCCCGGCCTCGCGCGCGAGGTCGCGCAGCATCATCGGCTCGCCGCTGCGCGCCAGTGCCTGCAGCAGGGTGCCGCCGACCTCGATCGACTGGATGCCGCGGCTCTCTCGTCCCATGTCTCGTTGTGCCCCCTGGTCCGGCGCCGTGCCTACACCGCCAGGAAGCCGCCGTCGACCGGCAAGGTCACGCCGTTGACGTAGGACGCCATGTCCGAGACCAGGAACGCCACGGGGCCCGCGAGCTCCTCGGGCTGGCCGACGCGGCCGAGCGGCGTGCGGCTCATGAAGCCGGCGAGTCGCTCGGGATCGTTGCGGGTCGACTCCGTCATCGCGGTGGCGATCACGCCGGGCGCGATCGCGTTGACGCGGATGCCGTCGGCGGCGAGCTCGCGCGCCAGCGCCTGAGTCAGCGACTTCACCCCGCCCTTGGAGGGCGAGTAGCCGAGCGTGTTGCTGATGCCGATGAACGAGGCGACGGAGGCGATGTTGACGATGGTGCCGCGCGTCGCGCGCAACGCGGCGAGAAACGCGTAGGTGACGTTGAACACGCCGTTGAGATTGACGTCGAGCACGCGCTGCCAGTTCTGTGGCGCGCGGGCTGAATCGATGCCCTCGCGAATGATGATGCCGGCGTTGTTGACGAGGATGGAGATGGCGCCGACCTCGGTGCGCAACTGCGCCGCCAATGCGGTGCAGCCCGCGGCGTCGGTGACGTCGAGCCGATGTGCCCACGCCTTGCGGC
The DNA here is from genome assembly GCF_032377735.1 of Bradyrhizobium sp. SZCCHNRI3043. Classification (NCBI taxonomy): domain Bacteria; kingdom Pseudomonadati; phylum Pseudomonadota; class Alphaproteobacteria; order Hyphomicrobiales; family Nitrobacteraceae; genus Bradyrhizobium; species Bradyrhizobium sp. SZCCHNRI3043. Next base: position 154,391 of record NZ_JAUHID010000009.1, read on the forward strand.
CGTGATCGCGGATCTCGGCGGCGCAGCGCTCGGCGCCCTCCAAGTCGATGTCGGTGATGATCACGTCGGCGCCGCGGCCGGCGAGCCCCAGCGCGATCGCGCGGCCATTGCCGTGCGCCGCGCCCGTCACCAGCGCGAGCTTGCCGGCCAACATCTGACTGTCGCTCATGCGGGGCTCCTTTGCCTGGCGCGTTCGGCGAGATGCCAGCCGGCAATGTAGCCGAAGGTCAGCGCCGGGCCCAGCGTGATGCCGGCGCCGGGATAGTTGCCGCCCATGATGCTCGCCATGTCGTTGCCGGCGGCATACAGCCCCTCGATCGGCTGGCCCTGCGCATCGAGCGCGCGGGCATGCTCGTCGGTGCGGATGCCGGCATAGGTGCCGAGATCGCCGATCACCATCTTGATCGCGTAGAACGGCCCGTCCTTGATCGGCGCCACGCACGGGTTCGGCCCGTGCAGCGCATCGCCCTGGTAGCGATTGTAGGCGCGCGAGCCCTTGCCGAAGGTCGGATCCTGGCCCAGCGCCGCATCGGCGTTGAAGGCGGCGACGGTTGCTTCCAGCGCCATCGCGTCGATGCCGGCTACGCGCGCGAGCTCGGCGAGCGTCGCGCCGCGCTTGAGATAGCCGGTGCTGAGATGATGCCCGAGCGGCATCGGGAACGGTGGTACGCAGCCGAGGCCGTAGCGGCGCAATGAGCGGTGATCGGTGATCAGCCAGGCAGCGATCTCGCGGCCGGGCTTGGCCGCCTTGACCATCGCCTGCACGAAGTCGTGGTAGGAATTGCCTTCATTGGCGAAGCGCACGCCGTCCGCGGTCACTGCGATCACGCCGGGCTTGGCACGGTCGATGAAGTGCGGCATCACGCCCTTGCTGCCGTCCTTGCGCGTGGTGACGGAGACCGGCACCCAGGCCGCCGCATGCGGCAGGCCGTCCTCGACCCGGCCGCCGACCGCTTCCGCCAGCCGCAAGCCGTCGCCGGTGTTGCCGACCGGGCCGGGCGACACATGCTCCTGGCCGGTCGGCGCATGCGGAAACATCGCCTTGCGCCTCTCGACATCATGCGGGAAACCGCCGCAGGCAAGCACCACGCCGAGCCGCGCATTCACTCGGATGCGCCGGCCCTGCCGCGTCACCACGGCGCCGCGCACGGCATCGCCGTCGCGGATCAGCTCCGCCACAGGCGACGACAGCCACAGGGGAATGCCGAGATCGAACGCGGATTTCGCCAGCCGCCCCGCCAGCGCATTCCCGTTGGTGAGCGTCATGCCGCGGCCATGGCGCAGCACGTCCAGCGCATGTTTCGACAGCCGCTTGGCGACGTAGAACGCTGACGCCAGCGACTTGGTCGCGCGCATGAAATGGATGATCTCCTTGCCGGAGCCGAGCATCATGCCGAACACGGTGAGCTCGGGCAGCGGCTGGCCGAGATCCTCGATGTGACGCCCAAGCTCGCGGCCGTCGAACGGCCGCGTCACCATCGAGCGGCCGCCCTGCGTGCCGCCCGGCGCCTCGGCGTGATAGTCAGGGAAGGTCAGCGGCATGTCGAACTTGAGTGCCGTCTTGCCGATGAAGAAGTCGACCGCCTCCGGGCCCTTGCTCAGGAACGCATCGACCCGCGCCGCATCGAAACTGTTGCCGGCTTCATGACGCAGATAGCTGCGCGCCAGCTCGGGCGGCTCGTCGATGCCCCACGCCTTCGCCAGCGAGGTCCCGGGGATCCACAGCCAGCCGCCGGAGCGCGCGGTGGTGCCGCCGAACCGCGGCTCCTTTTCGGTGACGAGGACCTTCAGCCCGGCATGGGCGGCGGTAACCGCCGCTGACAGCCCGGCCGCGCCGGAGCCGACCACCAGCACGTCACAATCATAGCTGTCGCCGTCCTTGGTATCGGCTCCGCTCATGCGCGCGCTCCTACTTCTTCAGCAACGGGCACTTGGACTCGGAGACCGGCCGGAACGCATCCTCGCCCTTCACGGTCTTGACGATCTCCAGATAGTCCCACGGCTCCTTCGACTCCGACGGCTTCTTGACGCGGGCGAGGTACATGTCGCGGATGACCCGACCATCCTCGCGCAACTTGCCGCCGTGAACGAAGGTGTCCTCGATCGGCAGCTCGCGCATCTTCGCCATGACAGCCTTGGGATCATCGGTGCCGGCCGCCTTGATCGCCTTGAGATAGTGCAGCACCGAGCCGTAGACGCCGGTCTGGATCATGGTCGGCATCACCTTGGCGCGGGCGTAGAACTTCTTCGACCAGGCGCGGGTGGCCTCGTCCATCGCCCAATAGGACGCCGTGGTCATGTAGGTGCCCTGCGCTGCCTCGAGCCCGATCGCATGCACGTCGGTGTCGAACATCAGGAGGCCCACCAGCTTCTGGCCGCCCTTCACCAGGCCAAACTCGCCGGACTGCTTGATCGCGTTGTCGGTGTCCTGGCCGGCATTGGCGAAGGCGACGACGTCGGCCTTGGAGCTCTGCGCCTGCAGCGCGAAGGAGGAGAAGTCGGCGGTGTTGGTCGGATGCTTGACGCCGCCGAGGATGGTGCCGCCGAGCTCCTTGATGAAGCGCGTGGCGTCCTTCTCCAACTGCTGGCCGAAGGCGTAGTCCGCGGTGATGAAGTACCAGGACTTGCCGCCCTGGCCGATCACGGCCGAGGTCGTCACCTTGGACAGCGCATACGTATCGTAGGTGAAATGCACGGTGTTCGGGCTGCACAGCTCGTCGGTCAGCGAGCTCGCGCCGGGACCGGACAGCAGCGCGATCTTGTTGTGCTCGCGCACCATGTTGTGCACGGCAATCGCGATGCCGGAGTTGGGGATGTCGACGACGGCGTCGACCTTGCCGTTGTCGAACCAGTCGCGCACGACCGTCGTTCCGACGTCGGTCTTCATCTGGTGATCGGCGCTGATGATCTCGATCGGCTTGCCGAGCACATTGGGGCCGAACTCCTCGACCGCCATCTTGGCCGCCTCGACCGAGCCCGGCCCGCTGTTGTCGCGTCCCCAGCTCGAGAGATCGGTGAGCACGCCGATCCGCACCACGTCGTCAGAAACCTGGGCTGAAGCGCCTGTCGCGATGAATGATGTCGTTGCCAGGAACGCGCAGGCGAGCAGCTGCCGTCGCATGAAGATCCTCCCCGTTTTGCTCCGCTCTGTCGGCGGTGATAGGAATTAGACATTGACGAATAGATTTGTCAATTGCGAACGGGTGGGACGTGGCGCAGCGGCCGGGGGATGGAAGAAGGAGGCCGGCGGCGCGTCAGGCGCGATCCGATGTCCTCATGGTGAGGAGCGCCGCGTGCGGCGCATCTCGAACCAAGAGGTCCCGAAGTGAGCGCGTTGGGAATGCCTTACGGCTGTAGGAAAGCCTGTGATCCGCTTTACATGCGCGGCATGATCTGCAGTTCGAGCAGCGCGAGCCGCTGCATCGCGGTGACGTCGCGCTCGCCGGCCTTGGCGGCCCGCAGCACGGCTTCCGCAAGCAGGTTCACGTTCGTCGAACTCACCGGCTCAGGCAGCGCGGCGACCGACGCGTTGAGGGCTTCGGTCATCAGCGCGATGACGTCAGGCGAAAAGGACGCATCGGAAAAATTCTTCATGCAAAGATGCCCGCCAGCAGGTCGTGCTTCGGTTGATATCGCATACGCATTACGTTGATGCGGAGAGAACGCGCCTTGGGCGCTATCGGTTCCCGCGGTCGCGCTGAGCTGCGTGCGGTCCCGTTTCTGATATGCAGAATTGAACGATCTCCCATGCGCCAATTGCCCGTCGAGCCAATCTGCCGCAGTCCGCACGGCTTGTGTCGTCGGGCAAATCAGGACGATGTTTCCGCGCATCCCGCCTCCACATGAGGGGCGCATCGCGATCGTCACGAGACGTAGGAAGCGGGGAGCGGTGGCCTGTCGGATCGCAGCGTGCATGTGCGCGCGGACGAACGTGTCCGGCAGGACGAGGAAATCGCAGCGTCCTGGCGCCCCGATGCTGGCGCCAAGTCCGTGGGTGATGATCCCAGGGGCGACGGTGGCTCACAAGCCGGACACCGGGGAGACTGCGTATAACTCGTAAGCCCATCGCGCAGGGAGGGCCGGGTCGTCCGGCTGACCTGTGGTACCTGCCGCCTGCATTTTTTTCGCAGGCGGGCCACGGGCCTCAGTCGAGGTCCGGCCTTCCCTGCGCCCTCTGTTAGATGAGGGTGATCGATCCTGATAGCTCGGGCGCGGAGCGCGTCGCGAGAAGGCAGGACGACGTCTCCAACGCGGAAATTGAGATAGTGGATCAATGGTAGCCCCGAACTCGTCGTGCCCGGGCTTGTCCCGGGCATCCACGTCGTTCGGCGTGTGCAGTGCTGCGTGGATGGCCGGGACAAGCCCGGCCATGACGAGCAAGATTTGAGATCTATCGCTTCATCGGCATCGGAATGCGCATTCGGCGAAGTGCAATGATCGAGCTACCCCTTGATGAAGGCCAGCAGGTCGGCATTGATCACATCAGCATGCGTCGTTGCCATGCCATGCGGAAATCCCGGATAGGTCTTCAAGGTCCCGTGCTTCAACAGCTTGATGCCGATGCGCGCGGAATCGTCGATCGGGACGATCTGGTCGTCCTCGCCGTGCATCAGCAGCACTGGCACGTCGATCGCCTTCAGGTCCTCGGTGAAGTCGGTCTCCGAGAACGCCTTGATGCAATCGTAATGGGCCTTGGTGCCGCCCATCATGCCCTGGCGCCACCAGTTGCGGATCACGCCTTCGGAAACCTTGGCGCCGTCGCGGTTGAAGCCGTAGAACGGGCCGGTCGGAATATCGAGGAAGAATTGCGCGCGGTTGGCGGCGAGCGCCGTGCGGAAGCCGTCGAACACCTCGATCGGCAGTCCGCCGGGATTGCTCGCCGTCTTCAGCATGATCGGTGGCACCGCGCCGAGCAACGCGGCCTTGGCGACGCGGCCCTTGCCGTGCTTGGCGACGTAGCGCGCGACCTCGCCGCCGCCGGTGGAGTGGCCGACATGGATCGCGTCTCGCAGGTCGAGCTTCGCGGCAAGCGCAGCGACATCGGCGGCGTAGGTGTCCATTTCATTGCCGGTCTCCGTCTGGCTGGAGCGGCCGTGACCGCGCCGGTCGTGCGCGATGACGCGAAAACCCTTGTCGAGGAAGAACAGCATCTGCGCGTCCCAATCGTCGGACGACAGCGGCCAGCCGTGGTGGAAGACGATGGGCTGGCCCGATCCCCAGTCCTTGTAGAAGATCTGCGTGCCGTCCGATGTCGTCACGAATCCTGAGCCCATGGAGCATCTGCCTTTCTCACTGGATGGGATCTGCCGCGTTCAAGGCGCGGCGCGATGGCTCTCCTCGCAGGGCCGTTGCGTCGGCGAGGATGAGCGCCGTCACCTTAGCGACGGCGGGTGACGATCTCAGCTACACAGACTCGTGTGCGACATCGTTGCACCTCAACGGGACGCGGGTCGGCTGCTCAATCCGTGAGCGTTGCGACATGCGTCGGCGTCACGTGAACTGCATGATTTTCGGGCCGGGTTGCGGTTCCGCGGCCGAAGTCCCGGCTTTTTCCTCGGGGAACCGGGCAGGGCCGACATTGCGCCCCAGCGCATCATCGCATAAAGCCTGTTCCCAAATCGTTCACGCTAGCTCAGGCTCAAGGGCTAACCCACTGAAAGCTCAACGCGAATGGGAAAATCACTGATTCCGCCGGAACCAGCCGAGATTCACGAGGTGACGCTCCGGGATGCGCTGGAAGAGCGCTATCTCGCCTACGCGCTCTCGACCATCATGCACCGCGCACTGCCGGACGCGCGCGACGGCCTCAAGCCCGTGCACCGGCGCATCCTCTACGGCATGCGGCTGCTGCGGCTCGACCCGGGCACGGCGTTCAAGAAATCCGCCAAGATCGTCGGCGACGTGATGGGCTCGTTCCATCCGCATGGCGACCAGGCGATCTACGACGCGATGGTCCGCCTCGCGCAGGACTTTTCCTCGCGCTATCCGCTGGTCGACGGCCAGGGCAATTTCGGCAATATCGACGGCGATAATCCGGCGGCCTATCGCTACACCGAAGCGCGCATGACCGACGTCGCGCGGCTGCTGCTGGAAGGCATCGACGAGGACGGCGTCGAGTTCCGGCCGAACTATGACGGCCAGTCGAAGGAGCCGGTCGTACTGCCCGGCGGCTTCCCGAACCTGCTGGCCAACGGCGCCCAGGGTATCGCGGTGGGCATGGCAACTTCGATTCCGCCGCACAATGCCGCGGAGCTCTGCGACGCCGCGCTGCATCTGATCGAGAAGCCTGACGCCAAGTCGCGCGCGCTGCTGCGCTGGGTGAAGGGGCCGGACTTCCCGACCGGCGGCACCGTGATCGATTCCAAGGAGTCGATCATCGAGGCCTACACCACCGGCCGCGGCTCGTTCCGTGTCCGCGCCAAGTGGAAGCAGGAGGAGGGCAACCGCGGCACCTGGATCGTCGTCATCACCGAGATTCCCTATCTCGTGCAGAAGTCACGGCTGGTCGAGAAGATCGCAGAGCTGCTCAACGAGAAGAAGCTGCCGCTGGTCGGCGACGTCCGTGACGAGTCGGCCGAGGACGTGCGGCTCGTGATCGAGCCGAAGTCGAAGAACGTCGATCCGGCGCTGATGATGGAATCGCTGTTCCGGCTCACCGATCTCGAGAGCAAGATTCCGCTGAACCTCAACGTGCTGATCAAAGGCCGCATCCCCAAGGTGGTGGGCCTGGCCGAGTGCCTGCGCGAATGGCTCGACCATCTGCGCGACGTGCTGCTGCGGCGCTCGAACTACCGCAAGAAGCAGATCGAGAACCGGCTGGAGATTCTCGGTGGCTATTTGATCGCCTACCTCAACATCGACGAGGTGATCAGGATCATCCGCACCGAGGACGAGCCCAAGCCGGTGCTGATGAAGACGTTCAAGCTCACCGAGGTGCAGGCCGAGGCCATCCTCAACATGCGCCTGCGTAGCTTGCGCAAGCTCGAGGAAATGGAGATCCGCACCGAGGACAAGAATCTGCGCGGCGAGCTGAAGGGCATCAATGCGCTGCTCGGATCCGAGGAGCTGCAATGGGCCAAGGTCGGCGAGCAGGTCAAGACGGTCCGCGACATGTTCGGGCCGAAGACGCCGCTCGGCAAGCGCCGCACCAATTTCGCCGACGCGCCTGAGCACGATCTCGCCGCTATTGAAGAAGCCTTCATCGAGCGCGAGCCGGTCACCGTCGTCGTCTCCGACAAGGGCTGGGTGCGCACCTTGAAGGGCCACGTCGCCGACCTGTCGAACCTGCAGTTCAAGACCGACGACCAGCTCGGCCAGGCGTTCTTCGCCGAGAACACCTCCAAGGTGCTGCTGTTCGCCAGCAACGGCAAGTTCTACTCGCTGGACGTCGGCAAGCTGCCCGGCGGGCGCGGCCACGGCGAGCCGATCCGCATGTTCATCGATCTCGACCAGGACGCTTCGATCGTGTCGATGTTCGTCAACAAGGGGGAGCGCAAGTTCCTCATTGCCGCCTCGGACGGTCAGGGCTTCGTGGTCAAGGAGGAGGATTGTGTCAGCAACACCCGCAAGGGCAAGCAGGTGCTCAACGTGACCGCGCCGGCGGAAGCGCGCGCGATCACGACGGTCGCGGGCGATCAGGTCGCGGTCATCGGCACCAACCACAAGATGGTGGTGTTTGGGCTCGACCAGGTGCCGGAGATGGCGCGCGGCCGCGGCGTCCGGCTGCAGAAATACACCAGCGCGCAGCTCTCCGACGTCACCACCTTCGAGCAGAAGCAGGGACTGGCCTGGAAGGATTCCGCCGGCCGCGACCAGGGGCTGAGCTGGAAGGAGCTGGCCGACTACCGCGGCAACCGCGCCGATGCCGGGCGCATCGCGCAGGGGCTGCCGAAGTCGAACAAGTTCAACCGGCCGATCGAGTAGCGACGTAATAGTATCCGTCGAGCGGCCGTCTATATCAGGCAGCGGGCGATCGCGAGGTGCGCGATCGCCCGGGGGCACGTTGGATGGCGCACTCGCATTCTCATCATCACGGCCATGACCATTCCCATGATCATGGCCCCTCACATGCCCACGGCCATGCCGGCCACAGCCATGCGCCGGTGAGCTTTGGTGCGGCCTTTGCGATCGGCGTGTCGCTCAACACGGCCTTCGTCATCGCCGAGCTTGTGTTCGGCTATGCCGCGCATTCACTGGCACTGATCTCGGACGCCGTCCACAATCTGTCCGACGTGATGTCGCTGCTCCTGGCCTGGGGCGCCCTATGGCTGGCGGGCCGGCGGCCGACCGACCGCCATACCTACGGCTATCGCCGCGCCTCGATCCTGGCGGCGCTGATCAATGCGGGGCTGCTGCTGGTGGTGGTCGGCGGCATCGCCGTCGAGGCGTTCGATCGCCTGCGCAATCCGGGCGAGGTGGCCGGCACCACCGTGCTGTGGGTCGCCGCGCTCGGCATCGCCATCAACGGCGCCACCGCGATGATGTTCATGCGCGGCCGCGACACCGACCTCAACATTCGCGGCGCCTACCTGCACATGGCCGCCGATGCCGCCGTGTCGTTCGGCGTGGTCGTCGCGGCGCTGGTCACGATCTGGACGGGGTGGCTGTGGATCGATCCGGTGGTCAGCCTGGTCATCGCGCTCGTCGTGCTCCTGAGTGGCTGGGATCTCGCCCGCGACAGCGTCAATCTGGCGCTCGACGCCGTGCCGCGCGACATCGCGCTTCCGGAGGTGCGCGAATATCTCGCCTCCCTCGACGGCGTCAGCGAGGTGCACGACCTCCACATCTGGGCGATGAGCACCAACGAGACCGCGCTGACGGCGCATCTGGTACGGGCAGGCGGAACGGATGATGCATTCCTGCATCGCGTCTGCGCCGAGCTGTCACATCGCTTCAACATCCAGCATCCGACCCTGCAGATCGAGGCCGATGGCTGCGCCTGCAAGCTCGCTCCTGCCGACGTGGTGTGAGCCGCGATGGGTCAGCTCCCGCCAGCCAGTCTGCACAGCGCGCCGGCGATTTCCCTCGACCGGCGGAGTTCCCATTCCGGCCGGCGGCGGCGCCGTGGTAACAGTGACCATTTCCCGCATCGCGGCCGCACCATCAGGGACACGATGCGTGGGGTGAGACGCATGGCACGGGAATGTGCCTTTGGAACGCAACGACTGGACAGCCCATGCCCGTGACGATCTTTCACAATCCGGCCTGCGGCACGTCGCGCAACACGCTCGCGATGATCCGCGCCTCGGGTGAGGAGCCTGAGGTGATCGAATATCTGAAAAGCCCGCCGAGCCGCGAGCAACTGATTGCGCTGATCAACGCGATGGGCGTCAAGGTGCGCGACGTGCTGCGCGAAAAGGGCACGCCCTATGCCGAGCTTGGGCTGGGCGATTCCAAATGGACCGACGACCAGCTGATCGAGGCGATGCTCGCGCATCCGATCCTGATCAACCGGCCGATCGTGGTGACCAGCAAGGGCGCGCGGCTCTGCCGCCCGTCCGAACTTGTGCTCGACCTGCTCGATCATCCCGTCTCCTCCTTCACCAAGGAGGACGGCGAGGTGGTGAGCCGGCCTGCCTGAAGCTTTCCGGATCGTGACGCGTTGGTGAGCTGAAACCATGGACACGGCGACCCGTCTCGAAGTGGCGAACTGGCTCGTGGCTCAGAGCCTGACCGGCATGCCGGAAAATGAGATCCTGCGCGGCTTCTGCGAGCGCTGCCGCGTGGCCGGGCTTGAATTGTCGCGCAGCCTTGCGATCATCGATACGCTGCATCCGATTTTCGAGGGGCGTGGCTTCCGCTGGAACGATTTCGACACGAACGAAGCCGACAGCTTTGAATATGGCTCCAGCAATGAGGGAGAGGCGGCACAGAATTGGCGGCGCTCGGTCTTCCACCACATGCTGGAGAACGGCCATGACGAGTTCAGCATCGACTTCACGAATTGTGCGCATCTCGATTTTCCGGTCATCGAGGAGCTTTCCGCCCAGGGACATCGGCACTATCTCGCCTTCGTGCACCGGTTCGGGGAAGCCGGCACGCTCGGCCAGATGGACTGCTTCTATTCCAACTGGCTGACGCGACGTGACGGCGGCTTCACCGACACGCAGGTCGGCGCATTGCGCGACCTGGTCCCGCTGCTCGCGCTGACGATCAAATCCGCGCAGCAGGTCGATATCGTGCGAACCCTTGGCCGCGTCTATCTCGGCCGCGATGCGTCGGAGCAGGTGCTGCGCGGCCGGATCTCCCGCGGTGTCACCGAGCGCATCAATGCGGTGCTGTGGTTCTCCGACCTGCGCAGTTCGACCGCGATCAGCGAGAGCATCTCGCCGGACGAGATCATCCCGCTGCTCAACGACTATGCGGAGGCATCGATCGACGCGATCTACGAGGCGGGCGGCGACGTGCTGAAGCTGATCGGCGACGGCGTGCTGGCGATCTTCACCGGCGGCGACATGACCTCGGCCCGTCACGCTGCGCTGCGCGCCGAGCATCGCTTTCGGCTGAACATCATGAAGCTGAACGCGCGGCGCGCCGGCGAGGGACGGCCCGTCACCTCGGCCTATGTCGGCCTGCATGTCGGCGAGGTGTTCTACGGCAATATCGGCAGCGAGGACCGGCTCGACTTCACCGTCGTGGGACCGGCCGTCAACGAGGTCAGCCGCATCGCCTCGATGTGCCGCTCGGTCGATCGCGAACTGTTGGCATCCTCCGAGTTCTGCGAGGGGCTCGACGACGAAGGTCGCCGCTATCTGGTGTCGACCGGACGCTACGCGCTGCGCGGCATCGGCCGCGCGCAGGATCTCTTCACGCTCGATCCGGAACTTGCCGGCAGCGCATCGGCCACGCGGGCCTACGAGAACTACCTGGCGGACGAGATGTCGCACCCTTGACCCACGTCAATGCCCCGCAGAAGCGAGTCTGCCCAGCATCCTCTGCCGGGAGGTGAAAGCTCATGTACAAACATATTCTGCTGCCGACCGATGGGTCCGACCTTTCCAAGGCCGCAATCAAGCACGGTGTCGCGCTCGCCAAGGCGACCGGAGCCAGGGTCACGGCGTTGGTGGTGTCGACGCCGCTGCATTCGCTGGTCGTCGATCCCCACGCTGCGACCAAGGCGCTTGCGCAATACAAGTCGCTGGTGGCCGATCAGACCGCGAAATACCTCGATCATGTGAAGGACGACGCGGAGCAGGCCGGCGTCGCCTGCGCCACGCTCTGCGTCGAGCACGACAAGCCCTATGAGGCGATCGTCGAGACCGCCCGCAAGCAGCATTGCGATCTGGTGCTGATGGCCTCGCATGGGCTGCGCGGCGTCTCGGCGATCCTGGGCAGCGAGACCTTGAAGGTGCTGACGCATTCCACCGTGCCGATCCTGGTCTATCGCTAGGCGGGCTGCGGCTCCGGCTGGCGCGCGATCGCGACGACCGGCGAGGCGAGGATAACGAGCGCCTGCAGGCCGAAGATGGCGGCGACGAGGTAGAGACACATGTCGGCGCCGTAACGGCCCCCGACGACCGCGCCGAGCAGCGAGCCCAGCGGACGGGCGCCGTAGCTCAGGATGTTGATGGCCGACACCCGCCCGAGCAGGCCCGCCGGAGTCACCGACTGCCGCAGCGTCGTGGTCGAGATCACCCAGAGGATCGGCCCGGCGCCGAGCAGGAAGAAGCTGAGGGCGGCAAGGTAGGGCGAGGGGACGAACGTGGTCAGTGCCATGATGAGCGCCGCGGCGAAGCCGGTGACGGGGCCGAGCCCGATGACGGTGCCGAACGGTAGCCGCCGCATGATGCGCGTCGCCAGCAGCGCGCCGCACACCATGCCGACGCCGAACATCGACAGCACCGTGCCGACGCCTCCCGCCGACAGGCCGAGCCGGTGCACCGCATAGGGCACGAACACCGCGAGCAGCAGGAAATGCGCGGTGTTGAAGATGAACTGGGTGACGAACACCGGCCGCAGCAGCGGATGATGCAGCACGAAGGCGGCGCCTTCGCGGATGTCGGCGAGCGGATGGCGGCGCGGCACCGGCACACGGGCGGGCTCGGCGATGCCGGCCAGGCACATGGCTGCGATCAGCGAGAGCGCCGCGGCGCAGCCGAAGGCCGGAGCGCCGCCGATCCAGCCGACCAGTATGCCGCCCAGCGCGGGCCCGGTGGCAAAGGCGATGGTGCGGGCAAGCTCGATGCGCGCATTCGCGGACGCCAACTGGGCCGGGGCGACGAGGCTCGGCACCAGGGCAGGCGCTGCGACGCTGAACGCGACCGTGCCGCACACCGCCGCGAATCCGAGCGCCGCCAGCAGCGGCAGCGTGAGCGCGCCGGACGCGAAGGCGATGAGGATCGCGAGCAGCGCGAGCGCGCGAAGCGTCTCTGCCAGGGCCATCAGCAGCCGCCGCGGCATCCGGTCGGCGAGCAGCCCCGCGGGGATCGCGAACAGCACGAAGGGCGCGGTCAGCGCCGTCTGCAGCAGGCCGGTCGCGCCCTCGCCAACGCCGAGGGCGAGCACCGCGACGATCGGTGCTGCGGCGAGCGCGATCTGCTCGGCCGATTGCGCGGTGAGGTTCGACCAGGCGAGGCGGTGGAAGCCGGCGGGCAGGGCGGGAGAAGGAGGCATGAAGAGGAACCTGATGTGATGATGCGGCCATCATCACCACGCCGCCTCCTTGCGCCCACCCGCTTCCTGATCTCCGGTATCGGCCGTCGTGCTGCGGACGGCCTATGCCGCGGTCGGTGCCTCGGCCAATCCCCATTCCGGGGGCAGCGTGCGGAACGCCAGATGGGTGCCGGCATTCAGCGGCGCCGTCTTGAAGCCGAACCGGTGCCAAGCCAGCGCCAGCGCATGCTGGGTGTAGATCGAGATGTGGCCGTTGCGCGGCGCGATGTACCACCAGGACATGCCCTGGCTGTCGAAGTCGTCCGGCTGGGTCAACGTCGAGTAGAACACCGCGCCCGGTTCGGCCACGCAGGCCGCCATGGCTCCGATCGTCGCCAGCGGATCGGGCACGTGCTCCAGCGTCTCGAAGCAGGTGACGAGATCGAACTTGCGATCGGGGCGGGTGGCGTGCTCGGCCACCATCGGATCATAGGTGACCGCTTCCGCAAAGCCTTGAGCACGCAGGCCGGTGCAGAACACGTCGTTGCCGCCGCCGAAGTCGAGCACCCGCATGCCGGCCTTGTGTGGCGCCCAGAAGCGGGCGACGGCCGCCGCATTGTCGGTCGGGCGCTTGACCCGATAGTCGGGATCCACGGCTTCGTAGCCGTCGTTGTAGATGTGGGTCTTGAACTGCTCGATGCTCCAGTCGTCGAAGGCGTCGGTGAACAGAAAGCCGCAGTCCGCGCAGCGCCGGTAATAGATGGGCACACCCGAGAGCGGCGCGCGATACGCATGCGCCGTCTGGCATGGGCGGTTCATGTCGACGACGCCGTAGAGGTCGGCAGGACCGTCACAGATCTTGCAAGGAACAGGCGCGTTGGAGATCGGTCGGAGGCCAAGGTTGGCAGACATGTTGGATCCGGTCAGTGGGGAGACGGGGACCCGGCCGCGCCGATTCGTGTGTGCTTCAGGCGCTCTCGCGAATCGGCAAGGGCGAGCAGCTGCCATGATGGAATGGTATTGGATTAATACCAACGCTCGCGGGCACCAGCCTGCAGCGCTCCTCTACTTGCAAATCAGTTGCATTAAAGGTCGGTTTCGTTCAGGATAGCGGAATGGACGCAAAACCGTCAGATCTTTCGCAACTGCAAGCCTTGGTTCAGCCCAGCGACAGCCGCTCCGGCTGGCGCGGTGAGCGCGGTGAGCCCTCTCTCGGCGACATGTTCGCGACGGTGCGAACCGCAACCAAGGGGTCGCTCTGGCGAAAGCTGCTCGCCTTTCTCGGACCCGGCTATCTGGTCGCGGTCGGCTACATGGACCCCGGCAATTGGGCGACCTCGCTCGCCGGCGGTGCCAAGTTCGGCTACGTGCTATTGTCGGTCGCGCTGCTGTCCAACCTGATGGCGATCGTGCTGCAGTCGCTGTGCACCCGGCTCGGCGTCGCCACCGGCCGCGACCTGGCCCAGGCGTGCCGCGATTCGACGCCGCGCTGGGTTTCGTTGCCGCTGTGGCTGTCGGCGGAGATCGCGATCACGGCCACCGACCTCGCCGAGGTGATCGGTACTGCGATCGGTCTCAGCCTGCTGTTCGGGCTGCCGCTGTCGATCGGCGTCTGCGTCACCGCGCTCGATGTCTTCCTGATCCTGGCGCTGCAGGCCTTCGGCTTCCGTTGGATCGAGGCGTTCGTGGTCGCGCTGCTCGGCATCATCGCGCTGTGCTTCGCGATCCAGATCGCGATGGCGCAGCCGGACTGGGCCGAGGTGGTGAAGGGCTTCGTCCCCAGCGGACAGCTGGTCGCCAACCCGGAGATGCTCTATCTGGCGCTCGGCATTCTCGGCGCTACCGTGATGCCGCACAATTTGTATCTCCACTCGGGTCTGGTCCAGACCCGCGGCTACGGTGACAGCCCAGAGGACAAGCGCGAGGCGATCACGCTCTCCACGATCGATTCGACCATCGCGCTGTGCCTTGCGCTGACCATCAACGCCTCGATCCTGATCCTGGCGGCGGCGACGTTCCACCGGACCGGACAACGCGACGTCGCCGAGCTTGATCAGGCGCATTCCTTCCTGGCGCCGCTGCTCGGGTCGACGCTGGCACCGACGCTGTTTGCGATCGCGCTTTTGTGCTGCGGCCTGAATTCGACGATCACCGCGACCCTGTCCGGTCAGATCGTGATGGAAGGCTTTCTTCACTGGCGGATCGCGCCCTGGCTGCGCCGGCTGATCACCCGCATGATCGCAATCGTGCCGGCCGTGGTGGTGACGATCTGGGCCGGCGAGAAGGCCACCGGGCAGCTCCTGATCCTCAGTCAGGTCGTGCTCAGCCTGCAATTGCCGTTCGCGATCGTGCCGCTGGTGCTGCTCACCGCGAGCCGGGCCAAGATGGGGCAGTTCGTGGCGCCGCGCTGGCTGACGGCGCTCGCGACCTTGATCGCGGTGGTGATCATCGCGCTCAATACCAAGCTGGTGTGGGATCTGGCCACGGGATGATGAGGAGAGGCGAATAGCGAAGGGGAAAAGCGAATAGGGACGTTCGAAGCTTCGAAGCGCTCTATTCGCCACTCCCCATTCGCTATTCGCCTCCTCTAGTCCTGCGGCTCGGGCGCGGTGTCGCCTTCGGCATCCACGCGCAGCCAGCCGGCAGCCGCGAGACGTTGTTGCGGCAGATAGCGACTCTTGTAGTCCATCTTCTTCGAACCCTCGATCCAGTAGCCCAGATAGACGTAGGGCAGGCCCTGGCGCCGCGCCCGGGCGATGTGGTCGAGGATCATGAAGGTGCCGAGCGAGCGGGTGGTCTCCGAGGGGTCGAAGAACGAGTACACCATCGACAGGCCGTCGCTGAGCACGTCCGTCAGCGCCACTGCGACCAGTTCGCCGCTGCGGGCATTCGGACCGTTGCTCAGATTGCGGCGGCGGTACTCGATGATTCGTGTCTCGACATGGCTGTCCTCGACCATCATGGCGTAATCGAGCACCGTCATGTCGGCCATGCCGCCATGACGATGGCGCTGATCGAGATAGCTGCGGAAGATCGAATATTGCTCGGAGGTCGGCACGGCGCTGCGCTGCTCGCCGACCAGATCGGAATTGCGCGCGAGCACCTTGCGGAAGTTGCGCGAGGGGCGGAATTCGTTGGCGATCACGCGGACGGACACGCAGGCCCGGCATTGGTCGCAGGCCGGCCGGTAAGCGATCGACTGGCTGCGGCGGAAGCCGCCATGGGTCAGGAGGTCGTTGAGATCGGTCGCCTTGTCGCCGACCAGATGCGTGAACACCTTGCGTTCCTGCCGCCCCGGCAGATAGGGGCAGGGCGAGGGCGCGGTCAGGTAGAATTGCGGGGTGTCACGCGAATGCTGGGTCAAGGAACGTCGTGAGCCTCCGAGGCGATCATCAACAGAATTGCGCTCCGGAGGCGGCCGGTCAATCGCTTTTGCAGTGCCACCGGACGTCTCATCAGGTGCGAGCCGGTTCAGTCAGTTGCGAGCGCACGGACGTGTTGATCACGACGGTACCGAGCACGAAATCGTGCAGCAGCCGGCGGCGGCTGTTGAACAGTCCGATCAGCAGCACGAACGGCGACAACGCCGAGACCGAGACCCAGAAGCAGACCGCGTGCACGGCACCGAGCACGAAATAGCCCGGCGCGCCATACCAGGTCCGTACCTCCAGATCCATCACCCGCATGCCGATCGTCGCCGAGTTCGGCCCGCCGATCGTTGCGCCGTAGTAGACGATGGCCCAGATCACCGCAGCCGGCGACACCAGCCAGAACAACGCCCAGCCGAGACCCAGCGTGATCACGCCGAACACGGCAATGAAGATCACCGCCAGGATCACCGGGACCGAGAGCACCAGGAGATCGATCAGGAACGCAATCATCCGCCGCGTCAGCACGCCGCGAAACAATTCCGGCTGCTGATAGGGATCGTAGGCGTGTGGCCGAGCACCGGGACCGCCATTGCTATCGCCTGAACCCATATACGCCATGAATAAGCCCTCCGGATTGGCACCCAGGACATGGGAACCCCTCTTGCGCTTGCAAGGGCTGTTCTTGCACGGGGCGCGGCAAATTTCCGGCCATTTCGCGACTTGTAAGCCAGAACTTCGCGAGCCGGCGGCCCGCGCAGGCGAAAGGAGCGGCGCGCTCAAGGAGCGTGGGGGTCTTGGAAAGATCCCAGCGCCTCCTCAACGCTGCTGCCGCAGCCGCTCGGCAGCTTGCGGGGCGAAATAGGTGAGCACGCCGTCGGCGCCGGCGCGCTTGAACGCCAGCAGGCTTTCCATCATCGCCCGGTCGCCGTCGATCCAGCCATTGTTGGCGGCGGCCGTGATCATCGCGTATTCGCCCGACACCTGATAGGCGAAGGTCGGCATGCTGAACGTGTCCTTCACGCGCCTGACGACGTCGAGATAGGGCATGCCCGGCTTCACCATCACCATGTCGGCGCCCTCGGCGATGTCGAGCTCGACCTCGCGCAGCGCCTCGTCGGAGTTGGCGCTGTCCATCTGATAGGTGCGCTTGTCGCCGGTCAGCGTCTTGGCCGAGCCGATCGCGTCGCGGAACGGGCCGTAGAAGGCGGAGGCATATTTGGCCGCATAGGCCATGATCTGCACGTCGAGGAAGCCGGCTTGATCCAGGGCCTGGCGGATCGCGCCGACCCGGCCGTCCATCATGTCCGACGGCGCGATGATGTCGCAGCCGGCCTCGGCCTGGACCAGGGCCTGGCGCACCAGCACGGCGACCGTCTCGTCGTTGAGAATGCGGCCGTCCTTGATGAGGCCGTCATGACCGTGGCTGGTGAACGGATCGAGCGCGACGTCGCAGAGCACGCCGATCTCCGGGAACTCCTTCTTGATCGCACGCACCGCCTGGCAGACCAAATTGTCCGGGTTGCAGGCTTCGGAGCCGTGCTCGTCGCGCAGCGACGGCTCGGTATAGGGGAACAGCGCGATGCAGGGAATGTCGAGCTTGGCGGCACGCTCGGCATCGCGGACGATCTCGTCCACGCTCAGCCGCTCCACGCCCGGCATCGAGGCGACGGTGCTGCGGGTCCGGTCGCCCTGCACCACGAACAGGGGCCAGATCAGGTCGTCCGTCGTCAGCACGTTCTCGCGCACCAGCCGGCGTGCCCACTCGGCCTTGCGGTTGCGGCGGGGACGGATGGTGAGGTCGAGCGCCGGCGTCAGTCCAGTGGCCGGATTGCGCGCGGTGTCGCGCAGGTCGATCGGGCGCCCGAATTTGATCGCCATGAGGGCTGGCTCCTTGCTGACCGGCGAGCCGGATTTTGACTTGTTGTAATTCCAACAATCTGTAGCACTTTGCCCGTCGCCCGTCACTTGACCTGACGCAAGCGGCCCGGTTGATTTCCGGCCCGGTTGATTTCACGGTCCGGCCGGCCAAGAATCGCCATGCTCCTGGTCTTGAGAGGCCCCAATGACGACCCGCCTGTTCTGCTCGAGCTGCCATGGCTGAGATTCCCTCGGCGCGAGATCTGGCGCGTGACAACGCCGCCATGTCGATTGCCGCCATGTCCTCGGATCGGCGCGAGAGCGACGACAATGTCTGGACGCGGCGGCTCGTGCTGTTCCTGCGGGTCATGGCCATGCTCTCGATTGCCAAGGGCCTTTACCATTGGGCCCAGGTGACCGGCTTCATCGGCGGCGAGGACGACGCGTTCGAGAACCAGGCGATGGCCTGGCAGGCCGCGACGGTCTATTTCGCGGTGATCGAGCTCGTCGCCGCCGTGGGCCTGTGGCTGGCCACGCCGTGGGGCGCGGTGGTGTGGCTCACCACGGTCGTCTCGATGGCGGTCATCGAGCTCATGTTCCCGGGCATCTATGGCGGCAATCTGCTGGTGGTCGCGGGCGAGGCGGTCATGCTCGCCGCCTACCTCGTACTGGCCTGGATGGCGGCCCGGGAGCGGCCACCATAGGTCGTGCGGAAAATTCGTTGCACGCTGTAAATCTTTTCAGCGCGATGCAAGTAATGTTTCGAACACCTTAAGAGCGTCCGCCACAGCTGTTACAGAGACCTTAGCAGCGCTACCCAAGCGTGTTTTGTAATGCGACAGGTGGGTGAAACGAACCGCGAACATCGTCCCTCGACCGTCAACGGACTCTTGCAAAAGCCTCTGTAATTACTGAATTAAAAGAGGATTCACTCTCCGCGATTCATTCTCTCTTTATGCTCTTATTTAAGGCGATCTTCAAAGCACGCCCCTTAAGTTCGTTCTATCAGACGGGACAAAAGTTTCGTCGAATAAGTCGACAAAAACGACGACAGGGGAAGTGTCATGATGAAAGCCGTTGCGACGGCCGTGGAGACTGCTGCGCCGGGCCAGGGCGGCACCGTGCAGTCGCTCTATCTGGAAGCACTGACGCTGGTGGAGCGGCTGCATCGCCGTCTGCTCGACGTCATCAAGGACGAGTTCGACCGCCGTGGTCGTTCCGATATCAATTCGGTCCAGGCGCTGCTGCTCTACAACATCGGCGACAAGGAGCTGACCGCGGGCGAGCTGCGCACGCGCGGCTACTATCTCGGCTCCAACGTCTCCTACAACCTGAAGAAGCTGGTCGAGCTCGGCTTCCTCGATCACCAGCGCTCGCGCGTCGATCGCCGCTCGGTCCGCATCCGCCTGACCCCGCAGGGGCAGGAGATCCGCCGCATCGTCGACTCGCTGTATCAGAAGCACGTCAAGACCGTAGAGCAGGTCGGCGGCATTTCGAGCGAGGAGTTCTCCACGCTCAACAAGTCGCTGCATCGTCTCGAGCGGTTCTGGACCGACCAGATCCTGTATCGCCTCTGAGCCAGTCTCACCGTTTCGGCTGAGCCGGCTCAGACATCGAGAGCCAAGACCGGACAGCCATTGATCGTCTGGAAGTCGTTCTTGCGCCGGCCCCTTCGGGCCGGCGTTTTCTTGTTCGCCTTGGCAAAAACCTTGGCAAAAACCCCGGTCCGAATTGGAACCAATCGAGGCTCCTGGGCTTATGTCCCTGGACCGGAGGTCGGACCATGCTGCACGATGCCGGAATGCAAGTCATGAACGTGGCGATGGTTGGGGATGCCTATGCCATCGCCTCCAACTATCTGCGTCTCTCCGGCGAGCTGCCAGAGGAGTTCGCGCCGAACGAGAGACTTGTCGACATCATCGTTCAGCTGATTCACCGCGGAGAATTCAACAAGCTCAAGCTCGCCAACAAGGCGATCTCGATGTTCAAGTCTGCCTGACGGCCTGACGTTCAAGAGGGGATGATATGGAAGCCGCCATCGATCGCATCATGCACACTTACGACCTGCTGGCGAACCGCACCGCCGCGGCGAGCGACGAGGCGCGCCGCAAGGTGAGCGCCTATATCCAGACCTTGTTCGAAGCCGGCGAGCGCGATCCGCACCGCCTGACGGTATGCGGCCTGACCTATCTGCGTCAGCTCGATGGCCGCGTCGATCCGGTGAAGGCGGGCTACACCGGCCTTTGATTTCTTTCGGTGCGGCATTGCTCGCCGCGCGCTTGCCTCACAACCTGTATGAGACCGTCCGGTTTCATGCAGGTTGTTTGTATTTGGGGGGCGATGCATTTGGTGTCCCGAGTCATTGTCGTGGCAGGAATCTTGGCCTTCGCGTGCGGTGAGCTGAGCCTGCCCACGAAGAGTATGGCTGAGACGGTTTGACCCCAGAAGGGACCGAACAGTCGAGAAGCACTGGCCAGAATAGGCGCCTGCGCAGCGACGACGATCACGAAAATTGCTGATCGGTTTGATGAGCCGCTGTCGCCTACCCCGTTCAAGCGCGGCGAGAAGCGCGGCAAGTATGGTGATCCCATTATGGATCCGGGGACGCACGTGCTGTACCAGAGCGGTGCCGAGCAGATCGACGCAGAGTGGAACGCCGCCGTGGCCCATTCCAAACTGGGCGATCCCGTGCCTCTGCACCGTCTGGAAGCCGAAGAATTGCCCGCCCGGCGATGATCGGGGGCGAATCTACAAGGCGACCAATCTCCGGACCAAGGAAACGTGGCAGATGTCGGAAAGCTGGCACTCCTGCGGCGGGGCTTGAGCAGGGCTTGCTCTGGACCTCGTCCACCATATCTGGCGCAAATATCCGGTTTGACCCGCAACCGCTTGGCCTGTCCCTTGGCCTGCCGCCGCCCATATGGTAAGGGCAGGGGTCTTTTCCGACCGACTTCACTGAACCGACCGCAGGCCACCTAAGGCCTTGCGGACGTGGAGATATTCCGCCGATGACCGCTTCCAGCGCCAAGCCCGCCTCGTCAGTCGATTCCTTCTTCTCCGCCACCCTGGCCGAGGCCGATCCCGAGATCGCCGCCGCCATCAAGGGTGAGCTCGGTCGGCAACGACACGAGATCGAGCTGATCGCCTCGGAAAACATCGTCAGCCGGGCGGTCCTGGAGGCCCAGGGCTCGGTGATGACCAACAAGTACGCGGAAGGGTATCCGGGCGCGCGCTATTATGGCGGCTGCGAATGGGTCGACGTCGCGGAGAACCTCGCGATCGACCGCGCCAAGAAGCTGTTCGGCGCCAATTTCGCCAACGTCCAGCCGAACTCCGGCAGCCAGATGAACCAGGCCGTGTTCCTGGCGCTCCTGCAGCCCGGCGACACCTTCATGGGCCTCGACCTCGCCGCCGGCGGCCATCTCACCCACGGCTCGCCGGTCAACATGTCCGGCAAGTGGTTCAAGGCCGCGCATTACACGGTCCGCCGTGACGATCATCTGATCGACATGGATGCGGTCGCCAAGCAGGCCGAGGAGGTCAAGCCGAAGCTGATCATCGCCGGTGGCAGCGCCTACTCGCGCCCGTGGGACTTCAAGCGCTTCCGCGAGATCGCAGACCACGTCGGAGCCTACCTCCTGGTCGACATGGCGCACTTCGCCGGTCTCGTCGCCGGCGGCGTACATGCCTCGCCGGTGCCGCATGCCCACGTCACGACGACCACGACCCACAAATCGCTGCGTGGCCCGCGCGGCGGCCTGATCCTCTGGAACGACGAGGCGCTGACCAAGAAGCTGAACTCGGCGATCTTCCCGGGCCTGCAGGGCGGTCCGCTGATGCATGTGATCGCGGCCAAGGCGGTGGCCTTCGCCGAGGCGCTGCGGCCGGAGTTCAAGACTTACGCGAAGAACATCGTCGAGAATGCGAAGGCGTTGGCGGAATCGCTGCGCGCGCACGGCTTCGACATCGTCTCCGGCGGCACCGACAACCATTTGATGCTGGTCGACCTCCGGCCCAAGGCCCTGAAGGGCAACGTCTCGGAGAAGGCGCTGGTCCGCGCCGGCATCACCTGCAACAAGAACGGCATCCCGTTCGACCCCGAGAAGCCGTTCGTCACCTCGGGCCTGCGTCTCGGCACCCCCGCGGCGACCACCCGCGGCTTCGGCGTCGCCGAATTCCAGCAGGTCGGCAGCCTGATCGCCGAGGTGCTGAACGCGATCGCACAGGCGCCGGACGGCAGCGCGCCGCTGGTGGAAGCTGCGGTCAAGGAGAAGGTGAAGGCGCTGACCGACCGGTTCCCGATCTATCAGTAAGGCTTAACGCGAAATGCGCTGCCCGAGCTGCAACAGTCTCGATACGCAGGTGAAGGACTCCCGCCCCACCGAGGATTCCTCGGTGATCCGGCGGCGGCGGGTCTGCGTCGCCTGCAATTTCCGCTTCACGACCTTCGAGCGGGTGCAGCTGCGCGAACTGACCGTGATCAAGCGCAACGGCCGCCGCGTGCCGTTCGACCGCGACAAGCTGATGCGCTCGGTGCAGATCTCCTTGCGCAAGCGCTCGGTCGATCCGGAGCGGGTCGAGAAGATGGTGTCGGCGATCGTGCGGGAGCTCGAGAGCGGTGGCGAGTCGGAGGTGTCCTCGGAGGCGATCGGCGAGATCGTGATGGAGCATCTGCGCGATCTCGACGACGTGGCCTATGTCCGCTTCGCCTCGGTCTACCGCAATTTCCGCGAGGCCAAGGACTTCGAGGCCGTGCTCGGCGAGCTCTCGGCGGAGGACGAAGCACCGCGCCTCGCGCCGGTCCGCAAATGATCTTCCGGGTTCTGGTCGATCAGGTCGGCGAGAAGCTGAAGGCTCAGAAGGACGCCGACCGCCGCTTCATGCAGCTCGCGCTGACGCTCGGCCGCCGCGGGTTGGGGCGGACCTGGCCCAATCCCGCCGTCGGTGCCGTGGTGGTCAAGGACGGCGTGATCGTCGGCCGCGGCTGGACCCAGCCCGGTGGACGTCCTCATGGCGAGCCCGAGGCGCTGCGCCGTGCCGGGGAGGCAGCCAAAGGCGCCACGCTCTACGTGACGCTGGAGCCGTGCTCGCATGTCGGCAAGTCGCCGCCTTGCGTGGACGCGGTTATCGCAGCCGGAATCAGCCGCGTCGTCTCGGCGATCGAGGATCCCAATCCGGAGGTCGCAGGGCAGGGACATGCGAAGCTCCGCGCCGCCGGCATCCAGGTCGAGGTCGGCCTCTGCTCGGCGGACGCCAAGCGCGACCATTCGGGTCATTTCCGACGCATCCGCGACGGGCGGCCGCATGTGATCCTGAAGCTTGCCGTCTCGGCCGACGACAAGATTGCAGCCGCGGGCAACACGCCGGTCGCGATCACCGGCGAAGCGGCGCGGACGCGCGTGCATGTGTTGCGTGCCCAGAGCGACGCGATCCTGATCGGCGTGCGCACCGCGATCGCCGACGATCCGCTGCTGACCTGCCGGCTGCCCGGCATGGAATCCCGCTCGCCGGTCCGTGTCGTGCTCGACCCCGTCCTGCGCCTCCCGACCGCCAGCCGTCTGGTGCAGTCAGCGCGGACGACGCCGCTTTGGCTCGTTGCCTCTGAGGTGGCGGAGCCCGCCGCAGCGACCAAGCTGGGGGCCGCCGGCGCGCAGGTGATCCGCCTGCCGCCGCAGGTCGCACCGTCGGCACTGGAGCCACCCGCCGTGCTCAAGGCGCTCGCCGAGAAGGGCATCACCCGTTTGATGATCGAAGGCGGCAGCCGCGTCGCATCATCTTTCATGGCAAGTGGCCTGGTCGATGAAATCTGGCTGCTGCGTGGTCCCGGGGAGATCGGAGCGGACGGGATCGCTGCGCTGGATGCATTGCCGCTGACCGCAATCACGCAGTCGCCGGCCTATCGCGTTCGTGCTAGCGAAACGCTCGATCCCGACACCCTTACGATTTACGAGCGCGCGTAATGTTTACCGGCATCGTCACCGACATCGGCGAGATCGTCAGCCTGACGCCGCGGACCGAGGGCAAGCTGCACCGGCTGCGCATCGCCTGCAGCTACGACCAGGCCACGATCGCCGACGGCGCGTCGATCGCCAACAACGGCGTCTGCCTCACCGTCGTGCAGTCGGGCCTCACCGACGGCAAGACCTGGTTCGAGGTCGATGCCGCCGCGGAGACGCTGGCGCTGACCACGGCCAAGCACTGGCGCGTCGGAACGAAGCTGAACCTGGAACGGGCGCTGAAGATCGGCGACGAGCTCGGCGGTCACATCGTCTCGGGTCATGTCGACGGTATTGCGACCATCGTCAGCCGCGACGACCTGCCTGATATGGCGCGGTTCGTGCTGAAGACAACGCGGGATCTGGCGCGCTTCATCGCCACCAAGGGCTCAGTCACCCTCGACGGTGTCTCGCTCACGGTCAACACCGTCGACGAACTGGCCTTCTCGGTGCTGATCATTCCGCATACGCTGTCGGTCACCACGCTGTCGTCCTGGCAGGCCGGCGGCGAGGTCAATCTCGAGGTCGACCTGATGGCGCGCTATGCCGCGCGCCTCACGGAAATGAAGTAGCCTCGAAGGGGGCTTTCCGTCTTGGCTTTGCGGGCGCTGGCGCCTACAAGGCCAGCCCTGATTGCGAGGAGGCGCTGATGTGTCGTCTCGCAGCATGAGGCCGATTTCATCTCGCCCTTCGCGAGGCGGCCGGATGGCCGCTCCCTTGGGACGAGGCACCTGAAGACAATGGAAACAGAACCATGGCAGACGCACGGCGCGCGCCGCTCAAAGACCAGACCGACATCTCCGGCGCCCGGGCGCTGATCGTCGAGGCCCGCTTCTACGACGATCTTCAGGATGCCCTGCTGGAGGGCGCCACCGCCGAGCTGAAGGCGGCGGGCGTGGGCTATGATGTTCTCACGGTCACTGGATCGTTGGAGATTCCGGCGACCATTGCCATTGCGCTCGATGCGGCCGCCAAGAACAGCAAGCCCTATGATGCGGCGATCGCGCTCGGTTGCGTCATCCGCGGCGACACCATCCATTTCGAGATCGTGTCGCAGGAGTCCTCGCGGGCGCTGATGGACCTGTCGGTGGCGCGCGGCCTACCGCTCGGCAACGGCATCCTGACGGTCAACACCGAGGACCAGGCCTGGGCGCGTGCCCGCGTCTCGGAAATGAACAAGGGCGGCGATGCTGCGCGGGCCGCGCTCGCCGTGCTGCGCATCAAACGCCGTCTGGCGCGAGGCTGAGATGGCCGAGAGCAGCAACAAACCGTTCAAGGGCCCGGTCAGAGCAAACGATCGGAAGGCCAACCGGCGCGGCGCGGCGCGGCTTGCCGCCGTGCAGGCGCTCTACCAGATGGACATCGCCGGCGCCGGCATCAACGACGTGCTGGCCGAGTTCGAGAGCCACTGGCTCGGCAACGAGGTCGAGGGCGAGCAGTATCTGCCGGCCGAGGCCGCCTTCTTCCGCGACATCGTCTCCGGCGTGGTGCGCGACCAGACCAAGATCGATCCCGTGCTGGACAATGCGCTGGAGCGCGGCTGGCCGCTGCAGCGGATCGAGGCGATCTTGCGCGCGGTGCTGCGTGCCGGCGCCTATGAGCTGGAGCGGCGCAAGGACATTCCGGCGCGGGTCGTCGTGTCCGAATATGTCGACATCGCCCATGCCTTCGTCGAGCGCGACGAGACCGGCATGGTCAACGCCGTGCTGGAGCAACTCGCCCGGCAATACCGAGCCGACGAGATGGGGCCGAAGTAGCGATGGGGGGCGCCGGAGCACGATCGCTGCGAACCGGCGCGATGCCAGTCTCTTTCCTCGACTGTCATCACCCGCGACGGCGGGTGATCCCGTATTCCAGAGACGTTCAAGGGATACGGAAGGGCCGCGGCGTACTGGATCGCCCGGTCGAGCCGGGCTATGACAGCAGAGTGTGCAAAGTGTGGGGGACGAGCGCGTGACCCACAACCCCTCCGGCGAAGACTCCCTGATCGCCCGCTATTTCAAGCCGCTGGCGACCGACCCCGGCGCCTTCGGCCTCGTCGACGATGCCGCGATCATTCCGGCCAATGGTGACGACATCGTCGTCAAGACCGACGCCATCGTCGAAGGCGTCCATTATCTCGCCAGCGATCCCCCCGACACCGTCGCGCGCAAGGCGCTGCGGGTGAACCTGTCCGATCTCGCCGCCAAGGGCGCCGTGCCCACCGGCTTCGTCCTGACGCTGGCGCTGCGCGAGAAGGACGAGGCGTGGCTGTCGGAGTTCGCGCGTGGCCTCGGCGAGGACGCGGCTGCGTTCGGCTGTCCGCTGCTCGGCGGCGACACCGTGTCGACGCCGGGGCCGGTGATGATCTCGATTGCAGCCTGGGGACGGGTGCCCAGGGGCCGGATGGTGCATCGCTTCGGGGCGCGTCCCGGCGACCGGGTGATGGTCACGGGAACGATCGGTGATGCCGCGCTCGGCCTGCGCATCCTGACGGGCACAGCGGAGGCCGCGGCGCTGGCCGATGATCCCGCCGCGCGGGATATGCTGATTGGCCGCTATCGCACGCCGCAGCCGCGCAATGCCCTGGCCGCGGCCGTGAGAGACTACGCGACCGCCTCGATGGACGTCTCCGATGGCCTCGCGGGCGACCTGACCAAGCTCTGCGCCGCCTCTTCCGTGAGCGCCGACATCACGCTGTCACACATTCCACGATCGCCGGCGGCGGCGAAGCTGCTCGCTGTCGGGGCCGCGCAGCTGGAAAGCATGATCTCCGGCGGCGACGATTACGAGATCCTCTGCACTGTTCCCGCAGCGCAATGCGCAGCGTTCCGTGGCGCAGCCGAGACGGCGGGCGTTGCCGTCACCGACATCGGCGCCATCGTCGAAGGAACGCGAGCCCCGCGCTTCCTGGACGGACAGGGCCGTCCAGTCACACTGACGCGTTTGTCCTTCAGCCACTTCTGACACCTATTTGCACCGCACAATGCGACCAAAGAAGCGTCTGAATTTGGAGCGGTTCAGGCGTCGCGGCGTTGCGTCATCATGGCGATTTTGGCAAGCTTCATGATGTTCGAGGCGGCTCCGCCCGGGGCTGCCTGACAGGGGGCGTGCGTCGCACCAGCGCGGCGTGACGTAGTTAGAAAAGCAAAGAGCCGAGGAAACTAAATGTCAGCTTTATGGGTGATCGTGCTCTGCGGAGCGCTGTCGATCGTCTATGCGATCTGGGCCACACAATCGGTGCTCAGCGCAGACGCCGGCAATGCGCGCATGCAGGAAATCGCGGCGGCCGTGCGTGAGGGCGCGCAGGCCTATCTTCGCCGCCAATACATGACGATCGGAATCGTCGGTGTCGTGATCTTCGTGCTCCTTGCGTATTTCCTCGGCATGCTCGTCGCGATCGGCTTCGCGATCGGCGCGATCCTCTCCGGCGCGGCTGGCTTCATCGGCATGAACGTGTCGGTGCGCGCCAACGTCCGCACGGCACAGGCGGCCATCACCTCGCTCGCCGGCGGCCTCGAACTCGCCTTCAAGGCCGGCGCCATCACCGGTCTGCTCGTGGCTGGTCTCGCGCTGCTCGGTGTCACCATCTATTTCGGCATCCTGACCGGCTTCATGAAGCTCGCGCCCGACAGCCGCACCGTGATCGATGCGCTGGTCGCGCTCGGCTTCGGCGCCTCGCTGATCTCGATCTTCGCCCGTCTCGGCGGCGGCATCTTCACCAAGGGCGCCGACGTCGGCGGTGATCTCGTCGGCAAGGTCGAAGCCGGCATCCCGGAGGACGATCCGCGCAACCCCGCGACCATCGCCGACAACGTCGGCGACAACGTCGGTGACTGCGCCGGCATGGCCGCCGACCTGTTCGAGACCTATGCGGTGACCGCGGTCGCCACCATGGTCCTGGCGGCCATCTTCTTCGCCAAGTCGTCGCTGCTGACCAACATGATGACCCTGCCGCTCGCCATCGGCGGCATCTGCATCATCACCTCGATCGCAGGCACCTTCTTCGTCAAGCTCGGCGCCAGCCAGTCGATCATGGGCGCTCTCTACAAGGGCCTGATTGCGACCGGCGTCCTGTCGCTCGGTGGCGTGGCGCTGGCCATCGCCTGGCTGATCGGCTTCGGCAAGCTCGACGGCGTCGACTACACCGGCACGGCGCTGTTCATGTGCGGCGTGGTCGGCCTGGTCGTCACCGGCCTCATCATCTGGATCACCGAATACTACACCGGCACCGACTTCCGCCCGGTGAAGTCGATTGCGGCGGCCTCGGTGACCGGCCACGGCACCAACGTCATCCAGGGCCTCGCCATCTCGATGGAGTCGACCGCGCTGCCTGCGATCGTCATCATCGCCGGCATCCTGGTCACTTATAGCCTGGCCGGCCTGTTCGGCATCGCGATCGCCACCACGACCATGCTCGCTCTGGCCGGCATGATCGTCGCGCTCGACGCCTTCGGCCCGGTCACCGACAATGCCGGCGGCATCGCCGAGATGGCCGGTCTGCCGAAGGAGGTCCGCAAGTCCACCGATGCGCTCGACGCGGTCGGCAACACCACCAAGGCGGTCACCAAGGGCTACGCGATCGGCTCGGCCGGTCTCGGCGCGCTGGTGCTGTTCGCCGCCTATAACCAGGACCTCCAGTTCTTCATCGCGGATTCGGCGCACCATCCCTATTTCGCGGGGATCAAGCCGGACTTCTCGCTGAACAACCCTTATGTCGTGGTTGGTCTGCTGTTCGGCGGCCTGCTGCCGTATCTGTTCGGCGCGATGGGCATGACCGCGGTCGGCCGTGCGGCCGGCGCGATCGTCGAGGAGGTGCGGCGTCAGTTCCGCGAGAAGCCGGGCATCATGCAGGGCACCGACAAGCCTGACTACGGTAAGGCGGTTGACCTGCTGACCAAGGCGGCGATCAAGGAGATGATCATCCCCTCGCTGCTGCCGGTGCTGTCGCCAATCGTCGTGTACTTCCTGATCTACGCCATCGCGGGCGGCGGCGCAGCCGGCAAGTCGGCGGCGTTCTCGGCCGTCGGCGCCATGCTGCTCGGCGTCATCGTCACCGGCCTGTTCGTCGCGATCTCGATGACCTCGGGCGGCGGCGCCTGGGACAACGCCAAGAAGTACATCGAGGACGGCCACTACGGCGGCAAGGGCTCGGATGCTCACAAGGCGGCGGTGACGGGTGACACTGTCGGCGACCCCTACAAGGACACGGCCGGCCCCGCGGTGAACCCGATGATCAAGATTACCAACATCGTGGCCCTGCTGCTGCTGGCGATCCTCGCGCATTGAGCGGGGCGATGTCCTGACCAATAAAGGCCCCGCGGCGCGAGCCGCGGGGTTTTTCATTGTCTCTCGTTGTGTCGTGACGCCGACTATTCCGCCGCGCGCTGCCGCGCCCGATACGACTGCAGCGTGCTCTGCGCCATGCGCGGCTGCATTTGCGAGAAGCTCGCCAGATGCTGGTCGAGCTGTGGGCGTGCGCTGCCGCTGGCGCTCGCCTGCATGAACAGCAGCGTCGTGGTCGTGACCCAGGACAAATCGAGCGCCTTGGCGAGCACCAGGAGCTGGTCCGGCTGCTTGCGCACGAAGGCGCGCTCGACCACGTCGAGCGGCAGCTTGCACATCAATGACAGCGCCAGCGTGACCTTGTCGAAGCTGGCTTCCTTGGCGAAGCCGTGCAGCTGCGCCTCGTGGAGCTGGCCGGTCGCATGCAGCAGTTCGACATAGTCCTTGGCGGTGACGAAATCGGCCGAGCGCGTCCGCGCGGCGGCCTGCAGACGGTCCGAAGCCTGCGCCACGGCGAGCTCGACGATCTCGGTCCGCGCCGCATCAGCGCTGGCGAGCTGGCTGCGCACCGCGTCGGAGGCTTCGACGAACAGCCGGACCAGCACCTCGCGTGGGCTGTCGGGTCGGCTCCAGAGCTTCAAGGCGAGGCCGGGATCTTCGGATGCCTTCGTCACCAGGCCGGAGAAGCCGTGATCGGAGAAGCGCGCGCCGCCATTGTTGGCGGTGTTCGAAACGACGGCCTGATTGCCGCGATCGACCAGAACGTCGGTGACGGATTCCGTGAGGATCTTGCGGTTGGAGATCGCGAGCAGATGCTCCTGGCCCCGGGTCTGCGCGGTCGCGACCAGGGTCTCGTCGTCGAGCCGTTCGCTCTGGCGCAGCACGGAACCTGCCACCGCGATCGTCTCGTCGCTGGCGAGCAGCCGGAGCAGCCGCGGCGGTGCGTCAGGCAGCACCGCGAGCCGGCTGCCGAGCTGCGCCCGCGCCGCAATGGCGACGTTGTCGAGCAGCTTGAACAGCACGTGGTCGAACAGATCGACATGTTCTTCGGTGAACTTGCCCGAGCCCACGACGAACAGGTCGGTGACGCGCTCCAGGATCTCGGCGCGCCGCGACACGTATCGGCTGGCGAGAATGTCTTCGAGCTGGTGGAGAACGCTGTTGGGCAAGGCACGGCTCATGCGATGGACATCGCCGGCGCCTGCCCCTCGGACGGTGATCGGACCGCATCCACGCGAGGTCGTCGGCCCGGCATCGGCTGATGGTATCTCGCAACCAGATCAAGGACGCGCGGCCGCCATCTATCGCACCATCCCGCTTAAGGTGCCGTTACACCACGAACCCTATTCCAATGCTCCACCGAGACGCGGCGCCGCCGGGCCCAGGGCTACTTCACGTCCATCTGCAGGCCTTCCTTCTGGATGATCGACGCGAACTTGGCTGTCTCGGCCTGGACGAAGTCGCCGAACTGCTGCGGCGTGCCGTAGTCGGCGCGGGCGCCCATGGCCGCGATGTTCTTAGCGATGTCCTCACGCGCGAGCATCGCCTTGACCTGCAGGTTGAGCGCACTGACGATCTCCGGCGGGCAGGCCTTGGGCAGGAACACGCCGAACCAGGACGACACGTCGAACTTGGCCAGCTCCGGCGCGCTTTCGCGCATCGTCGGCAGGTCGGGCGCATTGGCGCTGCGCTCCGGCGTGGTGACGCACAGGCCAGTGAGCTTGCCGTCCTGCACCTGCGGCAGCGACGGAAACAGATTGTCGAACAGGATCTGGATGTCGCCGGCGAGCGCGGCCTGCAGCGCGGGGCCGGCGCCGCGGAACGGGATGTGCGTCATCTTCAACCCGGTGAGCTGCAGGAACCAGGCGCCGGTGAGATGCGGGCTCTGGCCGACGCCGGACGAGCCATAGTTGAGCTTGTCGGGATTGGCCTTGAGGTAGGCGATCAGCTCGGGGATCGACTTGATCCCGGTCGACGGATGTGCCGAGACGATGTTCGGGATGCGGATCATGTTGGACACCGCCTGCAGCTGATCCGGCTTGTAGGCGAGGTTGCGGAAGATCGAATAGGCGATCGCGTTGGGACCGGGATTGCCGATCAGGATCGTGTACCCGTCCCCCTTGGTGTTGCGCGCGACCTCGGCGGTGCCGATCGTGCCGCCACCGCCGGAGCGATTCTCGACCACCGCCGATTGTCCCCAAACCGTCTGCAGATGCGCGGCCAGCAGCCGTCCCATCACGTCGGTGCTGCCGCCGGGCGCGGCGGGCACGATCAGCTTGATCGTCTCGGTCGGACGCCAGTCGGCGAGACTCGTGCGCGGCAGAATGGCGGCGGTCGACAGCGCTGCGGCTCCGGACAGAAGCCTGCGGCGCGACAGCGCGATGCTATGAGCCAATGATTCCTCCCTGCTCTTGTTTTGCAGCAGGGTAGGGAAGATTGCAGCGCCAGAGCAAGCAGGCCAATTGCGCGCGAGCTGCGCAATTCAGCGCAGCGGTCCGGCTTTGTGCCGTGGCCCGGAATCACATTCCGGGCTGCGGCGATCGTGTCGGGATCAGTTGAAGCTGAGCAGCTTGAACAGCGGTGTCAGGTAGCTGAGCTCCTGGCCGGAGGTCGGCGTGGTGCGGCTGACGAAGTCGAAGATCTTGCCGTCCTTCATGCCGTAATTGGCGAGCCGCCGGACCTGGCGGTTCTTGTCGAAATAGATCGCGATGACGCGCTGATCGACCACCTTCTGGTTCATGAAGGCGACAGGGCGCTCGGCGCGCTGGGAGATGTAGTAGAATACCTCGCCGTCGAGCGTCGCCACCGTCGACGGCGTGCCCATCACGATCAGCACCTGGTCCTGGCTGGCGCCGATCGGGATCTGCTCCAGCGCGCCGGGGGGCATGATGTAGCCCTTCTGGAACTGCTCGCCGGTGCAGGCGGCCAGCGCCAGACAGGTCAGCGCGATCGCGCCGGCGGTGCGCAGTCGGGTGCTCAGGCCGCGGGAGAGCAGGCGGGCAGTCGTTCGCATTGTCTGGGTCATCTTCTTCAGATCGGATCCCGTCCCCTTGCGTCGGGCAGGGCGTTGACGTACCGGGCAAACTTGCGGATTGCAACATGCCCCCGAACAGGGTCAGGGAAACTCGACCGCGGAACCGTCATGCTCTGGCCATTCAACCTTCTCAGCAAATCCCGACCGTCCCCGCGCGGAACCATCGAGCCGATCTATGGCACGATCGTGGCACAAACCCGAGACCCGTTGTTTTATAGACACTTGAATGTCCCCGACACGGTCGAGGGACGGCTCGATCTGCTGATTCTGCACCTGTGGCTGGTGCTGCGGCGGCTGCGCGGGGTGGGGTCGGAGCTATCGCAGGCGCTATTCGACCGCTTCTGCGACGACATGGACGACAATCTGCGCGAGATGGGGGTGGGGGATCTCACCGTGCCGAAGCGGATGCAGAAGTTCGGCGAGGCATTCTATGGCCGCACCGCCGCCTATGACCTCGCCTGGTCCGAGAGCGAGGCCCGGCTGGCGGAGGCGCTGCAGAAGAATATCTTGAACGGGGAGCATCCGGACAGCGCGGCCGGACTTGCCGCCTATGCGGCGCGGGTGGCCGCGCACCTCGCCGCTCTCGACGACAACAGGCTGCTCGGCGCCGGCTGGAGCTTCCCGCAGCCGGTGCAGCAGGACTAGCGAGATGAGCAGAGACACAGACACATCGCGACAGACGGGGCGAGATCCGGCGAAGGATCCCTGGCGGGCGCCGCCGGTGATCGTGGCGCAGATTCCGGAGGTCGGCCTGCATCGCGAGATCGAGGCCGACGAGGCCACGCGCCGCGCGCTCGCCGCGCTTGCCGAGCTGCGCGAGGTGATCTCGGCCCATGCCTCGTTCGACGTCATCCAGAAGCGCGACGGCAAGGTGCATGTCGAGGGCCGGGTGCGGGCCCGGATCGGTCAGACCTGCGTCGTCACGCTCGATCCGATCGAGATCGAGATCGACGAGCCGATCGACCAGATGTTCGCCCCGCCGGAGCAGATTCCCGAGCTTGCCGATCTGGTCGAGGACGATCCCAACAGCGAGGTGGAGACGGCTGATCCGCCGGAGCCGGTCATTGGCGGGCAGATCGACCTCGGCCGGCTTGCCGCCGACGCGCTGTTCCTGGGGATCGATCCCTATCCGCGCAAGCCGGGCGCCGTGTTCGAGCAGCCGATGGCGGCAGCCGCCGAGCCGGAGGACCATCCCTTCGCGGCGCTGAAGGCGCTGAAATCGGCAGATGCCGCCGGGCCGGGCGCCGTCAAAGCGAAGAAAACGGGTGAGGATTGACGCGCCGTTGTGCAGGCCGGAAGCGGTCGATCCTGTCACAAAGCCTCTCGAAATCCTCTCAAGCTGCTGATTTCGATGGCAAAGACGGGTCCCTGCTGGCCCCGGACCGCGTGGCGGTTGCAAATTGCATTGCCCCCGGGAGGTTGTTTCGACACGGAGAGACGCTATTGTCGCGCCCGGGTCGGGGTGCGACGAAAAGGCCCGGACGGCCTCTGGCCTGTCCATCGGCCGCGCAATGCCTCTGAACGACCGCCAAACACGGCCAAGCAAGTCACGGCCAAGACGAGACAAAGCTCGAGATCAGGTTTCCGGGACGTCATGCCTCAAAAGGTTCGAATCGCGCTGGACGCCATGGGCGGGGATTTCGGCGCGGCCATCGTCATTCCCGGTGCTGCGATCGCACTGAGCCGCCATCCGGATGCGGAGTTTCTGCTGTTCGGCGATAGCGCCAAGATCGTACCCGAACTCGACCGGCATCCGCGGCTGAAGGCCGTCTCGCGGGTCATCCACACCGACGTCGCCGTCAGCATGGAGGACAAGCCGAGCCAGGCGCTCCGGCGCGGCCGAAAGACCTCGTCGATGTGGCTCGCGCTCGAGGCGGTCAAGAAGGGGGAGGCCGACGTCGCCGTATCCGCCGGCAACACCGGCGCGCTGGTGGCGATGGCGCGCTTCTGCCTGCGCACGCTGGACGGGATCGACCGGCCGGCTCTGGCCGCGATCTGGCCGACCGCGCGCGGCGAATCGGTCGTGCTCGACCTCGGTGCGACGATCGGCGGCGATGCCCACCACCTCGTCGCGCTGGCCGTGATGGGCGGCGCGCTGGCGAGCGTGCTGTTCAACAAGCCGCGGCCGACCGTCGGCCTTCTCAACATCGGTGTCGAGGAGATCAAGGGCCATGAGGAGATCCGCGAGGCGGCCGAGCAGCTGCGCGCGATGAACCTGCCGCAGCTCGACTATATCGGCTTCGTCGAGGGCGACGGCATCGGCAAGGGCGCCGCCGACGTGGTCGTGACCGAGGGCTTCAGCGGCAACATCGCTTTGAAGACGGCCGAGGGCACGGTCCGACAAGTCACGGATTTCCTGCGCGGCGCGATCCAGGCGAGCTGGCTTGCCCGGATCGGCTATCTGTTCGCCCGCGGCGCCTTTGCCGCTCTGCGAGCCCGGCTCGACCCGCGCAAATCCAACGGCAGCGTGGTGCTCGGCCTCAAGGGCATGGTGGTCAAGAGCCACGGCGGAACCGATGCCGAGGGCTTTGCCTCGGCGGTCAGGGTTGGCTATGAGATGGCCCGCTACGATCTCCTGACCAAGATCAATCAAACACTCAATCCCGACGGAGGCGCGCCGGCGTCCGAACCCGTCGCCCAGGAGGCTGTCTCGTGACAATTCGTTCGGTCGTGCTCGGCTGTGGCTCCTACCTCCCGCAGCGGGTCGTGACCAATGCCGAGCTGGCAAGCCGCATCGAGACCTCGGACGAGTGGATCGTCCAGCGCACCGGCATCCGTGAGCGCCATGTCGCAGCCGACGGCGAGTTCACCTCACATCTGGCGATTAACGCGGCCCGGGCCGCCCTTGCGGCGGCCGACGTCGATCCGCAGTCGATCGACCTGATCGTGCTCGGCACCTCGACGCCGGACAACACCTTTCCGGCGACCGCGGTCGCGGTCCAGAACGAACTCGGCATCCACCATGGCGCGGCGTTCGACCTGCAGGCGGTCTGCTCGGGCTTCGTCTTTGCGCTCGCCACCGCCGACAATTTTCTCCGCAGCCGCTCGTTCAAGCGTGCGCTCGTGATCGGTGCCGAGACCTTCTCGCGCATCCTCGACTGGAACGACCGCACCACCTGCGTGCTGTTCGGTGACGGCGCGGGCGCGGTGATCCTGGACGCTCAGGAGCAGGGCGGCACCTCGGCCGATCGCGGCGTATTGACCACGCATCTGCGCTCCGACGGTCGCCACAAGGCCAAGCTCTATGTCGACGGCGGTCCGTCCTCGACCCAGACCGTCGGGCATCTGCGGATGGAGGGCCGCGAGGTGTTCAAGCACGCGGTCGGCATGATCACCGACGTGATCGTCGACGCCTTCGATGCCACCGGCCTGTCGGCCGAGACCATCGACTGGTTCGTGCCGCACCAGGCCAACAAGAGAATCATCGACGCTTCGGCGCACAAGCTGCACATCGCGCCGGAGAAGGTGGTCTTGACGGTCGATCTGCATGGAAATACCTCCGCTGCCTCGATCCCGCTGGCGCTCGACGTGGCCGTCAAGGACGGCCGCATCAAGAAGGGCGACGTGGTTTTGCTGGAGGCGATGGGCGGCGGCTTCACCTGGGGCTCGGCTTTGGTGCGCTGGTGAGCCTGCCGTGCGGCGGGATTACGCCCAGAGATCGACACTACGGCCTGTACTTCTATTCACGCTGCTGTTGACCACCGCCGCTTAACCTCTTAATTTCCGGAGCGAATTATTCGCCGTGAGTTTGGGGCAGGCGATGGCGGGAACCGGAAAAACAGTCACACGCGTCGATCTCTGCGAGGCAGTCTACCAGAAGGTGGGGCTGTCGCGCACGGAGTCGTCTGCATTCGTCGAGCTGGTCTTGAAAGAGATCACCGACTGCCTCGAACGCGGCGAGACGGTCAAGCTATCGTCCTTCGGGTCGTTCATGGTGCGCAAGAAGGGGCAGCGCATCGGACGAAACCCCAAGACCGGCACGGAAGTGCCGATCTCGCCGCGGCGAGTCATGGTGTTCAAGCCGTCCGCGATCCTGAAGCAGCGCATCAACGGCCAACAGGGCAGCGGCAAGATGAACGGCGAGGCCAGCGCCGAGTTCGGCGCCGAGCCGGAATAGGGCCGGGGGCCGTCGCCCCGCCGCATTGTCGGCATGGCCGTGTCGAACGCGTATCGTTCGTTCCGTGTACAGTTCGTCCCGCGTACAGTTCGTCCAATCTATTCAGCGTAGTCTGCCACTTTCTTGTCAGCACGATCGAAGGGGAACGGGCATTTGGACAAGGCGCCGGATGCGTTTCGGACGATCAGCGAGGTCGCGCAGGAGCTCGACATTCCGCAGCACGTGCTGCGGTTTTGGGAGACCCGGTTCGCCCAGATCAAGCCGATGAAGCGGAGCGGGGGCCGGCGCTATTACCGGCCCGACGACGTCGACCTGCTCAAGGGCATCCGGCGTCTGCTCTATGGCGAAGGCTACACCATCAAGGGGGTGCAGCGGATCCTGAAGGAGCACGGCGTCAAGTCGGTCCAGGGACTGGCCGACAGCTCTGCCGCGGTCTCGTTCGGTGCGATGGAGGAGACGCTCGGCCAGGCCCTCATGGAGGAGGAGCCGATCGGCGAGGCCGAGGTCGAATCGGAGGACGAGGAGGAGGCCTCCGACGAGGAGGGCATCGACTTCCGCTTCGTCGACACCGAGGACGACATCCTCGACACCTTCCGGGTCGGCCCGCCCGCCCGCGCCGGCATGAAGCCGGAGGAGCGCGACAAGCTCCAGGGCGTGCTCAAGGAGCTGCTCGACTGCCGCGCGCTGCTCGATCGCGCCATGAAAGAGGTGTGAGGGGCGCCTGCTGCCCTAAACACAGGATGAGCCGACGGCGCCAAGCCATTTGCCAGTTCGGAGCCGCAGCGGCGCCACGAGTCGGTGCGCTCCCCTCCCCCTTGTGGGCTACGGGATTCCCGGTTTTATGCTTTGGGTTGCAAGTAGATAGCCTTCAAGCATTGCAGCGAGACGATCCCAGCCGTCTCGCATTGTCTTTGGCCCTGGTGGTTTACCGTAGCAATTCCAGCCGCCGAGGCGTGCCGCGATCCATGCGACGAACGCGAGGGAATCGGGAGGATGTGGGTTCTGCTGCCGCGCGGTCTTGCCTTCGAGCGTTTTTGATAGGTGCCCCAGAGCTGGTCTGAAGGCCGGGTCGATCACGTCGCTCATGGGACGGGGACTGCCGTCTCTGGCGTCGACAAGCTGGATGGTCCGGATAGCGCCAGCAAGCCCGATCGCCGCGAGATTGAACATGCGATCGGCATCGATGACCTGACTGTCGTCGAGAGCCAAGCCATCGCTCTTGAGAGCACGGAAGACCTGTTCGATGCGCCAGCGCAATCGATAGAGTTGCACGATCTGTTCGGCATCTGCCGCGCTGGCAACGGAATGGGTCGTGAGCAGATGCCACAACAACGGTGTTTTGCCGGCGGGCGCATCGATCTCACGCGCCTGAATCAAAGTCATTTCGGTGGCATCGCAGGCCTCTGATCGTTTCAGGCTCTGTGGCCGGGCAAGAGACACGCTTCCGGCGCGAAGCTCGACGGTCGCCCCGCGCCCTTTATCGCCGGGGCCGCGCGGCGCCACCTTGACGAGGCTTGTTTTCAGCACCTTCGTCTCGGCAAGCGCTGCAAACAGCATTTTGCCATCGGACAGGCAGCGATCTTGCGCAGCACGCACGATCAGATCGAGCCCTTCCGGCTTACGCGTAAACAACGGGTAGATGTCGCTTTCGCGATCGGCGACCATCGTGACGCTGGCCGCCTCCGATAAGACGCCGGCAGCCGCCTGACAGCCATACAGCCAGCGTATCGACTCCTTATCCTCGATCGCTCGCTTGCGGCGAGCCGGAACTCGTCCGGCTGAGCGCGTCCAGATTTCCGCGTCGACAAGTCCCAACACCGCCTCGCTCTCGACGTCGAGGGCAATCACGGGATGGATGAAGAAGCCGGGTGTTTTTCCGTCCCCGCCAGGACCGAAGCCGCGCCGCTTCTTGTCACGGCCGGAGAAATTGATCTCGCTCGTGTCCTGGATCGCCAGAATACGCCGTCCCACGCATTGAGCCGCAGTCCGAGCCGCCAGCGTCTCGACGATCCGATCGACCGAGACGTGGTGCGAGGACAGAAATCGGTGAATGGCCTTCTCGCCGGCTCGCGTCTCCCCCAACTTCCGCAAGACCAGCGTGCCTGCTGTCGCCACCCGTTCGATCAGCCAGTCAGCCCGCTCCGCAACTCGAATATCGCCAAATGACATTCAAAGCTCTCCACCGAACCGGTCGAAAACTTTGAATCACATCCAGAAATCGCTTGGAATCGCTTTCGGGCATCCCGTAGCCCTTGTGGGGAGGGGTTGGGGGTGGGGGTCCCCGACCTCCGCTCTATCCAGCGCGCCAACGAAACCCGTCCGCCGTGCCTTGCATCCCATCCCGATCACGGCTACACGATCGGCCATCGGAGCGTGGCGCAGCCCGGTTAGCGCACTAGTCTGGGGGACTAGGGGTCGTGGGTTCGAATCCCGCCGCTCCGACCATTTTCTCGAATCGCCACATTTGACATCGGCCGATGCGTTTCAGCGTGGCCCTGCCGCGGCCGCTTCGTCCGTGAGACTGGCTTTTCAAGCCGCAGACCGCCCCCTAAACTCCCGAATTGGGCCGCTGGACACTGTTCGAGCCGGCTCGTTTCATTTGTGACCTTTGTTGCCGAGACTTCCGCCATGGACGCCGCCGTCGCCGACTCCTCCTTTGGGCATTTCGAGAACGCCGAGCAGATCGCCTTCTGGAACGGTGCGGGCGGCGGGCGCTGGGTCGCGCGCCGCGCCGAGATCGATGCGGTGCTGGCGCCGGTGCAGGAAGCGCTGCTGGAGCGCGCGGCAATTCAGGCGGGCGAGCGGGTGCTCGACATCGGCTGCGGTTGCGGGGCGACCTTGATCGCGGCGGCCGAGAAGGTCGGCCCCGGCGGCAGCGTGCTTGGCCTCGATGTGTCCGCAGCCATGCTGACCGCGGCCCACGAGTTCGCCCCCGCCGATGCGCCGGTGAGCTTCGTGCAGGGCGACGCTATGGTGCATCACTTCAAGGCCGCGAGCGCCGATCTCATGATCTCGCGCCTCGGCGTCATGTACTTCGCCAATCCGGTGCGCGCCCTGCTCAACATCCGCAATGCGCTGCACTCGGAGGGGCGCGTCGCCTTCGCCTGCTGGGGCGAGCTGCGCGACAACCCGTGGGCGCTGGAGCCGCTGCAGGCGGCCTATGACCACGTGCCGAAGTTGCCGGGATTGCCGCCGCACGCGCCGGACGATTTCGCGTTCGGAGCCGCTGAGTGGATCGAGAAGGTCATGACCGATGCCGGGCTGCGGCGCATTCGGCTGGAGCGCCACGACATCGCGCTCGACTTCGGCGCAGGCGCCGGCCTCGACAGCGCGGTGCAGACGGCGCTCGCGATCGGGCCCGCCGGCCGCGCCGTGGCCGGGCAGCCGTCCGAGACCACGGAGGCCGCGATCGCTGCCGTGAGGAAGGCGCTGGCGCGCTACGCCAAGGGGCCGCGCGTCGTGGTGCCGGCATCGTTCTGGATCGTGACAGCGGTCGATCCGTAATGCGACGGCCGCGCCGGAGCCCAAGCGCGGCGCCATCTATGCGAGCGCGGAACTTGCGATCAGCGCATATGCGACAGAAAGAACGCGTCTTGAGATGTGCAAGATGACGAGACTGCTCTCAGCCGGTGCCGTGTTGGTCGGCTTCCTGTCGGCGGCGAAGGCCGACGTTCAAATCAATATGCAGCCAGGCTCACAATGCTGGTCCTACCAAGGATTGGATACGCGATTTTACGGCAACTTTGCGGGCGGCCAAGCTCTGACCGTCGGGATTGTCGAGCAGCAATTGAACGAGAAAGGTGGGATGGAGGCGGTTGTCTATAGTGGCGCGCAGGTCTGGGTGAACGGTCCTGATGGTTTCCTCAAGGATGGCTACCGCGAGGCGGATGATCGGATCATCTACACGGACAAGCCGGGCCGCTACATTTTCAATTTGTATGAGCATGGAACAGGCGCCGCTTATCCAGTCTTCGTGAAGATATGCGCGAGCAGAAAGGACCAGGCCAACAAGAGGTGACCCGATCCTTTGTGCTGGTTTTGACCCCGTGACAAAGCCGCAAGATCGGTCGAGCGCGTCAGCGTTGAGCGCGCTTAGCTGCTGCGGCCACGGAGTACTGAACGATGAAGGCGGCGCTGCAGAACTACCATGCGCGGATGCAGCGGGTGCTGGATCATATCGACCGGCATCTGGACGATGATCTGGACCTGGACGCGCTGAGCAGCATCGCGGCTTACTCGAAATATCATTTCCACCGGCAGTTCACGGCGACGTTCGGGCTGTCCGTGCATCGCTACATCCAGCTCGCCCGCATGAAGCGGGCGTCCTATCAGCTGGCCTACAGCGATGCCCAAACCGTCACGGAGGTCGCGATGGATGCCGGCTACGAGGGACCGGACGCCTTCGCCCGCGCCTTTCGGCAACGGTTCGGGCAATCGCCGTCATCGTTCCGGAAATCTCCCGACTGGGAGCCGTGGCTTGCAGCCTTCGGGCCTTTCGACGAAGCAAGGAGCAAGCTGATGCGGACGACCTATACCCCTGACGACGTGACGATTCGCGAGGTGCCGACCACGCCGGTGGCGATCATGGAGCATCGCGGCGACCCGGCGACGCTCGGCGCCACGATCCAGCGCTTCATTGCCTGGCGCAAGGCTGCCGGCCTGCACCCCAGGACCAATCCGACCTTCACGGTCTGGCGCTCCGAGCGGCGCCCTGCGTCGCCTGCCGATTACAGCGTGGATCTCTGTGTCGGGACCGATCAGCCGGTCGAGACCGATGACGCGACAATCAGGGTCGGCGAGATCCCCGGCGGACGCTGCGCCGTGCTGCGCGTCGTCGGCAACACCCACAATCTGGAGCCGGCCGCGCTGTTTCTCTATCGCGACTGGCTTCCGGCCAGCGGCGAGGAGGCGCGTGACTTCCCGATCTATTGCCAGCGGCTGAACTTCTTCCCGGAGGTTCCCGAGCACGAGACGGCTGCGGACCTGTTCCTGCCGCTGAAATAGCCCCTGACGGCCGACCCTTCCTAAAACGTGTAGCCAAGAGCCATCTCAACCCGCGAGTCCCGCATGCAGGGCTCGGGGGGAGCGGGCCGACCTTGGAGCGGTTCCAGTTCTCGTCCGGGAACCGCGATCCGGCCATGTCGTTAACGATCTAGCAGCTCAGTCAGGGCCCACACCCTGACATTGAACCTTTGCGCGCACGCGCGCACCAAACCTGTGTTCGGCTCGTCGCGGAGTCGGGTTTCAGGGAAATTTCAGACTGACATCGGGGTTCACCTCGATGTGCTGTTCATTGTCGTTGAAGGAGGCGCGTATGGTCCTCAGGACTTTGAAAGTGTCGCTGTCCGTTTTCGCCGCTGCAACCTCGGTGGTGTCGTTGTTTGCCGTCAGCTGGGTCGGTCTCGCACTGCTCGGCTACTGATAGCTCACGCAAGCATAGAGGCGCACTCTGCCTCGCGAGATGGAAAGCGCCCGGATCGAGCCTGATCCGGGCGCGCGTTTTTGCAGATGCGAAGGGCCACGGCGCTATGCGAAGGCCTTTTCCACCGTCTCGATCAGCACGCGGAATGACTTGTCGTGGCGGGTGATCGGCGGAATCGCCCGGGTGATGCCGAGCAGCTGATAGACCGCCATCTGCGCCGCGCGCACCGAATATTCCACCGTGAACACGACGTCGTCGGGAATCTCGACGAACTGGCTGACGAAGGCGAGATTCTTCGAATTCGCCGGCACCGGCAGCGGGCGGTCGCTGGTGTTGCGCGGCATGAACATGCTGGTGATGTAGGGCAGGCGGCAGGGAACGCAGGTCGCGTTGTCGAACACCGAAAGGTCGAAGTTGAGATGGCCGCACAGTTCCTTGAGAATGTCGGCGCCGCCGCAATCGGCCATCGCCTTCGGCACGAAATTGCCGATGCGGTCGGGATGCAGCGCGTAGCCCCAGAACACCTGCACGTCCGCAGGCTGGCCGGCGAAATGCGGCTGGTGATACAGCACGACCGACATCAGCCAGTTGGACTCGGTGAAGGTAACGAGCCCGCCGGTGCCGGCGACATTGCCGGTGAACGCTTCCATCGCGTCGAAGAAGCGCGGATTGCGGCAGGTGACGGTGAAGGACTCCCAGCAGGATTCGGGGATCGATGAGTTGAACGCGGCGGGATTGCCGAACTCCGGGCGTTCCCTTGCGATCTTCTCCCACAGCGTCCAGCCCTGGCTGTCCTGCTTGGTGAGCCGCGGCGGCGGCGCATCCTGCGTGCCCAGGCTGGTCGCATCCGTCATCGAGCCGTTTTGCAGGAAGACCAGATCGTCGGTTGCTACCACGACCGTCTCCGGCTTGCCGTTGCGATCGAGGGTCAAGCGCTTGACGACGTGCTTGCCGGCTTCCGTCGCGATCTCGATGTCGGTGACATCGACGCCGCCGGCGAAATTCACGTCATGGCCCTCCAGCCATTTGACGAGCGGCACCACGATCGCGTCGTACTGATTGAACACGGTGCGCTTGACGCCGGCCAGCGTCTCGATGCGCGGGAACTCGTTCATGAAGCGATGCAGATAGCGCTTGAACTCGACCGCGCTGTGCCAGGGCTGGAATGCGAACGTCGTCTGCCACATGAACCAGAAATTCGTGGTGAAGAACGGCGGCGACAGCCAGTCGGTGATGCGGGAGTTGCCGAGCTTGTCCTCGGAGGCCTCGGTCAGCCTGACGAGCTCGAGCCGATCCTGCATCGTAAAGCCCATGGTGGAGACGTCGACCTTGTGCCGGTTGCGATCGACGAGGCGCGCCTGCGAATGCGCGACATGGGCCTCGTTGAAGGCGAGCGTCTCGTCGCGCACGGTGCGGCCGGGATCGCCCGCATTGGGGATGGTGGAGAGCAGGTCCCACGTGCATTCGTAGTGATCGGTCGTCAGCATGCGGCCGCCGCGCAGCGAATAGGAACCGTCGGGCAGCCGCGCGCCATCGAGACTGCCGCCATAGGGCAGATGTTTCTCGTAGATGGTGATGTCGCGTCCCGCGACGCCGCCGTCACGGATCAGGAATGCCGCGCCGGCCAATGCGCCGATGCCGCTGCCGATGAAATACGCCTTCATGATGGTTCACCCGGATCGTCTGTTGCGATCCGGGGCTTAGCCGCTGTGTTCCCTGGCGGAACTGATTCAGATCAACTGCAGACGCGTGCGGAGATCACGATCGCGCGCGTGCGGTCAGGCGAATGATTTCACCACCGATTGCAGCAAAACCTTCAGCGATTTGTCATACGGCGTGACCGGCGGAATGGCACGGTCGATCTTCAAAAGCTGATAGACCGCATGCATAGCCGCGCGCACCGAATATTCGATCGTGAAAACGGCGTCTTCGGGCAGCTCGACATATTGGCCGATGAAGGCGAGATTCTGCGAGGTGAGCGGCACGGGCAGCGGCCGGTCGCCATAGCTGCGCGGCATGAACATGCTCATGATGTACGGCATCCAGCACGGCACGCAGCTCGCGTCGGCGAACACCGAGAGCGGAAAGCGCAGGTGCCCGCATAGTTCCTTCAGGATATCGGCGCCGCTGCACTCGGACATCGGCCTGGGCACGAAATTGCCGACGCGATCGGGAAACAGGCCGTAGCCCCAGAAGATCTGGATGTCGTCAGGCTGGTTCGGAAAGTACGGCTGGGTATAGAGCACGATCGACATGCGCCAGTTCGAGTCGGTGAAGGTCACGAGGCCGCCGGTGCCGGCGACGTTGCCGCTGAAGGCCTGCATCGCGTCGAAGAAACGTGGATTGCGGCAGGTCACCGTGAAGGATTCGAAGCTCGACTCCGGGATGCACGCGTTGAACACGGCGGGATTGCCGAACTCGGGCCGGCCGGCCGCGAGCTTCTCCCACAAGGTCCAGCCATGGCTGTCGGCTTTGGTAAGCGGCTTCGGCGCGCTGTCATGGCTGCCGAGGCTGGTCGCGTCGGTCATCGAGCCCGCGGTGTAGAACACGAGATCGTCGCTCGCGAGATCGATGCTGCGGCGTGCGCCGTCCTGATTGAGCACGAGCCGGGTCGCGCGGTGGCGGCCGTCCGTGGTGACGATCTCGATGTCCTCGACGTCGGCGCCGCCGACGAAGTTGACGCCGCGATCCTCGAGCCAGCGCACCAGCGGCAGCACGATCGAGTCATACTGGTTGTAGACGGTCCGCTTGACGCCGCCGAGCGTATTCATCATCGGGAATTCGTTCATGAAGCGCCGCAGATAGCGCCTGAACTCGACGGCGCTGTGCCAGGTCTGGAAGGCGAAGGTCGTCTGCCACATGTACCAGAAATTGGTGGTGAAGAACGGCGGCGACAGCCAGTCCGAG
Source organism: Bradyrhizobium sp. SZCCHNRI3043 (assembly GCF_032377735.1). NCBI lineage: Bacteria > Pseudomonadati > Pseudomonadota > Alphaproteobacteria > Hyphomicrobiales > Nitrobacteraceae > Bradyrhizobium > Bradyrhizobium sp. SZCCHNRI3043. The sequence continues at coordinate 198,951 of NZ_JAUHID010000009.1, forward strand.
ATCAGCGAATTGCCGAGCTTCTCCTCGGAAGTCTCCGTGAGCCTCGTCAGCTCGATGCGATCCTGCATCGAGAATCCCATGGTGGAGACGTCGATCTTGTGCCGGTTGGCATCGACCAGCCGCGCCTGCGCGTGCGTGACGTGGAGCTCGTTGAAGGCGACGGTTTCGCCGAGGATGTTCTCCTCGGGCCGTGAGTAGCTGGGAATCGTCGACAGCAGGTCCCAGGTGCATTCGTATTGTTCGGTCGTCAGCATGCGTCCGCCGCGCATGGAGTAGGAGCCGTCGGCAAGCCTGGTGCCGTCGAGGCTGCCGCCATAGGGCAGGCGCTTCTCGAAAATGGTGATGTCCTGACCGGGGACGCCGCCGTCGCGGATCATGAATGCTGCGCCCGAGAGCGAGCCGATGCCGCCGCCGATGAAATAGGCCTTCATGAGATCGACCTGCTATCCAAGGGTTTGAAACACAATAACGAAAATGCCGGCAGGCGCGGCGTATCAAAAGCCGAATAAGAACCCGCCGAGGGTCATGTTACCGTGGCGGGATGAATTAGTCGTCAACACGTTGAGGTCGTTTATCCGCGTGCGGCTCAATGTCCCGCCATGTGGCGGCCGATCTCGGTCAGGTCGGCTTCGCCGGCGCGGGTCTCGTAGACGAGCTGGCCGTGGAAAATCACGACCAGGCGGTCCGAGAGTTCGAGCAGCTCGTCGAGATCCTCGCTGACCAGCAGCACCGCGGCGCCGCGGTTGCGGGCGGCCATGATCTCGGCATGGATCTGCGCCACCGCCGCGAAGTCGAGGCCGAAGCACGGATTGGCGGCGATCAGCACTTCGACGTCGTGGCCGAGCTCGCGCGCCAGGACGGCGCGCTGCACGTTGCCGCCCGACAGTGCCGAGATCGGCGTATCCGGCGTGCGGGTCTTGATCTTGTAGCGGTTGATCTTGGCGGTCGCGTCCTTTCGGAAGGCGGACTTGTTCAGCCACCAGCCACCGCGGGCGAACGGAGCGCGGTCGAACTCGCGCAGCGCGATGTTGTCGGCGACGCTCATGCCGCCGACGCAGGCGTTCTTCAGCGGCTCCTCGGGCAGCAGCGACATCTTGTGGCGCCGCATCTCCTCGCGGCTCGCGGAATAGGATTGGCCGGAGACACGGACAGCGCCGCTCTCGGCCTCACGCTGGCCGGCAAGCACCTCGACCAGCTGGCGCTGGCCGTTGCCGGAGACGCCGGCGATGCCGACGATCTCGCCGGCGCGCACGGTCAGCGACAGATCATGGACGGCTACTCCGCCGGCATCGTCGCGTGCCACCAGCTTGTCGACCTCGAGCCTGACCACGCCGGCCTCGCCGGAGCGCGCCGGCTGAACGGTGAGCTGCTCGGCGCCGATCATCATCCGCGCCATATCGTCGGGCGTGAGCTCGGAGACCTTGCCGCGGCCGGCGAGCTTGCCGCGCCGGAGGATTGTGACCTCGTCGGCGAACGCCATCACCTCGCGGAATTTGTGGGTGATCATCAGGATGGTCAGCTCGCCGGCCTCGACCATCTTGCGCAGCATGCCCAGGACTTCATCCGCCTCGCGCGGCGTCAGCACCGAGGTCGGCTCGTCCAGGATCAGGAAGCGCCGCTTGAGATAGAGCTGCTTGAGGATCTCGCATTTCTGCCGCTCGCCGGCGGAGATGTCCGACACCTTGGCGTCGAGCGGCACGCGGAACGGCATGCGCGCCAAGAAGGCCTCCAGCTCCTTCCTCTCCTTGGCCCAGTTGACCACCGCCGGTATGTCGTCACGCGCCAGCACCAGGTTCTCGGCCACCGTCATCGCCGGTACCAGCGTGAAGTGCTGGTAGACCATGCCGAGGCCGAGCGCATGCGCGTCCTTGGGATTGTTGATCTCCCGTTCGCGCTCGCCGATCAGCACGTCGCCCTCGGTCGGGCGGTAGTAGCCCATGATGCATTTGACCAGCGTCGACTTGCCGGCGCCGTTCTCGCCGAGCAGCGCGTGGAACGAGCCGGGCTTGACCTTCAGCTCGACATTGTCGAGCGCGGTGAACGCGCCGAAGCGCATCGTCATCGCGATCGCTTCGACCCCGAATGCCCCCGCAGGCGTCGGATCGTCGCCGATCACGACAGCGCCTCGATCAGCGCCGACGAGGTCGCGACCGCGCCGAACACGCCGCCCTGCATCTTGATCATCTTCAGTGCGTGGTCGTGATTGCCCTTGTCGGTGGCGCCGCAGCAGTCCGACAGCAGCACGCATTCGAAGCCGCGATCATTGGCCTCGCGCATCGTGGTGTGGACGCAGACGTCGGTCGTGATGCCGGTCAGCACGATGTTTTGGATGCCCTTCAGGCGCAGGATCAGCTCCAGATCGGTCGCACAGAACGAGCCCTTGCCGGGCTTGTCGTTCACGATCTCCCCCGGAGCCGGGGCCAGCTCGGGAATGATCTCCCAGCCCGGCTCGCCGCGCACCAGGATGCGGCCGCAGGGGCCAGGGTCGCCGATCCCTGCGCCGATCTGTTGCGAGCGCCAACGCTTATTCGCCGGCAGATCTGACAGATCAGTGCGGTGGCCCTCGCGGGTGTGGATGATGCAGAAGCCCTGCGCGCGCATCACCGTGAGCACCGTCTTGATCGGCTCGATGGGGGCGCGGGTCAAGGAGAGGTCATAGCCCATCTTGTCGACATAGCCGCCGACGCCGCAGAAGTCGGTCTGCATGTCGATCACGATCAGCGCGGTGTTTTCGGGGCGCAGATCGCCGTTATACGGCCAGGCATAGGGCTCGGAGCGGATGGTGCGCGCGGTCATGGTTGGGCTCCAATAAAGTTCGAGGCCATCGGTACTTGGCGTTGCGGCGCCGTCTGGGGCCTCATGGTTCGAGACGCGTCGCAAGGGCGACGCTCCTCACCATGAGGGTTAGGTTTCTCGTTGCCTCACAAAGACTCCTCATCCTGAGGAGGCCGCCGCAGGCGGCCGTCTCGAAGGATGGCCGCACAAAGATTGTCTGCTTCAACGTGCATCGCATCGCCGCTCGCATCACCGCGTGATCGACAGTTCGGCCGGCGCGCCGCTCAGGGTGCGTTTCGGCGAGCAGGTGATGATCATGATGAGAAGCGTCAGGATGTAGGGCGCGGCGTTGAACAAATGATAGCCGGAGGTGACGCCGACCGATTGCAGCGCCGGTCCGAGCGCGGCAGCACCGCCGAAAACCAGCGAGGCCCACAGGCACAGCATCGGGTCCCAGCGTGCGAAGATCACCAGCGCCACCGCCGTGATGCCTTGTCCCGACGACAAGCCCTCGTTCCAGCTGCCGGGATAGAACAGCGACAGGAACGAGCCGCCGATGCCGGCGAGGAAGCCGCCGGCCATGGTGGCGCGCAGTCGGATCATCAGCACCGAATGGCCCATCGCCCGCGCCGCGTCGGCGCTCTCGCCGGCGGTGCGGATCAGGAGGCCCCAGCGCGTGGTCTTGAATGCCCACAGCAGCAACGGCGCGAGTGCCACGCCAAGCAGGAACAGCACGTTGATGCGCAGCGCGGCGCGAACCTGCGCCACGTCGCTCCACCAGCCGAAATCGATCGCCGGCAGCCGCGCGGCGGTGGGCTCGATCAGCGGCTTGCCGAGGAAGAAGGCGAGGCCGGTGCCGAACAGCATCAGCGAGATTCCTACCGCGACGTCGTTGACGCGCGGCAGCGAGCAGATGCCGGCGTGGAGCGCGCCGAGCAGCGCGCCGGTGAGGCCAGCGGCGAGCACGCCTGCCCACGGCGATCCCGTGAGATAGGAGATGCCATAGGCGCTCATTGCGCCCATCACCAGGGTGCCCTCGAGGCCGAGATTGATGCGGCCCGAACGCTCGGTGATGCATTCGCCGAGGCTCACGAACAGGAAGGGCGTGGAGACGCGGATGGCGCCGCCGAGCACCGCGAGCGGCACGGTCCAGAGCCCGATATTGCCGTCAGCCATGGATCAGGACTTTCCTTTGAGGAAACCGATGCGGCCGTAGAGCGCGTCGCTCGCCAGCACCGAGATGAAGATGATGCCCTGCAGCACCAGCACAGAGGCGTCGGGCAGGCCGAGCCGGCGCTGCAGCAGGCCGCCCGACGCATTGATGCCGCCGAGCAGGATCGCGACCGGAATGATGGCGAGCGGATTCTGCCGTGCCAGGAACGCGACCAGAATGCCGGTGAAACCGTAGCCGACGGCGAGATTGGCGTTGGTGCGGCCCTGCACGGCGGCGACCTCGACCATGCCGGCCAGCCCGGCGCAGGCGCCGGCGAGGAAGCAGACGGTGAGGATCAATTTGCCGACCGACAGACCGACGATCTTGGCGGCGCGGATGTTGCCGCCGGCGACGCGCGCGGCAAAGCCGAAGGTGGTGTGGTAGATCAGCCCATAGGCCGCGATGGCGGCAATCAGGCCGAACACCAGGCCCCAGTGCACGTCGGTGCCGGGAATGCTGCCGATCATGTTGGCCGCGCCGATCTCACGCGTCGACGGCTTGTTGAGGCTCGCCGGATCGCGCATCGCGCCTTCGACGAGATGATTGAGGATCGCGAGCGCGATGTAGACCAGCAGCAGGCTCGAGATCGTCTCGTTGACACCGCGATACTGCCGCAAGGCCCCGGACAGCAGGATCCACAAACCGCCGCCAGTCATGCCGGCGATCACCATCGCGATCTGCACCACGAGCGGCGGCATGCCCTGCAGCGCCAGGGCCGCCGAGGTCGCCGACAGCGCGCCGATCAGCAGCGCGCCTTCGCCGCCGATGATCACCATGCCCAATTGCGCGGGCAGGGCGGTGCACAGCGCCGTCAGGATCAAGGGAGCTGCCCGCGTCAGGGTGTTCTGCCAGGAGAACCAGGTGCCGAAGGCGCCGTAATACATGTACCAGTAGAGATCGAGCGGGTTCTTGCCGAACAGGGCGACGAAGATGCCGAACACGATGAGCGCGGCGACAAGCGCCGCGCTCGGGATCAATATGTACTCGATGCTCCCGCCGTAACGTTGCAGGAAACCTGCGTCGGCGGCCGGCGCGATGGCGGCCGCATCAACCGGATCGGCCGCCTCTGATGTCACGACGTGGCTCCGATCACGCCCTCGACCAGATAGTCCATCTTCTCCAGCTCCGGGTCCTTCTGGCCGCGCTCGGTGCCGGCGGTGATCACGGTCTTGCCCTTGTTGTCGAGAAGCGGACCCTTGAAGATGGTGTAGCCGTCGCCGAGGAATTTGGCCTTGATCTCGTCGGCGTGCTTGCGCGCCTGCTCGGAGACCGCCTCGCCATAGGGCGAGATCTTGACCACCTCTTCCTTGAGGCCGCCGCGATAGAAGTTCGGGATGCTCTCGCCGGCGGCCAGCATCTTGACGAACTTCGGATATAGCGCCTCCCAATTCCATTCGGCGCCGGTGAGATAGGCCTTCGGCGCCAGCGGCGACTGGTTGACGTGATAGCCGGTGACGAAGGCGCCGCGGCGCGCGGCATTCTCCACCATCGTCTTGGGACCGTCGACATGGCAGGTCAGGACGTCCACGCCCTGGTCGATCAGGCTGTTGGTGGCCTCGGCCTCCTTGACCGGCATCGACCAGTCGCCGGTGAAGATCACCTGCGTGGTGGCCTTCGGGTTCGCGAGCTGCGCGCCGAGCGTGAAGGCGTTGATGTTGCGCAGGACCTGCGGGATCGGCTTGGCCGCGACGAAGCCGAGCTTGCCGCTCTTGCTCGTATAGCCGGCGACGATGCCGGCGATGTATTGCGCCTCATCGATATAGCCGAAATAGGAGCCAGCGTTCTTCGGGTCCTTCTCGCTCCACAGGCCGCCGCAGTGCTCGAAGCGCAGCTTCGGGTACTTCGCGGCCATCTTGATCATGTGCGGATTGTAGTAGCCGAACGACGTCGGGAACAGCAGCGTGGCGCCGTCGAGATTGATCATCGACTCGATCGTCTTCTCGACCGCGTCGGTCTCCGGCACCTTCTCCTCTTCGATGACCTTCAGCCCAGGCAGTTTCTTCAGCGCCGCTGCACCTTGCGCATGCGCCTGGTTGTAGCCGTAGTCGTCGCGCGAGCCGACATAGATGAAGCCGATCGTCGTCTCCGCCGCGAAGGCCGGCCGCAGGCCCGCGGCTGCGCCGAGCGTCAGCGCCGCGCCACCCTGCAACAGATGCCGTCGTGAAATCCTGCCAAAGTCCATTGGTGAGCTCCCTCGGCGGGTCGATCCGCCCGCGCTGTCATCACGGCTTCACCGGCACGGCGGAGCCTCGAAAGGGAGTGATCGCAAGCTTTGTGCCAGCGGCGTGCGGGCAGGCAGGCGCACCAAGTCGTTGAAATGGCGCCATTTTGCAGATGATCGGAGCTTAGGCAGACGAATTCCCTGCTCGGTTTCAGCCTATAAAATAATCAATCGACTTCAATTGTATGCAATGAGTTCGGCCGCGTGGGACCGGCGCCAACCGTGCCCGCGAGCCGGAGGCTGCGACGCGGCGGCGGCCGCCAGCTCAAAGCGAGGCAGAACGAATGTCGCAGTGAGGAGGAGCGGTGGCGCATCGTCCTCCGCAGGCTGTTCGCCGGTGAGCGAGCCCTTTTCATATCTGCTGCAGACTGTCTGGGGTCTCAGATCCCGAGCAGCCAGACCGCGACGATGGTGCCGATCACAGCGAGCCCGCTGATCGTCCAGCCCGTCACATAGGCGCCGTCGTCCGATCCCGCGGGATCGACCATCGTGTCGCGCCAGCCTTCCTCCTGCCAGTGCCCCTGTTGGTACGCCATGCGAACCTCCTCGAGCCTGCCTCCCCGTGGGATAAGTCGGACACCCCTTGGAAAGGTTCAACCCCAAGCTGAAATCTTCGTTGCATGCGCTGCAACGCAAATCCCCGACATCCCCTCTGGTCAGGCCCGCGAAACGACCTAAGCTCGGGACGCGTTCCGCGAAGAGAACGAGGAAGTGGCCGGGCGGCAGGGCTGCGCCCGCAGCAGGGAAGGAAGAGCATTGATGAAGGATTTCGCCGGCAGGATCGCCGTGATCACCGGAGGCGGCACGGGCATGGGCCGCGAGCTTGCCCGCCAGCTCGTGGCCGAGGGCTGCAACGTCGCGATGTGCGACGTCTCGGTCGAGGCGATGGCCGAGACCAAGCGGCTGTGCGAGGCCGAGAAGCTGCCGCAGGGCCTGCGCGTCACCACCCATGTCGCCGACGTCTCGATCGAAGCGCAGCTCCAACGCTTTCGCGACGAGCTCGCCGAGCAGCAGGCCACCGACAAGATCCATCTGCTGTTCAACAATGCCGGCATCGGCGGCGGCGGCAGCCTGTTCACCAACAGCCGCGAGCAGTGGGAGCGCACCTTCAACATCTGCTGGGGCGGCGTCTATCTCGGCGTCCGCACCTTCCTGCCGATGCTGCTGAAGGCGGACGAGGCGCATATCGTCAACACCTCGAGCGTCAACGGCTTCTGGGCCTCGGTCGGCATGGGCGTCTCGCACACCGCCTACAGCGCCGCGAAATTCGCGGTGAAGGGTTTTACCGAAGCGCTGATCAACGACCTCCGCCTCAACGCGCCGCACATCAAATGCTCCGTGGTGATGCCCGGCCATATCGGCACCTCGATCGTCTCCAACTCGCGCAAGGTGCAGAGCGGCACCGAGTCCGACGAGCTCAGCGAGACCGAGATCATCCTGGCCCGCCAGCGCATGCAGGGCATGGGCATCGACGTCGCCGCCATGAGCGACGCCGACATCCAGGCTGCCGCCCGCGAGCGCGCCCGCAGCTTCCTCGAGGACGCCCCGACCACGGCGGCGCAGGCCGCCAAGATCATCCTCGACGGCGTCAAGGCCGAGCAGTGGCGGATTCTGGTGGGCGAGGACGCCAAGCTGCTGGACTTGCGCGTCCGCCAGTCGCCGGAGCAGGCCTACGAGCCGGAATTCTTCCAGCGCTTCGCGCAGGAGGCTGGGTGGAAGCTGGGGTAGGGGCGGTCCTATTGGTTCAGTTGGGGAGTTGGGACGGAATCTCTCGCCCCGGAGACGGTGAGCCCCCTCCCCCTTGCGGGGAGGGGTCGGGGGTGGGGGTCCACGAGTCGCGCTGCGTGTGATGAGATTTTCCGCCATGGATGATCGCCAGCAAACATTCGCCCGCCGGATGCGCGCCGAGCCCACCGAGGCCGAGCGGATCCTCTGGCAACGTCTTCGCCACGATCTCGATCTGGCCGGTTCTCACTTCCGCCGTCAGGCTCAGATTGGGCCCTTCATCGTCGACTTCGTCAGCCGCAAGGCCAAATTAGTTATCGAAGTTGATGGAGACCAACATGATTGGCAGCAGGAGGAAGACGCGGCCCGCACGCGGAAGATCGAGGCGTTGGGATATCGGGGTGATGCGCTTCTGGAACAGCGATGTCCTGGGAAACATCGAAGGTGTACTTCACGAAATTCAGCGCGCGTGGACCCCCACCCCCGACCCCTCCCCGCGAGGGGAGGGGAGACGAGGCCGCCGCGCCGTCCCCGCAAAATGCGGAGACTAGGCAAAGCGTGAAAGCCGTTAAGCTCGTAGGATCTTTGCTACGCCGCCCTCATTACCGCGACGACGCCACCCGGTACGCCATTCGCGTATGGCTCGGGCAATACGGCAGCCCCTCGATCGGCTTCGATCCGCAGAAGCAGAAATCATCCGCGCCGGGCGTCGAGATCGGCCAGCGGCAGCGTTCCTTGGAGAGCTCGAACAGCGAGCAGCCATTCACGACGGTGCCGACCGGTTCCTCGACGATCGCAGGCTGCGGATCGTTCTGGACCGCGCGCAGGATGCGGCGGCGCAGCTTCGGCACGGGACGGCGTGCGCCATCGCGTGTCGTCTCGGCGCGCACCACGCGCCTGGTGTCGCCGCCATTGTCGCGCGTCAGCGCCAGGCGGGAGATCTTGCCGATCACGGCGTTGCGGCTGACGCCGAGCTCGGCGGCGATCTCTCGGCAGGTCAGCCCGGCCTCAAAGTGCTGCTTCAGGGCCTGGAGCCGTTCCTCGGTCCAGGTGGGGAGTGTCTGTCGTTCGGCGGGCATTGTTGTCGCTTCCAAGTTTGATCCGTCCTGGATCGTCCTGGCCGACGGCTGCACCGAAAACTGTTGTCCGCGTTGCGTGTCCCTAGCTTACGCCCGTCCGTTGTCGCGAATCGACAGCAGCCCATCCTTGATGGCGAGCCGGATGCCTTCTTCAATCAACGTCCTGCAGACACCCGGAACGCTGGTGCCGTGGGTTCCCTGTTTCACGAGCTTTTCGAGATAGCCGATGGTTGCCAGGGCTAGGGTTACGGGGATGCGGTCAGTTTCGGCTTTTTCCGTCGCCATGCCTAAAAGCTAGTCCGTAACCGGTGTACAGAAAAGTAACTTTTTAGACTCTATTAGGAATCCAATAGGTTGTACAGCGGCTTGGGGATAACTGGTTAAGATATTGAATTTTATGGAAATATGACGGACCGGGCCGGTCGCGACGGTGACTCTCCGCCCGCTCGGCGAGTCCGGGGCCGGAATCCGATGGCGAAGCACGGGCCGAGAAGATTCGCGTGAGCCGCGGTGTCCGACAGTCTCTTCAACCACCGTTGTGCCACGGTGCCTGGTTGGGGAGCCCTGGCTGAAATTTTTGCAGAGCAGGCGGACGGTCATCGCGGCCACCGCGAGAAAATTCGTCATTCCAGAAATATCTCTTTCGCTTTTCCGGAAATTGTGCTTTAGTGTCGCCATCCCGCCTCAGCCGGAGGGGCGTTGCGCGCGATCGTCACGACACGCGAGGCGGGGAGCGATGGCCGCGATGGAGCGCAGCGTGTCCTTATGGTCGCGCGGACGAACGACTCGGCGCGGACGTGAAGTCGCAGCGTGCTGACACCCCGATGCTGGTGTCCCCGCGGTGGTACGCGAAAGCGCATCATCGCGTATGGTGGCCAACAAGCCCGGCGCACCAGGCAGACTGCGTATAAGCGTGAAGACCATCGCGCAGGGAAGGCCGGGCGTTTCTCGGCTGCACCTGTGGTACCTGCCGCCTGCATTTTTTCTCGCAGGCGGGCCGCAGGCGTCAGCCGACGCCTGGCCTTCCCTGCGCCCTCCGACCTTTCAGAGGGTGAGATGCTGCAACAGAGCTCGGGCATGACCTGCCGCGGGATTGCGGACGCTTGTCCCTGAGTTGCTCCGCTCTCGCCTCATTCTCCGTTGTCGTCCCGGGCAAGCCACGACGCGTCAGCGGCGACCTGGCGCCGACCCGGGACCCATAGCCCCAGGGAGCTGTTGGTTTGCGCAGATCTGACCATCTTCACCCGTGCACGACGGCCTTCGCGATCATGCAATGAATGCCCTTGGAGCCATTGACGGTCTGGGTCACCCGCAGATCGGCGGCGAGGCTGCACAGCGTGTAGGCGTCCTCGCGCGACAGATTGCGCTTCTCGCCCAGCAGCACGATCATGTCGCGCAGCGCACGCACCACGCATTGGTCGAGGTCGGGGTCCATCGCCATCGTCATGTAGTGCGTCGCCGTCTCGGCGCGCGGATAGTCGAACTTGAGATCCTTGCGCACGGTGAGACGGAAACGGCCCTGCAGCGCGGTCTCGATCGCGGTGACGCAGACCTCGCCGTCGCCCTGCACGCCATGGCCGTCTCCGCAGGAGAACAGCGCGCCCGGCACGAACACCGGCAGATACAGCTTGGCGCCCGGCCTAAGCTCCTTGTTGTCGAGATTGCCGCCCATCGCCCGCGGGATCAGCGATGTGATCCGGCCCCAGGCCGGCGGCGGCGCCACGCCCATCACGCCGAAGAACGGCGCCAGCGGCAGCTCCAGCCCCCACGGCATCTTGCCGACCATCCTGGTCTTGTCGAGGGGGATGTTCATCAGCCGGCTCTCGTGGAAATCGTCGGGCAGGGTGCCGGCCAGCGGCCGGATGAAATTGTAGCCCCAGTCCTGCCGCAGCTGGACGTCGAGGATGTCGACCTCGAGCACGTCGCCGACCTCCGCGCCCTTGACCGCGATCGGGCCGGTCAGGATGTGGCCGGGCACCATGCGCTCGCTGCGGGCGTGGACGTCGAACAATTCCGGCGGCACGTGGAATTTGCTGGTGTCGGGCACCACGTCGGGCCCGCCGCTGATCGAATCGATCGTGACCTCGTCACCGCTGTCGATCGTGAGCACCGGCTTCAGCCGGGATTCGAAGAAGCCCCAATGGCAGGTCTCGGGGCTCGCGTGCAGATGGTGATGGGCCATGGTCCTCTCATTCGTACCGGTTCGGGACCGAGCATAGCGCATCTGCTGGCCGCCGCAGAGAGATGGCGACGCATGGCGGCTGTCGTGTATGAGGGCGGCCGTGGCACCTCACCCCGCGCCGGAGCTCGCAATGTTCTTTGTCCTGTCGAAGACGCTCGGCCTGCTGGCGCTGCCGACCAATTTCATGATCGCGCTGGGCCTGCTCGGCGCCATCCTCATGCTGACCCGGTTTGCCGTGCTGGGGCGCAGGCTGGTCGTCTCGGCCATGCTGCTGCTGGCGATCGTGGGCCTGACGCCGCTCGGCAGCCTGATGCTCTATCCGCTGGAGAGCCGGTTTCCGAAATGGGACCCGGCGAACGGCGCGCCGGACGGCATCATCGTGCTTGGCGGTCCCGTCGATTCCGACCTGTCGGTCATGTACGGCATGCCGGTGACGGTGGCGGGCGCCGACCGGGTGATCCAGGCCGCCGCGCTGGCGCGGCGCTACCCGAATGCGCGCATCCTGTTCACCGGCGGCAGCGCCAACCTGATCGCGACAGAGGCCAAGGAGGCCGATGTCGGCGCCGAGATCCTGCTCAGCCTCGGCGTGCCCAGGGAGCGGCTGTTGCTGGAGCGGCAGTCGCGCAACACCTACGAGAATGCGATCTTCTCCAAGGCGATGATCTCTCCGAAGCCGGGCGAGCGCTGGCTGCTGGTGACCTCGGCCTATCATATGCCGCGCTCGGTGGGGCTGTTCCGCAAGGCCGGCTTCCCGGTCGAGCCCTATCCCGTGGACTGGCGCGTCGGCCGCGTGCTCGACTTCGACGGCATCTCGCTGCTCGGACTGCGCCGCGCCGACATCGCCGTGCGCGAATGGGTCGGGCTCGTGGCCTACCGCCTGCGCGGCCGCATCGACGATCTGTTTCCGGGACCGGCCTAGGCAATCGTCTTGCTGAAGCCCGCCGCCTTTGCCGCCAGCTCGCCGCGCACGCGCTCGACCACCGGCTCGTAGCGGCAGCTCGCGTCCTGCCGGAACAGCCGCGCGCTCGGATACCACGGGCTGTCGTCGCGATCGCGCAGCCAGCGCCAGTCGGCGAGATGGGGCAGCATGATCCAGGTCGGACGTCCCAGCGTGGCGGCGAGATGCGCGACGCTGGTGCACACAGTGACGACGACGTCGAGGCAGGAGATCAGCGCCGCGGTCTCGACGAAGTCGGTCAATTCGACGGTGAGGTCGCGGATGCCGCTCTGCTGCGCCAGCACGGCCTTGTCGGCTGGCCGCAGCTCTTTTTGCAGGCTGATGAAATCCGCCCCGAGATCGAGCAGCGGCAGCAGGGTCGCAAGCGGCATCGAGCGGTTGCGATCGTTGCCCTGATGCGGATTGCCGGACCAGACGAGACCGACCCGCAGCCGGTCATGCGCTCGGAGCCGCCGCTCCCAGGCCGCGATGCGCTCGGCCGGCAGTGGCGGGAGATAGCTTGGCGGTGGAATGGTATCGAGCGTGGTGCCGAAGGCCAGCGGCAGGCTCATCACCGGGCAGTGCATGTCGAAGACCGGCCGCTTCAGGTCCGGTGCGTAGGCGAGGCATTGCGTCACGCCGTCGATGCCGGCCATCAGCGGCCGCAGCGCCTCCCGCACCACCAGGATCACCTTGGCGCCGCGCGCGGCGACCATCGGCACGTAGCGGGCGAACTGGATGGTGTCGCCGAAACCCTCGTCCTCCTCGATGAGGAGGGTCTTGCCGGCGATGTCCTCGTGGCCCAGCCATTTGGACTCGGCAAAGCGCGGATAGTCGATCGAGAAATCCGGCATGGCCCAGCGGGCCTCGCGCCGGGCCCAGCCGGAGACGAAGTCGCCGCACTGCAGCTCGATATGCGCGAGCTGCCACGCCGCCTTGGGATGATCGGGGACGAGCGCGAGAATCTGCCGGTAGACGGCAGCAGCATCCTCGAAACGCAGCAGCTGCAGCAGCGCAAAACCCTTGTTGAGCAGCACCTCGACGAAGTCCGGCCGCAACGCCAGAGCCTGATCGAACCACGACAGCGCCTCCGCGCTGCGGCCGAGACAGACAAAGGCATCACCGAGATTGTTGCAGACCATCGGCTCTGTCGGCGCCAGCGCATGCGCGCGTTCGCAATCGGCCAGATAGTCGTCGTAGAGCTTGAGCTCGCGAACGCACCGGGCGCGCATCTGCAGCGACTGCAGGTCGTCGGGCTGCTGCGTCAGGCAGACGCCGAAGGCCCGCACCGCCTCCTCGTAGCGCTGCTGCTGATGCAGCAGCAGGCCGCTCTGGAACGCAGCCTCACGGTGGGCGGGATCGATCGTCAGCGCGTGCTGATAGCTCAGCAGCGCCTCTGCCCCGCGGTCGAGCGCCAGCAACACGCCGCCCATATGCTTCCACAATTCGGCCTCATCGGGCTTGAGCTGGATCGCCTTGTCGAACACCGCGAGTGCGTCGTCGAGCCGGCCCATCTGCTTCAGGGTGAAGCCGAGGCTGGTGAGATAGTCGATCTTCGGCGTTTGCCGGATTGCGCGCGAGAACCACGCCACGGCGTGGTCGTGCTGACCGGTCTGCAGTGCGATGATGCCCAGCAGCGCGAGGCTGTCGGCGTGGTTCGGGTCGGCCGCCAGCGCCTGCTCGCAGCACATCTGCGCATCGAGCAGCTGGCCGGCGCCGAGGTGATGCAGCCCGGCCTCGTAGAGCGCGGCCGGCGACAGCACCGGCGCTCCGCCGGGGCCGGCCTTCGCGCTTGTCGCGCCATCTTTCCGGTCGCGCTGGCTCATCGCGGGGCCCTGTCCGAGGATCAAAAATTCATAAGTGATTCTAGGGACATCGAGAAGGATCATGGTATGGCGTGCGAGCGCGGCGCGCAGAAATACTGGCCTCGGCCGGTGCAAGGCATTAACAAGCGCCCGACATCGAACGCACGGATCGCGCCATCCGATGGGTGCGGCAGAGGGGAACGCCACATGCAACAGCCGAGCGCGCCGGACAGGCTGGATCTGGCGGCCATGGTGGCCGATCTCAACAGCCTGCTGCGGCTGAAGACGACCGTGATCGGCATCAAAATGTTCGCCCGCGTCGAGGACATGGCAGCGATCGAGAAGATCCGCCGTCCCAACGCGGTGCACACCACCGACCAGATCGTCAGCATGGCGGCGCGGCTCGGCTGGACCGTCGGCATCACCGGTGACGATCTCGTCGGCGCGCAGTGCCGCGCCGTGATCGGGCTCGGCCCGCAGGACGAGACCTGGCTCGAGGGTGCGAACTATGTCGGCGTCTGGCACGGCACCGCCGAAGATGCGCGCAAGCGACAGGAGGCGCTCGACGTCGTGCCGTTCGGCCGCTACCAGGCCATGGCGGTCAGCCCGCTTTCGAGCGGCCGGCTCGATCCGCCGGACATCTGCCTCGTCTATGCGACGCCGGGACAGATGATCATCCTGATCAACGGCCTGCAATATACAGGCTACAAGAAGTTCGAATGGGGCGTCGTCGGCGAGACCGCCTGCGCCGACTCCTGGGGCCGCGCGCTGAAGACCGGCGAGCCGAGCCTGTCGCTGCCGTGCTTCGCCGAGCGCCGCTATGGCGGCGTGCCGGATGAGGAGATGTTGATGGCGCTGAAGCCGGCCGATCTTGCCAGGGCGATCACCGGCATGAAACAGCTCGCCAAAAACGGCCTGCGCTATCCGATCGCGCCCTACGGCATCCAGAACGACGTCCGCGCCGGCATGAGCGTGTCGTATGGGAAGAAATAGGTGATCGTCATTGCGAGCGCAGCGAAGCAATCCAGAGTCCTTCAGCAGAGACAGTCTGGATTGCTTCGTCGCAAGCGCTCCTCGCAATGACGGAGCAACTCATTTGCAGCAGATCTAGGGAACAAGAATGACGTCATCCAAATTCGACATCATCGTCTATGGCGCCACCGGCTTCACCGGTCAGCTCGTCGCCGAATACCTGACCACGCAATATCGCGGCGACAGCTCGCTACGCTGGGCGATGGCCGGCCGCAGCCTCGACAAGCTCGCGGCCGTGCGCGATGCGATCGGCGCGCCCGCGGAGACGCCGCTGATTGCGGCCGATGCCTCCGATCCCGCGTCACTGCAGGCGATGGTGGCGCAGACCAGGCTGGTGCTGACCACCGTCGGTCCCTATCAGCTTTATGGCAACGAGCTCGTCGCGGCCTGCGCCGAAACCGGCACCGACTATGTCGATCTGTGCGGCGAGCCGGTGTGGATGCGGCAGATGATCGACAAGCATCAGGCCACCGCCGAGAACAGCGGCGCGCGCATCGTGTTCTCCTGCGGCTTTGATTCCGTGCCGTTCGAGCTCGGCGTCTATTTCGTGCAGCAGCAGGCCAAGAAGGTGCTCGGCGCCGCAGCGTCGCGCGTGAAGGGCCGCGTCCGCGGCATGAGCGGCACGCTCTCGGGCGGCACCGCGGCGAGCGCCAAGGCGACCTTCGATGCGGTCGCCAAGGATCTGAGCCTGGTAGCGATCCTCAAGGACTCGTTCGCCCTGACGCCCGGCTTCAAGGGCCCGAAGCAGCCGTCGGGCAACAAGCCCGTCTATGAGGAAGATCTGCAGTCCTGGACGGCACCGTTCATGATGGCGCTGATCAACACCCGCAACGTCCACCGCTCCAACATGCTGATGGGTTTTCCCTACGGTCAGGATTTCGTCTACGACGAAATGGTGCTGACCGGGCCGGGCGAGAAGGGCGAGGCCAACGCCAAGAAGGTGATGGCGGCAAATGCCGAGAAAACCGGCCCCAACGCGCCGAAGCCGGGCGAAGGTCCCTCGAAGGAGGAGCGCGAGAACGGCTACTACAATCTTCTCTTCGTCGCGATCGCCCCCGACGGCCGCCAGGTCCGCGCATCCGTGAAGGGCAACCGCGATCCCGGCTACGGTTCGACCTCGAAGATGATTAGTGAATGCGCCGTCGGCCTGCTACGCGACGGCGCCGGCGTGAAAGGCGGGTTCTGGACCCCGGGCGCTGCGCTCCGCGACAGCCTGATCAAGCGGCTGGTGGATAATGCCGGGCTGACGTTTGCGGTGGAGGACTAAGAGGTGATGTGCGCACCGATCGCTGCGGATCGGTTCGCTTCGGCCTGATGGGCGCGCGTGGCGGCGATCATGCCCCACATCGTGCCGAGCATCAGGAAGAAGTGCCGCCAGTGGTC
>NZ_JAUHID010000010.1:0-207159 GCF_032377735.1 Bradyrhizobium sp. SZCCHNRI3043
GGCTTCGCGGAACGACACCAGCCGGCGCTGCGACTCGTCCCACAGCACCAGCCGGACGCAGCGCAGGCTCTCCGGCAGCGTGATGCGGCCGATCTCGCGCAGTTCGGGATGATCGCGCAGCACGACCGGCAGCCGGTAATAGGGAATCCGGCTCGAGAGATGGTGGACGTGGTGGATGCCGATATTGGCGGTCAGCCAGTGCAGCCATCCCGGCAGGTCGTAGTGTGAGCTGCCGTAGAGCGCGGCCTGCTGCATCGTCCAGCGCTCGTCCCGCTCCCAGACGGTGTGCTCGAACTGATGCTGGACATAGAACAGCCACACGCCGGCCATGGCGGCGAGCAGCATGATCGGGAGATGCACGACCAGGAACGCCTGGATGCCGATGAGCCACATCAGCCCGGCAACCACCAGGGCAATGCCGAAATTGGTGGCCATCGTGCTGATCCAGGGCGACCAGCCGGCCCGCATGAGACCGAACGGCAGACGGTGCTGCAGGAAGAACAAATACGCAGGCCCTGCCACGAACATGACCAGCGGGTGGCGGTACAGCCGGTAGCGCAGCCGCGCCCAGGCCGACCGCGCCTGATATTCCCGCACGGTCAACGTATCGATGTCGCCTATTCCGCGCCGATCGAGGTTGCCGCTGGTGGCGTGGTGGATCGCATGGGTGCGCCGCCACCAGTCGTAGGGCGTCAGGGTCAGCACACCGAGGACACGGCCGACCCAGTCGTTCGCCTGACGCCCGGCGAAGAAGGTGCCATGGCCGCAATCGTGCTGGATCATGAACAGACGCACCAGGAAACCGCCGGCGGGGATCGCGATGAGCAACGAAGCCCAGGCATGGCCGAGCGAGAACGCGAACCAGGCGGCCGTCCACAGGGCCACCAGCGGCACGGCGGTGATCACCAGCTCGGTCACGCTGCGCAGGCGGTTTGGCGTGCGGTAGCTGCTGAGAATCTGCATCCAGTAGCGGGCATCGGCCGCGGCGCGGCCCTCGTTATCGCCGGCGCGCAGCGTGGCGCGGTCCTTGGGCGGCACAATCGCCATCGCGACTGGCTGATCGAACTGCAATGTCGTCTCCACCTTGTGTTCTTGGCGATCGCGCATGGCGAGACCGCGGCCAAATGGACCCCTGCGGACCGCCGAACAGGCTGCAGGAGTTCGAAATCACGAGCTATCGTCGGTTTAACCGCCGTCGAAGCCAAATGGTTCATCGTGCGCCTGACAACGAACCGCTCTGGAAGAGAAAGTCTGGGACGTGGACGCCCGTCAGGAGACGGGTAAAGAGCGCATGCGGCGGATCAATGAACTTAACCCGTCGAACGCCTCATGGCTAGGAGAGGACGGGTTACGATCCGTTAATCCGCCCGATGAAATGCGCGCTCCACATTGTGCACCGCGTTCCCCTCATCCCGTCCCGCGCGTGGCATCCGGCGCCAAGGCCTCCTCACAGCGCGAGGTCGAGAAGATGTCCCAGATCGCGATGAACATTGCCGCGATCACCGGCCCGATGACGAACCCGTTGAGGCCGAATGCCTCGATCCCGCCCAATGTCGAAATCAGCACCACATAGTCGGGCATCTTGGTGTCCTGTCCGACCAGGATCGGACGCAGGACATTGTCGACGAGACCGATGACGAGGGCGCCATAGGCGATCAGGACCACACCCTGCCAGATCGATCCGATGGCAAGAAGATAGAGCGCGACCGGAAACCAGACGAGGCCCGCTCCCACTGCCGGAAGCAAGGACAGGAAGGCCATCACGACTGCCCACAGCAGGGGCGCGTTGATGCCGAGGAACCAGAACATCAGGCCGCCCAGCGCGCCTTGCGCCAGAGCGACGAGCAGACTGCCCTTCACCGTCGCGCGGATGACCACGGTGAACTTCCGCAGCAGCGCATCGCGTTGCTCCGGGCGCAGGGGAATGGCGCTCTTGATGCGCTCGGATAGCGTCTCTTCGTCACGCAGCAGGAAGAACAGCAGATAGACCATGATGAACAGATTGACGAAGACCTCGAACGTACCCTGTCCGATCACGAGCGCCTGGCTCGCAATGACCTCGCTGCCCTTCAGCAGGACGGCCGACAGCTTGCCCTTCATTCCGGCGAGGCTGCCGAGTCCGAAGCGGTTGAGCAGATCGACGACCCATGTCGGAAGCGCGGCCAGCATCTTCTGGAAATACTGTCCGATGTCGAGCTGACCGGACTGCATCTGTTTGTAGACAGCGGATGCCTCCTGTGCCAGCGACGCCCCGATCAGCGACAGCGGAAGGATGACGATCACGACGAAGATCAACACCACGACGGCCGCCGCCAGGCCGTGTCGGCCGTGCATCGACCGCGCCAACCAACGGTGCAGCGGAACGAAGACGATGACGCCGACGACGCCCCACAGAACCGCGCCGTAGAACGGCAGCAGGATCCACCCGAACATCAGCGATATCGCGACGAGCAAGAGAAGCAGGGCTCGGTCTTCGAGGCTACGCATCTGGCTTTCCTAGCGGACCGGGACCATGACTTGGACCCGTTCCTTCATCTACAGCGGACGGTTTGCCGCCTGGTCGCGAGATGGTCAACGTTCGAATTCGACTTTGGCCCCTGCCACGACGCGACGTTGCCGGCGAAAACATGCTCCAGAACGCCGAATTTGTCTGCCGTTCCAGCAACAACGCCGATTTCAAGAGCCTGCTCGAAAAATAAAACGATTCTGAAAATCAGCAAATCAGGCGTATAAGGTCCGCGTTCCGGTCCGGATGAGGGGCGTACGCGTCGTCACGAGACGTTGGACCGGCAATGCGGTGGACGCGAGGGCATCGGCGCGCATCATGTGTGCGGACGAACGATGCGCTTCGCGGACGTGAAATCGCGTGGTCCTGGCCTCCCGGTGCTGAGGCTGGAGGTTGCGGAGTCCTGATGAGCTCTGCGATCGACGGGGTCAATCAAGCCGGTCCCCGGGGAGATCGCGTATAAGCGTTAAAACCTCCGCGCAGGGAATGCCGGGATGTCTCGGCTGACCTGTGGTGACTGCCGCCTGCTTTTTTTCTGCAGGCGGGCCATGGGTGCGGCCAGCGCCCGGCATTCCCTGCGCCCTCATCGGTTCACGAGGGCCCGCCTGCCGCATGATCCGGACGCCCTGGCGTCGCGGCGATGCTGCGGCTTGCCTGATCGGGATCCCTGCCTGCGGCCCCGCCCCCGGTTGCCAACCGCACGGCGAGCCGCAATAGTCCGCGCTTCCGAGCCGGCCCGACCGGCCCGTTGACCTGGAGGCATGATGATGACGACGAGACCGGCCGCAAAATCATCCGACAAGGATGTCTGGCGCGTCGGCGTGCTGTTCTCGCGCAGCGGCCTGATGGAGGTCACGGAGTCCGAGCACTTCTTCGGCACCGCGCTGGCGATCCAGGAGATCAACCGGGACGGCGGCGTGCTCGGCCGCGAGATCGAGGTCATCGCCTATGATCCAGGCTCGCAGCCGGAAACGTTCCGCAAGCTCGCCGACCGCCTGCTCACCGAGGACGGCGCTTCCGTGATCTTCGGCTGCTCGACCTCGGCCGAGCGCAAGGCGGTGCTGCCGGCGATCGAGCGTCGCAACGGCCTGCTCTGGTATCCGTCGCTCTACGAGGGTTTTGAATATTCGCCGAACGTGATCTACACGGGACCGGCGCCGAACCAGAACGCGTTCCAGCTCGCCGAATACATCGTGCGCAAGCACGGCCCGCGCGTCTATATGATCGGCTCGGACTACATCTACCCGCGCGAATCCAACCGCATCATGCGCGACCTCGTCGAGTCCTATGCCGGCCGCGTCGTCGGCGAGCAATATGTGACGATGGAGGCTGGAGACGCCGAACTCGCACGCGGGCTCGACGCCATCAGGAACGCCGCGCCCGACGTGGTGTTCTCGACCATCGTCGGCCGCACCGCGCAGCGCTTCTACCGGATGTATGCACAGGCGGGCTTCGATCCGAAGCGGCTGCCCATCGCCAGTCTCACAATGGCTGAAGGCGAGGTCCGCGCCATCGGCGCCGAATACTGCGCGGGTCACCTCACCGCGGCGAGCTATTTCGGTACGCTCGCGCGCGACAGCAACGACCGCTTCAAGGCGGCGTTCGCCGCCGCCTTCGGCCCCGACAAGCCGGTCAGCATGTGGAGCGCCTCGGCCTATGCGCAGATCAAGCTGTTCGCGCTGGCGCTGGCGCAGGCGGGCAGCCTCGACACCCAGAAGCTGGTGGAAGCTGCGCTCGGCCTCAGCCTCGATGCGCCGGAAGGACCGATCCGGATCGATCCCGACAATAACCATGTCTGGGTGACGCCGCGGATCGGACGCGTCCGCGCCGACGGCCAGTTCGACATCGTCTGGGAGAGCAAGAGCCCGATCAAGCCCGATCCCTATCTTTCGGTGTCGCCGATCGGCGGCCGCTGGCTGAGCGAAGAGGCGCTGTCGGCATGAGGCCGGATGACCGCATGAAGCCCGGCGTGCGCCGCCTCATCGAGGAGCTGCGCGGCGCCCGCGTGCTGGTGATCCATCCACGCGACGCCGAGGGGGACGCGCTGATCGACCAGCTCAAGCGCATCGGCTGCAACGTGCGCGGCGTATGGCCGCCGCCGGCCGCGATCCCGCACGACATCGACACGGTGTTCCAGCTGATCGAGACCTCGGAGGAGATGATCTTTCCGGAAGGCACCAGCGATCATCCCCTCACCTTCATCGCCATCGTCGACTACGAGAACCCGACCATCCTGAAGCGACTGCTCGACAGCAATGCACATGGCGTCGTCAACAAGCCGATCCGATCGTTCGGCATTTTGTCGTCGCTGGTGCTGGCGCGCTCGCTGCGCGGCTATACGCGGCGGCTCGAGGGCAAGGTGCAGAAGCTCGAGGAGACCTTGAAGGCGCGGCGCGACGTCGACAAGGCGGTGAAGATCCTGATGGGGCTGAAGCAGGTCGGCGAGGTCGAGGCTTACGAGCTGATCCGCGCGCAGGCGACGCAGAAGCGCGTCGCGATGGCCGACATCGCAATCTCCATCATCAATGCACAGGAGACGCTCGGAGGACTGGGGGTGCTGGATGCGCCGGCCTCGCGCTGAGCGGGTGTTTCCGCGCTCATGCGTTGGGCAGCCGCGGCCCGAAATTTTTGCAGCCGATGGCGTTGACTTCGTATCAAGCATGGGAATTACTTGAGGCCATCGCGGACATCGGATGTCCGCCAATGGCCGGTCGGCCATTTCACATCAGGCTATGCAGCCCTCGCATTGCGCCGCAAGGCGCAGTCGGGGGCTTTTTGTTTGGCGCGCGCGGACCTCGCGAACGCAACGGAGACTCGTGCCTTGACGACGGATGACGACAGCAAAGTGCGGATCGCCTGCATCCAGATGCAGCCGATGGTCGGCGAGTTGGCAACCAACCTCGCCCACAGCCTCGATCTGATCCAACAGGCGGTGGCGCAAGGCGCCAACCTCGTGGTGCTGCCCGAGCTTGCCTCCTCCGGCTACGTGTTCAAGTCGCGCGAGGAGGCCTTCGCCGCCTCCGAGACTATCCCTGGCGGTCCCGCCGTGACGGCCTGGAGCGAGATCGCGGCCGAGCACGGCCTGCATCTCGTGGCCGGGATCTGCGAGCGCGACGGCGCAAAGCTCTACAACAGCGCGGTGCTGATCGGGCCGAAGGGCTACATCGGCACGTTCCGCAAGGTACACCTGTGGAACGAGGAGAACCTGTATTTCGAGCCCGGCAATCTCGGCTTCCCCGTCTACCACACCGAGATCGGCCGCATCGGCATGGCGATCTGCTACGATGGCTGGTTCCCGGAGAGCTATCGCCTCAACGCGCTGCAGGGCGCCGATATCGTCTGCGTGCCGACCAACTGGGTTCCGATCCCCGGCCAGGTGCCGGGCCGCGAGGCCATGGCCAACATTCTGGCGATGGCGGCGGCGCATTCCAACTCGATCTTCATCGCCTGCGCTGACCGCGTCGGCGTCGAGCGCGGCCAGCCGTTCGAGGGCCAGAGCCTGATCGTCAGCTACACCGGCTGGCCCGTCGCCGGCCCCGCGAGCCGCGATAAGGAGGAGATCGTGATTGCCGACGTCGCGCTCGGCGAGGCCCGCCGCGCCCGCAACTGGAACGCCTTCAACCAGGTCCTGCGCGACCGCCGCTCCGACGTCTATGACGAGATGCTCGGCAGCGAGGTCAAACGGGGTTGGTACTGACTGCTTCACAACGACTTTTCAGCTTTCGACCATTCACGGAGGACAATCGATGAAGTTGCGTTTGATCACCACCTCGCTGGCGCTCGCCCTTGCGGCGACGGCACTCTCCCCTGCTTTGGCCGCCGATCCGATCAAGATCGGCGTCCCCGTCGGCCTGTCCGGCGCCAACTCCGTCGTCGCTCCCTCGGTGGTGCAGTCGGCCGAGCTCGCAGTTGAGGAGATCAACGCCAAGGGCGGCGTGCTCGGCCGCAAGCTCGCGCTCGAGGTCGCCGATGACGCCTCGGGCGCCGCCGGCGCGCAGAAGGCATTCGACGCACTGATCTTCCAGAAGAAGGTCAACGTGCTGATCTCGATGGAGACCAGCGCGGCCCGCAATGCCGGCCTGCCGATCGTCGCCCGCGGCAAGACGCCCTACATCTACACCTCGTTCTACGAGGGCAAGTCCTGCAGCCCCTATCTGTATGTCAACGCCTGGGTGCCGGACCAGCAGGTGCCGCCGATCGTCGACTACTTCAACAAGGAGAAGAAGGCGAAGAACTATTTCCTGATCGGCTCCGACTACGCCTTCGGCCGCGGCATGCTCGGCTTCACCAAGAGCTACATCGAGAAGACCGGCGGCAAGGTGGTCGGCGAGGAATATCTGCCGATGGATGGCTCCGACTGGACGTCGATCATCTCCAAGCTCAAGGCATCGGGTGCGGACGCGCTGATCACCTCGACCGCGGGCGGCGCACCGAACGTGACCCTGACGAAGCAGTTGCGCGCCGCCGGCGTGAACCTGCCTTACGGCAACCTCGCCGTCGACGAGGGCACCGCCAAGGGCATGGGCGCTGATGCCGCCGGCATCTTCCTCTCCGCCTCCTACGTGACCGGCATCGACACGCCCGCCAACAAGACGTTCCTGGCGGCGATGGCCAAGAAGTTCGGTGCCGAGCTCAAGACGCCGAACGATCTCTCGGTCCCGGAATATGAGGCGGTCTACGCCTACAAGGCGGCGGCCGAGAAGGCCGGCAGCACCGACCAGGACAAGGTCCTGAAGGCGTTGGCCGAGGTCTCGGTCGACGGCCCGCGCGGCACGATCAAGATGGACAAGCAGCGCCATGCGCCGCTGACGATGTATCTCGGCCAGGTCCAGGCCGACGGCAGCGTGAAGGTGATCCAGAGCTTCCAGAACGTCGATCCCGGCGCACAGTGCCCGGGCAAGTCCTGATCGCGTATGATGACGGCGAGGCGGACCGTAGTCCGCCTCGCACCTCTCGACTGGAAATGACCATGCTGACCGTCGCCCTTGATGCCGTCACGACGGCCGCCATGCTCTTCATCATCGCCGCCGGCCTGCTGATCGTGTTCGGCGTCATGAAGATCATCAATTTCGCCCATGCCGCCTTTCTGACCGTCGGCGCCTATGCCGCGCTGGTCGGCACGCAGTTGAACCTGCCCTGGTTCCTGATCCTGCCGCTTGCCTTTGCTGCCGGCGCCGTCTGCGGCGGGGTCACCGAGGTCGTGATCGTGCGGCGTCTCTACAAGCGCCCGCTCGATGCGATCCTCGCCACCTGGGGACTCGGAATCGTGCTCGGACAGCTCATTACGTTGATGTTCGGCCGCGAGGTCCAGTTCGTGCAGGCGCCAATCTCAGGCACGATCCATCTGTTCGGGGCGGACTATTCGGCCTACCGGCTGGTGATGATCGTCGCGGCCATCATTGTCGGCCTGCTGTTCACCGCCCTGCTCAACGGGACGCGGCTCGGCCTGTCGACCAAGGCCGTGATCATGAACGAAATGCTGGCGCAGGGCCTCGGCGTCGATTCCTCGCGCGTCAGGCTCATCACCTTCGCGCTCGGCAGCGGGCTCGCTGCGCTTTCGGGCGCGCTGATCACGCCGCTGTCGAGCGTCGATCCGAACATGGGCGTGCCCTGGCTGATCGGCGCGTTCATGCTGGTCATGGTGTCCGGCGGCTCGCTGCTGGCACTGGCCGGCTCCTGTGCCGTGCTCGGGACGTTGCAGGTTCTCGTCTCCACCTTCGTCAACCCCATCCTTGGCGGGCTGACCATTGCGATCTGCGCTGCCATCGTGCTGCGGATCCGCCCGGAGGGTTTTGCCCGTGCCTGATGCGCGCCCCCTCGCCTCTCCCGAGACGCCTGCAATGAGCCGTGCGATGCCGCGCATGATCGTCCCGGTGGTGCTCGTGGCCATCGCGGCCGGCGTGATCGTCATCGCGCCGCTGCTGCTCGATACCTACCTCGTGAACATCCTGGTGCGTGCCTGCTTCGTCGCCATCGCCGCCATTACCGTCGACATCATGTGGGGCTATTGCGGCACGCTGACCTTCGGCCAGTCCGCGTTCTTCGGCATCGGCGCCTATGCGCTCGCAATCATGTTCACCGAATATGGCTTCGGCACCTGGCAGGTGTGTGCAGCGATCGCCGCCGCGGTGACGATCGCTGCAGCTGTCGCAGCTTTCACTGGCTGGCTGTCGTTCTATCCCGGCTCGACACCGCTCTACGCCTCGGTGATCTCTCTGGTGGTGCCGATCGTGCTGGTGCAGATCCTCTATTCCGGCGGCACCTTCACCGGCTCGTCCAGCGGCCTCGTCGGCTTCGAGAGCTTCGATCTGGAGATCGAGACCTGGCTGCGCCTCGCCGGTCTCGGGCTGCTTGCCACGGCCGTGCTGGCGCTCATCCTGATGCGCAGCGACACCGGGCGCCTGCTTGCAGCGCTGCGCGACAACGACGCGCGCTGCACCTATCTCGGCATCGACACCTCGCGGCTGCGCATCATCGTGCTCGTGCTGTCCGCGATCGTGTCTGCGCTCGCCGGCTTCTTCTACGCGGGCTTCGGCGCCGTCGCCGCGCCCGAGAACGCCAGCTTCACTTTCGGCACTAACCTCGTGATCATGGTCGCGCTCGGCGGCCGCGGCACCGTGATCGGTCCGGTGATCGGCGCGCTTTGCATCGAGGTGGCGAGCGCCTACCTTGCCAATAGCCTCCCCTATGTGTGGGAGCTGATCGTCGGGCTTGCGCTGATCATCGTGATCCTTGTCTTCCCGGACGGCCTGCTTGGCGCTGTGATGCGCCTGTTCAAGCGCGGTGGTTCGGGACGGAGCACTGCGACGACGCTGCGCCCGGCCGCCGCCGCCACGGCGGTCAGCAATCCGGACGCCGTTGCAATCGAAGTTCGCGCGCTCGGCAAGCATTATGGCAGTCTCGCAGTGCTGGACGGCGTGCAGTTCACGGCATATCGCGGCGAATTGCTGAGCCTCGTCGGTCCTAACGGGGCCGGCAAGACCACCTTGATCCGTTGCCTCTCCGACGGCCGCGAGCGCTCGACCGGCGACGTCGCGATCGCCGGCCATGACATCGTACGGCTGCCGCCGGATAACGTCGTCCGTTTTGGTCTCGGGCGCAAGTTCCAGACGGCTTCGGTGTTCGAGACGCTGACCGTCGCCGAGTGCCTGCGCGTCGCGCGGACACATGCTGATCCTCCTGCAATGACGTCGCGCGCGGTGACGCTGGCGCTGCCGCCTGCAGCCATGTCGGTCGTCGAACGCTCCGGGCTCAGCGAGCGGCTCGATGAGGAAGCGCGCAATCTGAGCCACGGGCTCAAGCAGGCACTTGAGCTCGCGATGGTGCTGTCGCTCGAGCCCGACGTGCTGCTGCTGGATGAGCCAACCGCCGGACTGACGCGCGCGGAACGGCAGAGCTTCGCCGACATCCTCACCGCCCTCGCCCGTCGCGACCGGCTCTGCATCCTCCTGGTCGAGCACGATCTCGATTTCGTCCGCGAGATCTCCTCGCGCATCATCGTGCTGCACCAGGGGCGCCTCGCGCTCGACGGCTCGGTCGACGAGGTCGTGAACAGCGATCTGGTGCGTGAAATATACACCGGACAGCATGTCCTGCATGCGGAGACCCTCGCATGAGCAGCGTCCTGGAAGTCAGCGATCTGGCGAGCGGCTACGGCTCGTCGGAGGTGATCAGCAATGTCGGCTTTGCGCTCGGCAAAGCCGAAACCCTTGCCATCGTCGGCAAGAACGGCATGGGCAAGACCTCGCTGCTCAAGGCCATCGTCGGCTTCCTGCCGGCCTGGCGCGGCCGAGTGAAACTTGCAGGCAAGGACGTGACGCGGGTGGCGCCGCATCTGAAGCGGAAGATGGGGCTGGTCTATGTTCCCCAGGAACATGCGCTGTTCCAGGACCTGTCGGTGCGCGACAATCTCAGACTTGGCGTGCTCACGGACGATGACATGAGCGCGCGTTTCGAGCAGGTCGGCGGCTGGTTTCCGGTGCTGACCAAGCGGCTGAGCCAGCGGGCCGGCACGCTGTCCGGCGGCGAGCAGAAGATGCTGATCGTGGCGCGCGCGCTGATGGCGAAGCCCGACGTGCTGCTGCTCGACGAGGTCACGGAAGGTCTGCAGCCGTCCGTCGTCGACCGGCTGTCCGAGGTGCTGGTGCGGGTCCGGCGCGAGATCGGCACCTCCATGATCGTGGTCGAGCAGCATCTGCCGTTCGCGCTTTCGATCAGCGACAGATACCTCGTGTTCAAGCGCGGCGAGATCGTTGATGCCGCCGCGGTCGATCGTGACTCCGCCGCGCGCATCGACGAGCACATGCGCATCTAGCGGACCCGTCGCCGCGAGAACAGCGAGATCAGGACCGGCAGCGTGATGAGGATGACCACCGGCGCCAGCATCATGCCGGTGACCACGACGATCGCGAGCGGCTTCTGCACCTGCGAGCCGATGCCGGTCGACACCGCGGCCGGCATCAGGCCGATGCCGGCGACGACGCAGGTCATCAGCACCGGCCGAAGCTGCAATTCGCCGGTGCGGATGACCGCCTCGATGCGGTCGACGCCCTCGTCGATCAGCTGGTTGAACTGCGACAGGATGATGATGCCGTCCATCACGGCGATGCCGAACAGCGCGATGAAGCCGATCGCGGCCGACACGCTGAACGGAATGCCCGACAACACGAGGCCGACGACGCCGCCGAAGATCGCCATCGGGATCACGCTCATCGCCAGCAGCGTGTCGACCATCGAGCCGAAATTGAACCACAAGAGCACGCCGATCAGAGCGAGGCTGATCGGCACCACGATCGACAACCGTTTGATTGCGTCCTGCAGATTGCCGAACTCGCCGACCCACTCGACGCGTGAGCCCGGCGGCAACTGCACCTGCTCGGCGACCTTCTGCTGCGCCTCCTGGATCGCACTGCCGAGATCACGCTCGCGCACCGAGAACTTGATCGGCAGATAGCGCTCCTGCTGCTCGCGATAGATATAGGCCGCGCCCGAGACCAGCTTGATGGTCGCGACCTCGCTCAGCGGAATCTGGGTGATGCCGTTCGGCCCCTGCGCGCCGATGCGCAAATTCTCGATCGCCTCCGCACTCTTGCGATATTCCGGCGCCAGACGGACGATGATCGGGAAATGCCGGTCGCTGCCCGGCTCGTAGAGATCTCCCGCAGTGTCACCGCCGATCGCGACCTTGATGGTGGCGTTGATGTCGCCCGGTGCAAGGCCGTAGCGCGCGGCCTTGGCGCGGTCGATGTCGATCTGGACCGTCGGCTGGCCGAGCGAGGTGAACACCGCAAGGTCGGTGACGCCCTGCACCGTCGCCAGCACCTGCTTGATCTTGTTGGCGGTGTCCGTCAGCGCCTGCAGATCATTGCCATAGAGCTTGATCGAGTTCTCGCCCTTCACGCCGGACACGGCTTCCGAAACGTTGTCCTGCAGATATTGCGAAAAGTTGAACTCGACACCGGGAAAGCGGTCGTCGAGCTGCTTCAGCAGCTCCGCAGTGAGCTGGTCCTTGTCCTTGGTGCCGGGCCAGTCCTTGACCGGCTTCAGCGGCGCGAAGAACTCGGCATTGAAGAAGCCCGCGGCATCGGTGCCGTCGTCGGGACGGCCGTGCTGCGAGACCACCGCATCGACCTCGGGCCGCGCGCGGATGATCTTGCGCATCTCGTTGACGTAGGCGTTGCCTTCCTGCAGCGAGATCGTCGGCGGCAGGGTCGCACGGATCCAGAGATTGCCCTCCTCCAGCTTGGGCAGGAATTCCAAGCCCAGCAGTCGGCCAACCACCACCGTCAGCAATACGAGGCCGATCGCGCCGGTCATCACCAGGTTGCGATTGCCGACAGCCCAGCGCAGCACCGGCAAATAGATCGCGTGCAGCAGTCGCATCAGGCGCGTCTCGGTCTCCTCGACATGCGCCGGAAGGATGATCGCACTGAGCGCGGGCGTGACCGTGAAGGTCGCGAGCAGACCGCCGGCGAGCGCATAGGCGTAGGTGCGCGCCATCGGCCCGAAGATGTTGCCCTCGACGCCGCTGAGCGTGAACAGCGGCAGAAACGCGGCGATGATGATGGCTGCGGCAAAGAAGATCGAGCGCGACACGTCCGCCGCGGCCGACAGGATCGCGTGGCCCTTCATGCCCATCATCGTTTCCGGTGAGATGTGGCTCTCCTCGGCTGCCGATAGCGGCGTGGTCTGCGTCAGCCGGCGGAAGATCGCCTCGACCATGATCACGGTGGCATCGACGATCAGGCCGAAATCGATTGCACCGACCGACAGCAGGTTGGCGGACTCGCCGCGCAGCACCAGGATGATGACGGCAAAGAACAGCGCGAACGGAATGGTGGCGCCGACGATCAGCGCGCTGCGCAGATTGCCCAGGAAAATCCACTGCAGCAGCACGATCAGGCCGATGCCGACCACCATGTTGTGCAGCACGGTGTGGGTCGTGGTGTCGATCAGGTCCTTGCGGTCGTAGATGCGCTCGATACGCACGCCGGGCGGCAGGATCGTCGAATTGTTGATCTGATCGACCAGTTGCTCGACGCGGGCGATCGTCGGCGAGCTCTGCTCGCCGCGCCGCATCAGCACGATGCCCTGGACGATGTCGTCATTGTTGTTCAGGCCGGCGATGCCGAGCCGCGGCTTCTCCGCCACCGTGACATTGGCGACGTCCTTCACCAGCACCGGGTTGCCGCCGCTCTGCGACACCATGGTGTTGGCGAGGTCGTCCATCGAGCGGATCAGGCCGACACCGCGCACGACCGCCGACTGCGTGCCGATCTCGACCGTGTTGCCGCCGACGTTGATGTTGGAGTTGCCGACCGCCTGCAAGAGCTGCGGCAGGGTCAGGCCGTTCGCGACGAGCTTGTTGAAGTCGACCTGGATCTCATAAGTCTTGGTCTTGCCGCCCCAGCCGGTGACGTCGATGACGCCAGGCACCGCGCGGAAGCGGCGCTGTAGCACCCAGTCCTGCAAGGTCTTGAGGTCGAGCACGCTGTAGCCCGGCGGACCGCGCAAGCGATAGCGATAGATTTCGCCGACCGCGCTGAGCGGTGAGATCTGCGGCGTGACGTTGCCCGGCAGCGGCGACAGTTGCGACAGGCGATTCAGCACCTGCTGCAAGGCTTCATCGTAGGTGTAGTCGAACGAGAACTGCAGCTTGACGTCGGACAGGCCATACAGCGAGATCGTGCGGATGTTGCGCAGGTTCTTGATGCCCGCGACCTGGGTCTCGATCGGGATCGTAATGTAGCGCTCGATCTCCTCGGCCGAGAGGCCGGGGCTCTGCGTCACGATGTCGACCATCGGCGGGGTCGGATCTGGATAGGCCTCGATGTTGAGCTGGCGGAATGCGATCAGACCTCCGATCAGGACGGCGACGAACATTCCGACCATCAGGAAGCGCCGCTGAACGGCGATGGCGACGAGACGGTCCATTCAGATCGGCACTTTCAGGAAGACAGGCAGGAGAAGCGCATGTCAGCTGCCCGAGGCTGCGCGATCGATGAACAGGCTGCCCTTGGTGACGATCTGCTCGCCGGCGCTCAGATTGCTTTCGACCGCGACCTGATCGCCATTGATCAAGCCGGTCTTGATCTTGCGCAACTCGATCGACTTGTCGGGGCGGGCGACCCAGACGCGGACCTGATTGCCTTCGTAGATCAGCGCCTGCCGCGGCACCGCGACCGCGGGCTGTTCGCCTGGCGAATAGATCGTCACGTTGGCGAACATCTCCGGCTTCAGCAGGCCATCCTTGTTGTCGATGGTGGCGCGGACCAGGAGCCGCCGTGTCGCCGGGTCGATCGATGCGGCGACGTAGTTGATGCTGGCCTTGAGCGGCCGGCCGGGCAGCGCCAGCACGTTGACGAGAATCTCCTCGCCGACGTTCACCAGCGCCGCATCGCTCTCGCGGACGAAGGCCGTCAGCCAGACGGTGGAGAGATCACCGATCACGAATACCGGGTCGCTCGCACCGGAATTGACATATTGTCCAGGGCCGACCTTGCGCTGCACGACCGTGCCGGCGATCGGCGAGTAGATGGTGATCTCGCGATCGATCACGCCCTTGCTCTGGAAATCGGTGATCGCGGCCTCGGTGAAGCCGAGGATGCGCAGCTTGTTGCGCGCGGCCTCCAGCGCCGTTTGTGACGACCGCATGTCATTCTGAGCCTGAACGGAGGTCGCCTCCGCCTGCTGGAAATCCTTCAGCGGGATCGCCCGGCCTTCGAACAGGTCCTTGGCGCGCTTGTACTGGATGTCGGCGAGGTCGAGGGCAGACTTCGCCTTGTTCATCGCGGTGATGGCGGCGATGAAATCGTTCTGCGCCTGCACGGTGTCGGCGGCCTCGATCACGAACAGCGGCTGGCCCTGGCGCACGGTTTCGCCGGGACGGGCGAGCAGCTTGGTGACACGGCCGGCATAGGGCGAGAAAACCGGTGTCGAACGATCCTCGTCGACGGCAACCTTGCCCTCGGTAATATGCTCGGCACGAAATATCTTCTCGCACACCGGCTCGATCGTCAGCGTCGACCATTCCGCCGCCGATGGCGTGAAGCTGGTGCCGTTGCGTTTGGACTGGCTGGAGAGCTCGATATTGTCCTTCGCAGCCGTTCCCGACCGGACCTGCATGTAGCCATAGCCGCCCGCGCCGGCCATCGCCAGGGCAGCAAGGCCGATCAGCAGCCGCTTGGTGCTGAGCATCTGCGGAGATGGGTTCATGTCAGACGCCATGGCTGGTCAGATCGGCTCGCTTTATCGGTCGACGATTCCGGCTCTGGCGGTCTCATCGTTGCGCTAATAGTGCGGAACTGGAGCTTTAAACAACCTAAAAATCGCCCACCGCGCCTCTGTTTTGCTTTAAAAATTTGAAAGTTGAACGACAGCCGTTCAGCCTGCATTCAGCTGGTTCCGGGCAATCGCGGTTTCACCGCGACGCACCATGGACGCATCGAGCGCGCGGCGGATCGCCGTGACGGTGTTGCCAGTCTGTAGGCCAAACCTCCGCGGGTACGCGCCTACTCCAGCCTGACGCCCATGCTCCGGATTTGCGTTCCAGCTCGGACGGGCTCGCAACGTTGCGCGTGTCCGCAAAAATCGAGTCATGGTTTTCAAGGCCCTGCGATGGGTGACGGTCCATCGTGCGATCATCCGTTGCAGCTTCGATCCGTTGACTGTGACACGCACATGAAGACGTCGTCTCGCGGCGCGGATGCGCCCGAGTCTTGCCGATCGTTTCACCCTCTCGTGAAGAGGGCGCAGGGAAGGCCAGGCGCCGGCTGACGCCTGCGGCCCGCCTGCGAGAAAAAATGCAGGCGGCAGGTACCACAGGTGCAGCCGAGAACGCCCGGCCTTCCCTGCGCGATGGTTTTCACGTTTACTGCGTAGTCTCCCCGGTGTCCGGCTTTTAGCCACCGTCGCCGGCGGGATCATCACCCGCGGACTTGGCGCCAGCATCGGGGCGCCAGGACCATACGCCTTCACGTCCGCAAGCCTGCCGTTCGTCCGCGCAAGGCCTCGCCCCACGCTGCGGCATCTCACAGCCATCGCTCCCCGCCCCGCGTGTCGTGACGATCGCGCGCAACGCCCCTTCTTCGATGGAGCGGGATGGCCGCAATGAAACACATTTTCTGAAAAAAAGAAAGAAAAATCTTTGATGGTCGCGCAACGAGGCCACCACCATCTCGAACATGGACCCCAACATGTTCGACAGGTGCAGCTCATGCGGCTGGCCTCAAGGCCGCGTGCTCAAAGGTGAGATTCGTCCCTGGTTGAGCAGAAGACGAACTGGCGGGCAGGATGGCTTTGGCACCGTCACGACCTCTTGGATGCCTGACCGCCACTCATCAAGAACGATCACGTGCAATTTGCCCTCCACACATGCCGAAGCTCCCAGGGCCTTGATCAGCTGCGGGAGGTCTTCCGGGTGGACGTTCGCGTCCAGCTCGACCGGTACCGGCATTGCACGCAATACATCCTTGGGCGGATTGGCAGCCCAAGCAAACACGACGACAGCGACCGCAATCAGTGGCGTCATCACGTAGGTCATCCGCACCAGTTTGTCGAACAGGAGCCGCCTGAGCTCGGAGTTGGCGGTCAGGCTGATCAAGCGTCGGGATTCTTTCAGCGCACGCCAATCGATTGGAGAGAGTGCGGAACCGTCGCGGTTGCGGGGCGCGCGCAAATATTCGCACAATTCCTCCAGGCTGTTTACCGACAGACCTTTCAGAAAAGGTCTGGCCCTGAGTTCGATCCTCTCCTTCCAGCTGCTCGGTATGCCCCTGCTGTCGGCGAAGTCCTGCAGCGTGAGACTCGGCGGCGCGATGACCTTGATGGCAAAACCGAACAGGACCCCAAGCCCGATGAAGCCGACCGCGATGGCGGAAACGGCAATCACCAGCCGTACCCCGAAACCGAAAGCCCCCAAGGAAGAGAGCGACGTTCCGACCACGACACCAGCTGCCGCGACGGCGATCCCGCTCACGATCCACTTCGCTGTTTCCCGCAATGAGACGCCCGCTGCATCGACCTGCTTTTCCTGGGCGTCCGCGAGTTCGGCGATGGCCTCGAAACCGATCGGATCCTCCTGCGCTGGCGGCCGACTCGTCATGTGCAGCCCTCAGGTTCAGACGATGTGGATATGGGCGTCGACACCGTGACCGCGGAGAGCGGTCTCGGCATCAGCTTTCAGTGCTACGTCCTTGTGATCCTTGGCTCCAACCGTAAGCACGAAGTATGGGGCTGCTTCGCCGAAGCTCTTCATAGTCCGGGACAGCTCGGCAATCTTCGGGACGTGGGCGTGCAGCGTCCCGATGTTATCGAAACTCTTGAAGACTCTCGTCTGAATATCCGGCGACAGGATCTGTTGGAGCATTTCGTCGGTCAGGCGACGCGGGATATAGGATGGCGCAGCAAGTGCGTCGGAGCTCATTGCACCCGAGAATACGAAGGGGGCAATACCGATGCCGGAAGCGGCTGCGACAACGCAGCGATTCGCAAGATCGAGCTTGTATGTCCCACCCTTCGGGACCGTGAACTGATCGTGTTCATCTAATTTGTACCGCTCGTGGGCGGCTGGGTCAGGTACCGGCGACGCGGATCGTTTGGGGGTCTCGGTCATGGTGGGTTGCCTTCTTGCCGGAATGTTCTGGAACGAACTCTCCAACAACTTAAAGTTTTGTTTATTGATTTGGATCAACCGACGAACTGAGATGAGCGCGCGCAGCGCGCCTCGCGAAGAACCGTGGAGCTCTCCGGGAAATTGATAGGCTTGAAGTCGGATGAGACCGTTGTTGCGAATCGCAATGCTTCAGCCGGTTCGACGGACCAATCCAACGATGCTGTCCTCGGAACAGGGCAGCAGCACCGGTGTCACGTGGCCATGGCGGCTGTATTGCATAGCAATGACCTCAATGAAAATCCCGCGAGCGCGGCAGGATGCGGACGTTGCGGGGGTGGCTGACGCGCTGGGAGGGAGTGTCGAGGTGATCGCGGCGGTCGTCGTTGAGCGGCTCGGCCGGCATCGGGCCGTGCGGCACGGCACCGAGACGATCGTTCGACAACAAGGCGAGATCGGCGCTGCGGTCGACCAGGCGCTCGGCGACGAGATGCACCACCTTCTCGGGGCTGCTCTGGATGCGGCCTTCGACCAGCACGAGGCGCGCGCCCATCACCTCCTTGCGGAAGGTCTCCATCACCTTCGGCCACACCACGATGTTGGCGATGCCGGTCTCGTCCTCCAGGGTCATGAACACGACGCCCTTGGCGCTGCCCGGCCGCTGCCGCACCAGCACCACGCCGGCGCAACGGACGCGACGGCGGTCGTTGGCGTGGTTGACGTCGCGGCAGGCCAGCACGCCTTCCGTAACGAAGCGCTGGCGCAGGAACTCCATCGGGTGGCCCTTCAACGACAGGCGGATGGTCTGATAGTCCGCGACCACGTGCTCCGGCAGCGGCATCTCGGGCAGCGGCTTGGCGCCCTCGTCCGGCTGCTCGCGGGCGATCGCGGCCTCGAACAGCGGCAGCGGCACATCGTCGGGCAGCCGGCGCACGGCCCAGAGCGCGGCACGACGGTCGAGCCCCAGCGAGCGGAACGCATCGGCATCGGCCAGCAGCAGCAGCGCGCGCTTGGGCAGAGCGGTGTCGCGGGCGAAGTCTTCCAGCGAGGTAAAGGGCCCACGGGCGCGCGCCTTGATGATGCGGTCGGCCCAGTCGTCGTCGCCTGTCTGGTCATTGAAGAGAGAAGCGCCGGGCATGCCGCCTCCGTCATTCCGGGGCGATGCGACATAGCAAAGCAGCGAAGCTGTTTTGCTCTGAGCACCGAACCCGGAATCTCGAGGTTCCGGGTTCGCACCATCCGGTCGCGCTTCGCGCGGCCTCCCTGGCGCGCCCCGGAACGACGGAGAAATGACATCACGAGGGAATGATACCGACGACCAAGCCTCCGCCTCGCTCCGCATCGCCTCCGACAATCGCTTGATCCGCTCCTCGTCGCGGTCGATCCAGCGGAAACCGTCGATCTGGCGGAAGCCGAGGCGGACGGCGCAGTATTTGCTACCCATTTCCTCCAGCGTGTTGTCGGCGAAGCTGTGGGACACGTCGATGTTCCGGATCTCGACGCCGTTCTTGCGGGCGTCGCCGACGATCTGCGCCGGCGCGTAGAAGCCCATCGGCTGCGAGTTGAGCAATGCGCAGCAGAACGCGTCGGGATGGAAGCATTTCAGCCAGGACGAGACATAGACGAGCTGGGCGAAGCTCGCGGCATGGCTTTCCGGAAAGCCGTAGGAGCCAAAACCCTTGATCTGGTCGAAGCAGTTCTTGGCAAAGGCCGGATCGTAGCCGCGCGCGATCATGTTGCCGACCATCTTCTCCTCATAGGAGCCGATGGTGCCGACGTTGCGGAACGTCGCCATCGCGCGGCGCAGGCCGTTGGCTTCCTCCGACGAGAACTTTGCGGCCTCGATCGCGATCCGCATCGCCTGCTCCTGGAACAGCGGCACGCCGAGCGTCTTGTGCAGCACCTTGTAAAGCTCGTCTTTCGGGCCGTTTGCCGGCGATGGATAGCTGACCTTTTCGAGACCGTTCCGGCGCCGCAGATACGGATGCACCATGTCGCCCTGGATTGGTCCGGGCCGGACGATCGCGACCTCGATGACGAGGTCGTAGAAGGTGCGCGGCTTCAGCCGCGGCAGCATGTTCATCTGCGCCCGGCTCTCGACCTGGAACACGCCGAGCGACTCGCCCCGCTGCAGCATTTGGTAGACTTCGTTGTCGTCCTCCGACCGGATATCGGAAAGCACGTATCGCTGGCCCTTGTGATCGGCGATCAGGTCGAAGCATTTGCGGATGCAGGTCAGCATGCCCAGCGCCAGCACGTCGACCTTCATCATGGACAACGCGTCGACGTCGTCCTTGTCCCATTCGATGAAGGTGCGGTCGTCCATCGCGGCATTGCCGATCGGCACGTAGCTGTCGAGCCGGTCCTGGGTCAGCACGTAGCCGCCGACATGCTGTGACAGGTGCCGCGGAAAGGTGATCAGCTCCGATGCCAGCTCCACGGCGCGGCGGATCATCGGATTGGTTGGATCGAGCCCGGCCTGGCGCACCTGCATGTCGGAGAGGCCGTCGCCCCAGCTGCCCCACACGGTGTCGGCGAGCACCGACGTGACGTCCTCGGTCAGCCCCAGCGCCTTGCCGACGTCGCGGATGGCGCTGCGCGGGCGATAATGGATGACGGTGGCGATGATCGCCGCGCGGTGCCGGCCGTAGCGGCGATAGACATATTGCATCACCTCCTCGCGCCGCGAATGCTCGAAATCGACGTCGATGTCGGGCGGCTCCAGCCGCTCCTTGGAGATGAAGCGCTCGAACAGCAGATCGATCTTGGTCGGATCGACCGAGGTGATGCCGAGCACGTAGCACACGGCCGAGTTCGCCGCTGAGCCGCGGCCCTGACACAGGATGCCCTGGCTGCGGGCGTAGCGGACGATGTCGTGAACCGTGAGGAAATAATGCGCGTAGTTGAGCTCGGCGATCAGCGCCAGCTCCTTGTCGAGGACTGCGCGCAGGCGGTCGTCGAGATCATCACCGAAATAGGTTTTGGCGCCGGCCCAAGTCAGGTCCTGCAGATGCCCCTGCGCGGTCTTGCCCGGCGGCACCGGCTCGTCGGGGTACTGGTATTTGAGCTGGTCGAGCGAGAAGACGATGCGGTCGGTGAAGCGGATGGTCTCGGCAATCGCACCGGGATGATCGCGGAACAGCCGCGCCATCTCGTGTCCCGGCTTGAGGTGGCGCTCGGCATTGACTTGGAGCCTTCGGCCGATGGCCTCGATCGAGGCTTTCTCGCGGATGCAGGTCAGCACGTCCTGCAGCATCCGCTGCTGGGGATGATGATACAGCACGTCATTGGTGGCGATCAGCGGCACCTTGACCGATGCGGCGAGACGCGCCAGCCGCGCCAGCCGGCGGCGGTCGTCGCCACGATAGAGCAGGCTGCCGGCGAGCCACACGCCTTCGGCGCGGCTGTCCTTCAGCCGCGTCAGGACTTCGCTGATGACAGCCTCGTCGAAGCGATGCGGCGGCATCAGCACCAGGAGCTGCCCCTCGATGAAATCAAACAGATCCTCGAAGGTCAGGCGGCAGTCGCCCTTGGCGACCTTGTCGAGATCGCTGCCGCGCTTGCCGCGGGTGAGCAGCTGGCACAGCCGGCCGTAAGCCGCACGGTCGCGCGGATAGACGAGGATATCCGGCGTGCCGCAGGTGAAGACGAGACGTGCACCGTACAGGAGCTTCGGCTTGTCCTTCAGCCGGTCATTGCCGAGCTCGCTATAGGCGCGCACGATGCCGGCCAACGTGTTGTGATCGGCGATGCCGATGGCTTCGAGGCCGTACGCGGCGGCCTGGTGCACGTAGTCCTGCGGATGCGAGCCACCCTGCAGGAAGGAGAAATTGGTGGTGATGCCGATCTCGGCATAGGGGACGGGGATCATGGCGCGACCGCGCAGGCTGTTTCCGTGACAGCGCGTTGCCCGCCTCCTGCAGGTGATTTGCCCCAACGCACCGGCTTGCACAGCTGCCCACCCTCCCCTGGAGGGGGAGGGTCGACACGCGCAGAGCGCGCGGCGGGGTGGGGTGAGCCCAGCAACCGGTTGTCATTGCGCCAGCTCTTCTCAGCTGCCGGTAAGTTGGCCTCGAGGACAACGGGCAGCGCAAACGCGGATGGTCTGTCACCCCACCCCGGCTCGCATGCACGCATGCGAGCCGACCCTCCCCCTCCAGGGGAGGGTGAGCAGCGGGGTCGCCGCGGGATGTGTGCCATCTCCCCCACCCTCATGCGAACAGACCGTGCATGTACCAGGCGGGCTGTACGGGCAGGCCCTCCTGCTGATCGAGCTCGCGGTCATACAACCCGTCGCGGTAGAGCCAGAAGCGCAGGCCGTGCTCGTCCTCGACGCGGAAATAGTCGCGCGTCAGCCCCTGCCCGCCCGGCCGCCACCATTCCATGGCGATGCGCTCCGGGCCTTCGGCGCGCACCACCGCATGCGCGGCACGGCGCCAGACGAAGCGCGCGGGCGGGCCGTCCGGCACCCCGGCGATCACTTGGATCGCCTCCGGCTGCGCGAACAGCCGCAACGGGCGCAGCGGCGGCTCGCCTTCGCTGCGCTCCGGCCAATCGGCCACCGTGGCGACGGCGAGATGCTGCTGCGCCCGTAACGGCAGCGCTGCCCGCTCCGGGATGTGGGTGTCGACCGGCAGATGCACGACCACACGCTTGCCGCCGATGCGCGCGGCGATGCGGTCGATCAGCGCCGACAGCTCGTCATTGTCGTGGACATGGACGTCGAGATCGCGCTGCTGCTGCACCACGATCTCGCTGCGACTCGCCGACAGCCGGATCATGTCGAAGCCGAAGCCGGGATCGAGCGGATCATTCAGGGCGTCGAGCCGCTCGCGGAACAGACGGTCGATGATTGCGGCCTCGGTGACCGGCTGGCCGGTGTCGACCGCGATGACGCGCACCAGGCCGTCGGTGCGGAAGAAGCAGGCCTCGAGCCGCCGCGCGCCCTTGCCCTGCTGTGCCATCGCCGCCACCAGCATCGCGGCGAGACTGGAGAGACTGGCCGCGATCACCGTATCGGTCGCGACCGGCTCGGCGAAGCGCTTGTCGACGATGTAGTCCGGCGGGACTTTGCGCGGGCTGATCGGCGCATCGGCCTCGCCCAGCGCCTGGGCCAGCACGCGGGTGAAGGCGACACCGAACCGCGCCGTGATCTCGTTGCGGCCGCGCGACGCGACGTCGCCGATCGTCTTCAAGCCGGCGCGGCGCAGGCCGAGCGTGATCGCCTCGCTGCCGCCAAGGGCTGCCACCGGCAGCGGCGCCACCGCGGCCGCCTCCTCGCCGTCAGGCACGATGCGGCCATGCACCTGCCGGTTCAGCGTGCGCGCACACACGGCGTTGGAGGCGATCGCTGCCGACACGGTGAGACCGTGCGCGGTCAGCGCATCGCAGAGCGACCGCATCAGTTTGGCTTCGCCGCCGAACAGATGCACGCAGCCGGTGATGTCGAGCGAAAGCCCATGCGGCGGATCCAGCGCGACCAGCGGCGTGAAGCGGTCGCACCAGTCGGCGATGCCTTCGAGCATCTTGGCGTCAGCCGCGAGGTCGGCCTCGTGGACGACGAGGTCGGGACAGACCGCGCGGGCGTTCGCCAGCGGCTGGCCGAGGCTGACGCCATGGCACGCCGCCGCCTCGTCCAGCGCATGGATCAAGAGCGCATTGGCGTCCTTGATGACGACGACCTGCGGCAGGTCGTCACGCCGATCGGCGGAGCAGTTTCGCTTGATCCGATCGATGGGCAGGCGCGGCAGCCACAGGCTGAGGATCCGCCGCCGGTTCGCTGAAACGGCACGCATCGGGGCTCCACTCCATGATCCATCGTCCGGTCTGGCCGTGACGGTTGCGAATGAGCTCGGCGTCGAGACGCGGCGCGCCCCAGGCCATCCAGGGCGCCGAGGGTAGCGACGGCGCGGTGCGGACGATCCAGCGCGTCTCGGCGGTCGAAGGTTCGGGTGTGGCTGCAATGCGCAACACGAGCGCGGTCACGCCGGACTCCTGTGCCGCCAGGGTCAGCTTGCGGCTGGCGACGAGATCGAGCTTTTGCGTCTCGCCCCACACCTCCAGCATCACCCCGCCCAGCGCATCGCAGGCGAGCGCGTCGGCCGCGGTGCGCAAGCCGTGATCGAGATCTGGCGCCCGCACGATCACGATGCGGCGCGGGTCGAGGCCAAGCTCGGCGAGCCCGCTCATCGACAGCGCGCCCATCTCGCGCTCGGCGAAATCCTGCCGGATCCAGATCAGCGGCCGGCGCGCCGCGACGCGCGCCGCGAGCCCGCACAGGAAGCCTGTCGCTGCCGTCGCCTGACGGCCGGTCTCGGCGAACACCTCATGCAGCGCGCCGGTGGCCAGGCCGCCCTGCAGCACGGCGTCGGCCTCGTCATGGCCGAGCGCGACCCGGCGCAGGTCATGTGCGCCATCTCCCGCCTCGAGACGGGCAATGCGGCCGCGCAGACGCGCGAGCGTATCCATGCGTGCGCCGGTCATCCGTCGCCGCTCCTCTTCCATCCATCGTGCGGGCGCTGCCGTTGTTGCAGTTGAACCCACGACGGCCCTCTTTGTTCATGATACGTTCTAATATAAAGCTAACGCCTTCGAGAGAGTCAATCGGGATTGCCCCGGATGTGATTCAGCGAATGGAATCAAAGGGATTCAAAGGTATGGAGCTGCTCCGCAAGCTGGAGATCCTGGCCGATGCCGCCAAGTACGACGCCTCCTGCGCCTCCAGCGGTACCGAGATGCGGGATTCCCGCGACGGCAAGGGTCTCGGCTCGACCGCGCCCGGCATGGGCATCTGCCACTCCTATGCGCCGGACGGCCGCTGCATCTCGCTGCTCAAGGTTCTGCTGACAAACGCCTGCAACTACGACTGCCTGTATTGCGTCAACCGCGCCTCCTCCAACGTGCCGCGCGCGCGCTTCACGGTCGACGAGGTGGTGAAGCTCACCATCGATTTCTATCGCCGCAACTACATCGAGGGTCTGTTCCTGTCGTCCGGCATCATCCGCAGCCCGGACTACACCATGGAGCAGGTCGTCTCGGTCGCGCGCAAATTGCGCGAGGAGCATCGCTTCCGCGGCTACATTCATCTGAAGACGATTCCGGAGGCTGACGAGGCGCTGATCGCCGAGGCCGGCCGCTATGCCGACCGGCTCAGCATCAACATCGAGACGCCGCTGGAGGCGAGCCTCACCAGGCTGGCGCCGGAGAAGGACCAGCGCGCCATCCGCCGCACCATGGGCCGTCTCCGGCTCAAGCTCGACGAGACGGTGGAAGCCAAGAAGACGGTGCGGAAGGCGCGGCCGCCGCGCTTTGCCCCTGCAGGCCAGAGCACGCAGATGATCGTCGGCGCCGACGACGCCAACGACCGCGTCATCCTGTCGACCTCGGCCAATCTCTACGGCGCCTACAAGCTCAAGCGCGTCTATTACTCCGCCTTCAGCCCGATCCCCGATGCAAGCCGCGCGCTGCCGCTGCAGGCGCCGCCCTTGGTGCGCGAGCACCGGCTGTACCAGGCCGACTGGCTGATGCGGTTCTACGGCTTCGACGCCGATGAAATCGTCGAGGAAGGCGAAGGCATGCTGCCGCTCGACATCGACCCCAAGCTCGCCTGGGCGCTGCGCCACCGCGACCGCTTCCCGCTCGACATCAACACAGCAAGCCGCGAGGAGCTGTTGCGCGTGCCCGGCTTCGGCACCCGCACGGTGGAGCGCATCCTCGCGACCCGCCGCACCACCACGATCCGCTTTGCGGATCTGGCCCAGCTCAACGTCATCAGGAACAAGGCGCTGCCGTTCATCGTTCTCTCCGACCACCGGCCACAGCCGTCCCTGCTCGACGGCGCCGCGCTGGCGGCCCGGCTGCGGCCGAAACCGCAGCAGCTGGGATTTGGATTCTAACGGAAGCCGTCATCGCGAGCGCAGCGAAGCGATCCAGGGCCGCACGAGAAGTCTGGATTGCGTCGCTTCGCTCGCAATGACGTGAGGAGAGAAATGCACGTCGTAACCCTCGACAACGACACTGATTTCGACGGCTGGCGCCGGGCAGCGCGGGCGCTGGCGATGAACGACGTCAAGCCGGCCGAGGTGAGCTGGCGCGTCAAGGGCGCGGAGGCCGATCTGTTCGACGATGAAGCCGAGACGACGCTGCCGGAGGTGCCGGAGGGCGCGTTCTCGGTGCCGGCGAGCTTCATGGAGCTCGCGGAGAGCGCGATCCTGCACAGTGACCCCAACCGCTTCACCCTGCTCTATCGGCTGCTGTGGCGTCTCAGGACCAATCACGACCTGATGGAGATCGCGACCGATCCCGACGTCGCGCAGGCCAACGCGCTGGCGCGAGCGGTGCGCCGCGACGTCCACAAGATGCATGCCTTCGTCCGCTTCCGCGAGGTCGGCCGCGAGCGCGAGACGCGCTACGTCGCCTGGTTCGAGCCGGAGCACCACATCGTCGAACGCGCCGCGCCGTTCTTCGCCCGCCGCTTCGCCGACATGCCGTGGTCGATCCTGACGCCCGAACTCTGTGCGCATTGGGACGGCAGCCGCGTCAGCTTCACGCCCGGTGTGAGCAAGGCTGACGCGCCATCCGAAGACCGGCTCGAGGAGGTGTGGCTGCGCTATTACGCCAGCATTTTCAATCCGGCACGGCTGAAAGTGAAGGCGATGGAAAAGGAGATGCCGAAGAAATACTGGCAGAACCTGCCCGAGGCGAAGCTCATCCAGCCGCTGATCGCGGCCGCCTCCCGGCGCACCACGGAGATGATCGCCGAGCCCGGCACCTCACCGCACAAGCCGCAGAAACGCGTCGAGGAGAGCGAGATGACCCGCAAGCCAACCACACACGCGCATGCTGCTGAGACCTCACGTGATGTCGAGTCCACCGATCTCGAGACCTTGCGTGAAGAAGCCGCCGGCTGCCGCGCCTGCCCGCTGTGGAAGGACGCCACGCAAACCGTGTTCGGCGAAGGCCCCGCGCATGCGCCGCTGATGCTGGTCGGCGAGCAGCCCGGCGACAAGGAGGACCTCACCGGCCATCCCTTCGTCGGTCCCGCCGGCCAGATGCTCGACCGCGCGCTGGCCGAGGCCGGCATCGACCGCAGCAAGGTCTACGTCACCAATGCGGTGAAGCACTTCAAGTTCGTGCCCCGCGGCAAGATCCGGCTGCACCAGAAGCCGAACACGCCGGAGATCAAGGCCTGCCGGCAATGGTACGAGCGCGAG
The DNA here is from genome assembly GCF_032377735.1 of Bradyrhizobium sp. SZCCHNRI3043. Taxonomy (NCBI): domain Bacteria; kingdom Pseudomonadati; phylum Pseudomonadota; class Alphaproteobacteria; order Hyphomicrobiales; family Nitrobacteraceae; genus Bradyrhizobium; species Bradyrhizobium sp. SZCCHNRI3043. Next base: position 26,828 of record NZ_JAUHID010000010.1, read on the forward strand.
CTCGCCACCGTGCGTCCGGCCCTGGTCGTGGCGCTGGGCGCCACCGCGGCGCAGTCCGTGCTCGGCAAGATCACGCCGGTCAACAAGAGCCGCGGCCATGTCGTCGACCTCGCAGACGGCCCCAAGGCGATGGTGACGGTGCACCCGTCCTACCTGCTGCGGCTGCCGGATGCCGACGCCAAGGCGCGGGAGTATGAGCGCTTCGTCGAAGACCTGAAGATCGCCGCCGCCGCGATCAAGCGCGCCGCGCACGCGGCGTGAGGCTGCCCCCAACCGGCCCTTACTTGATCGCCAGGAAGCCCTCGAAGCAGACATGCTTGTAGATCGTCATCGTGTCCACGAACCCGGCCCGCCGCAGCATGTCGAGATTGCCCTGGGTCGAGAACGGTTCCAGCACGCCCTTGAGGCTGCTGGCCTTGCCCAGCACCTCGTCCGGCGAGTAGCCGTTGTCGAGCTTGTAGTCGATATAGACCGACGTCATGATGTCCTGGAACCGCGCGTCCGGCGCCCTGACCTTCTCGAAGAACAGGAACGCGCCTCCCCAATTGAGCGACCGATAGATCGCATCGATCAGGGTCTGGCGATAGCGCGGCGGCACGAACTGCACGGTGTAGTACGACACGATGAAGTCGCTCGCCTCGTAGCCGACCTCGCAGGCATCGGCCGCCAGGTATTCCACGTTCGCCACATCCCTGCTGTGCGCCCGCGCGTAATCGATCATAGCCCGCTCGGTATCGATGCCGATCCAGCGCGTGCCGTGCGGATGGCGCTTGGCGAGTTGCCGCAGCAGCGTCCCCGTCGACGTTCCGATTTCATAGGCGACGGAATCCCGCTTCACGAAGAAATCGCTGATCTGCTCGACCAGCTTGTGGCCGGCTTCGTAGTTCGGAACCGACCTCGCGACGTGGAGATCGAAGTGCTGAGGCGTGTCGCCGCCGAAGCTCCAGCCGGCACGCGCGGCGCGGATGCCGTCACCGGTCGCGTTGTCCCGCTCGAGGGTTGCTTGCCCGGACACAACCATGACGTTTCCTCCCTGGTCGACGACGTGTTGAAACTCCCGATCTAACCGTATTGAAGCGCGCGCTCCGTCACTTTCGGCGACAACGCGTCCTTGACGGCCGGACTGAAGAACAGCGACAGCATCTCATCCTCGAACAGCCGGCCGAGCTCCGAAAGCTGCAGCCCCGCATGGCCGTCGCCGTCGCGATACGCTTCCAGGGCGCCGACGCTGCTCAGCCTGGCAACGAGCTTGTCATAATGGGCGGACAGCTCCCGGTTGTCGGCGCGCATGGCACGGCGATCGGCATCCTCGACCCGGCCGGTCCGGAGCCCTGTGGCATAGGACGTCGCCAGCAATTCCTGCCGGTCGACGGCGCGCCCCGCCGTGATCGGACTGTTGCCAGCAAGGACGGTTTCGACATAGGCGCGCACGTCGGGAACATTGCGGAAGACGTAGCCGCTCTTCGCGGCCCCGGCACTGACATGCGAATACGCGCCCGCACCGATCCCGAGAAGATCCCGTGATGGCGAGGTCCGGATCGTCTTGAACGGGTCGGCATAGCGGCGCGCGCGCACGAAGCGGTTGCCGTCGGTCAGGTCATATCCGAGCGCCGCCATCTCCTGCCAGATCAGCATGCGTCCGAACAAGGTCGCGAACTCGCTCTCGAAGCTCGCCTGCTTCAGGTCGGATTTGAGCCAGTGTCCCTGGGGGCGATCGGCAAACCGAGCGTGATACCAGGTGAGGTGCGGAGGCCGGATCTCGGCGACCATCGCCAAATTGTTCCAGGTCTCGGACGGCGACCCCTTGTACAACCCCTGGATCAGGTCGAGATTCCAGTTCTCGAAGATGTCGGCGACGATCAAGCACGCGAGAAGTGGAACGTCCCGCTTGTAGCCGCGCGCGGCATATTTGAGCACGGTATCGTCGAACGATTGCACGCCGAAACTGAGGCGCGTGACGCCCTGCTGCTTCAGAGAGCGCAGCTTCTGCTCTCCCTCGGGCGCGGTGATCGTGAGCGGGCTGCCCTCGATGCAGATCTCGGCGCCGGGCCGCACGTCGAACGTATCGCGGATCGTCGCGATCAGATCCGTCAGTGCGTCCTCATCGAGAACGAGCGGTGTGCCGCCCCCGATATAGATCGACGACACCACCGTTCCGGATCGGCGCAGCTGCGGCTCCCAGGCCGCCAGCTCGCGCTTGAGCGCATCGAGGTAGCGAACGACCTTGTCGTCGTCCGTGGCGGACTTGCTGTTCCGTCCGGCGTAGTGCTCGACCGTATAGTGACAGAACGTGCAGCGCGTCTCGCAGAACGCGATGTGCACGTAGAGGCTGATCTCGCGGCTCCAGTCGATCCCCCGCTCCAGGCAGGACGGATCGAGCGGCGTCAGCGAGTTGATCGGCGGATAGATGGCCACCGAATGCGAGCCGCCCAGGACCGTCCGGCTGATCCCCACGCCGGCTGCGTGGAGCGCGGGAAGGACGAGCGGAATTCCAAGCCGATGCAACGACGCGCGGGCTCGTTCGAAGGCGGTTTCTTGCGATCGCATATGAGCACCTCGAGCAATCACCTCAATGAAAACGAACGTCAATTTCGTTGCGCAATGATCGTCAGGTAAACGTCGGCACGCGTATCCGGATTCTCGTCCTGTCTGTACGTCACGTCGAAGGGATTGATCAGCCGCGGCATGTATTGCTTGCGCCACAGCGTGGCGTTCTCGCCCACCAGCGACGGCACGATCTGCCCCCATATGCGCTCGGTCACGATCGTCAGCTCCGGCTGCGCGAAGGCTTCGCGCATCCAGGCATAGATCCTGGCGTACTGCACCCAGGGCTGCGCCAGGGCCGACAGCTGCAGCTGGACCAGCCGATGCGTCGCCGCGATGCGGCCTCCGGGACGGACGACCCTGGCCATTTCCCTGACCATGACGGGTCCCATCCCGAGCTCCCAGATGCCGCCGGTCCACTCGTTGACGGCAGCGTCGGCGGTGGCGTCGGGCAGCGGAATGCGCTGCGCGAGGCCGGGACGAAATTGCAGATTGGTGATGTCCCGTTCGCATGCGAAGCGACGAGCCCGATCACTCAGACAGCGGAACATCTCGATGGAGATGACCAGTCCGTCCCTGCCGACGGCGGGCGAAAGCCGCCTCGCAACGCGACCGAGGCCGCCGCACACGTCGACCACGATGCTGCCGGGCTGGAGCTTCAGCAGCTCCGGATGATTGGGCAGCAGGTCATCCCCGGCGCGGACCAGCTTGTCTTCGACTTCGGGCGTCTGGCTCCAGCTATTGTCGTTCTCGCAAGACTTGAGCAGAGGCAGGCGCCAGCGCAGATATGACCGCCGAAAACGATCGGCGAGTTCGAGACCAGGACCGGACGGCAGACTCGTCGCCGTGTTTCCGAGCAGCACCTCATCGCTCGGCAGGTTCTCGATCAGAACATCTCCGAACTCGTTCTCGATGATGCTCAGCGCGTCGAAGACGCGGGCAAAGTCGTCGTCGCCGGCATCGCCATCCGGCCATAGCGTCCGCACGTCCAGAACGAGCCGGAGGCCGGAGATGAACCTGGATGCTGCCCAGCCGAGCATCCGGCTTCGCGCCGCCTCGTCGCAGATCGATTGATCCGGCGCCATCAGCACATGCACGGGAATGCAGGCCCGGACGATCTCGTCGAGCCCTGCGATCGGACGATCGGGGACGGGCCAGGCCACGTCCTCGACAGTCACTGACGCGCCGAGATGCAGCAGCGACTGGCGCAATTGGTGATCGGCGACCAGATCGCACGTCTGCACCACCGTCTGGTGCATCCGCAATGCACCGCCCTGCCGCAACCTTGCCAGTCGATCGAAGCATTTGCGATGGTCCGACAACCTCGAGCAACGCAGCAGAACTTCCGGGGGAAGCGGCTCGGCGCTCAGGCGCTCGGTCAGCTGCTCGATCGATTCCAGAGTATCCAGATCGACGACAATGGATCGGCGCAGCATCGGCTCTCGCATCTGCCATGCCTTGCGCCGAAGAAGCGCGAGCTGTTGCGCCGATGGCGTTTCAGCCGAGGTGACATGCATGAAGCCCTGGCCGTGCAGGGACGCCAGCATCTTGTCGATCATCCCTTGATCGTCATATTGCGCCCGCAGCGCGGCGAGCCTGATCGGCCGCGGCATCAGCGTCGTCACGAAATCGAGCAGACCATCGCCGGGCGGCACGACCATCCCCGCATCGAAATGGCCGTGGCTCAACAAATGATGGCCCGAAACTGTAGCGTCCACCACCTCGACGGCCGGATCCAGCATGACGAAGGCATCGTCTGACAGCCGGCCGGGAAGGCTGTCGGGAGCAGAACGCAAGGGCTTTTCAAGCGGTCTCATGGGACTGGCGCCCATTCGATGCGCGACTGAACTGAACGGTCGGTGCAGCCCTCCATCGTCAGGATGTTTCCCGATGCTAGCCCGTCCGCCCCGCTCGTCAGGACGCCCAATTCCATCAGCGATCCGACCACGGCCTGCACGTCGTCACGCGAGAGATCGCGCATCTCCAGAGCCAACTCGTCAACGGTCCGCGGCGTGCCGAGCAGGTCGAACGCCCGGGCCCCCCGCTCCGACAGTTCGGCATATTCATGCGCCAGCTCGGGCCCCGGGAAATACACCAGCCAATGGCGCGACGAGGCCTCGAGATCGTCGGACGGATCGAACTCGAACGGGTCCTCGATCCAGGGCGTGAGATCGCAGGATGACGAAACCACGACCGCAGCCGGATTGCGACGGACGCGAGCCGCCTCACCCTCGCTGCGCGCCGCCACGCCCGCGTGGCGGGCCGCGTCGACGGGCCACGCCGGCGGCGCCGACCGGCCGAGCCTGCGCGCCAAGGCGATCGTCGCGTCATCAATCGCCATGACGTCCTGATGGGCGCGGGACGCAAATTCCGGAAGCTTGGTCAGATAGGCGACGAAGCCGGCCGCACAGCGCCAGAAATTCGGTCCGTCGTCCGGATAGCCGGTCGATCTGACGAAATCCTCAGCCACAATATCGACGTCGCGACCGCTCATGTTCAGAAGGCGGCGTGTCAGCGGCACCAGATCGAGCGCCCCCAACGCATTCCTGACGAGTCCGCGCCGGTACATGCCGATATTGGCGTTCGTGGCCTCCGGCGTGCCCGCGTAGTCGGTGACGATCGCTCTCTCCTCCATGGAGAGGCCATCCGGATCTGCGGTTCGGGCGTCGGATCGGGTGATCCATGTGACGAGACCATCGTCTCTCAACACGCGACGCCAAGTGCTCCATACCAGCTCGGCATTCATCACGCGGCCTCGCTGCGGGTGGTACGGCGGCTCGCCGGTCCATAGGCGCGATCCCAGGCATTCCGCGCCCGCTCCAGGTCGGAGAGGATCAAGTCAGTGGTGCGGTCCGTATCGACCCGCTCCCCCGCGCAATAGAGGGATTGCGTCTCGTATTCGAGGATGACGGCCCCGGGGCGCGCCCGCGCCAGAACGTCATCGAGAAGGTCCCACACCTCTTCGGTGACCTGCGTGTCGTGAAGATCGTGATATTGGCCACCGATCCAACGCCCGCCTGCGAGGTGGATGGAGATGATGCGCTCGGACGGGATCGTCGCCAGGAAGCGTTGAATGGAGTAGCCGCGTGAGCCGTGGTTCTGCGCATTCGCATACAGATTGTGAAGATCGAGATGCAGATAGGTCCCCGATAGTTCCAGGATTGCCGCGAGGAACTCTTCCTCGGGCATCTCGCTGCCGGGACAGGTCCGATAATAGGCTGCGTTTTCGTGCGCGAGCGGGACGCCATAGAGCGCCTGCAGCGTGCGCGCCCGCTCGGCGAGCCGCACGACCTCCGCGCGAGAAAACTGCAGCGGACTGCTCCACACATCCGCCCAGGACGCATCGCTGTAGAAGCAGTGATTGGCAACCCAGGCCACGCCGAACTTCCTGGCCAGCGGCACGTGTCGGCGCACCGCGGCTGTCGCCGTCAGATCCTCGAAACCGAAATCTCCGCCATAGTTCGAATGTCCGAGCAGCGGAAACTTGCCTGAGACATCACGGACGAGTTCGATGGCACGGGGAGACAACACCCCCGGGCCATCGAGGGGGCTCATGATCGAGTCGAACAGGATTTCGAGCGCATCAAGCGGCTGGTCGAGGAAGGGAAACCAGCCGATCAGTTCCGGGTTGAATTGGAGTCCCACTCCAAGACGCGGAAAGCTCATAGGTCTCATCTCCGACCAGCCCGACCACGCCGGCTAAGCCAGCGCGCCGGGATTTCTTGCAGGAGATCTGCTTCAGGAGGCAGCACACTTTGCGGCTGTGGCCGCACAGCGCGCCGCAGTTGCTGCGCATCGCGCAGCGGTGGCCGCACACCGTGCCGACGCCGCCTTAGCCTGGGCATGCGCTGCCGTCGCAGCGCACTTGGCCGAGTTTGCCGCGCATTGCGCCGCAGTTGCCGCACACTTGGCCGCGGCCGCAGCCGCTTCCTTCACGGAGAGCTTCTTGACGTCCATGGGGGTTCTCCATCTGTGGAATCGAACTGGTGAACAAGGAAATTTCAGACAGGCAATGAACGCTCGATCACGAGCAGTGGCCAGAAACGCGAATGACTATAACTTACTCGCTTTCGTTGTAAATACCTTAGGTTGTGTGTTTGAAAACACTTGCCTGTTACGACAGTGACGCTGGCGGAAATTTATTTCAGCTCCGCAGACGGGCGCGCGTCGTCAGCTGCGCATCGCGTGACGCGCGCCGATACAGATCATCATTGCAGCGATGCCTGTCGTTGGGACGTGAGGAGAATTCGTAACAAACAAGCCGCACGATCGATGCAGGCGGATCGAATCAATACGCGCTGCGCCTGTCAGCGCCAGAGGCGGCAAAATAGCAAACACGCGCCCCATCCATAAGACAGGGGCGCCGACTCCGGTCGGCGCCCCTGTCTGGCGGATCAGTTCATCTGAGATGGCTGGGCCGCGGCTCACGCCGCCAGCGTGTTCTCCACCACCTTGATGAAGAACGAGGTGCCGTAGACGATCGCCTCGTCGTTGAAGTTGTAGGCGGGATGATGCAGGCCGGCGCTGTCGCCGTTGCCGACGAAGATGAAGGCGCCGGGACGAGCTTCGAGCATGTAGGCGAAGTCCTCGCCGCCCATCATCGGCGGCATCTCGTGCACGTTGGCATCGCCCGCGACCTCCTTGGCGGCGCGGATCGCGATCTCGGTCTGCTCGGCGTGATTGATCACCACGGGATAGCCGCGCGCATAGTTCAGGTCGATCTTGGCGCCGGTCATCTGGGCGACGCCGGTCACGACCTCGCGCACCCGCTTCTCCATCAGTTCGCGCACCTTCGGCGTCAGCGTCCGCACCGTGCCGCGCAGCACCGCGCTCTGCGGAATCACGTTGCGGGCGTTGCCGGCGTGGAACTCGCAGATCGACAGCACCGCGGCCTCCAGCGGATCGACGCTGCGCGACACGATCTGCTGCAGCGCCGTGACGAGCTGGGCGCCGACGAGAAGAGAGTCGATGCAATTGTGCGGCTTGGCGGCATGACCGCCATGGCCCTCGATGGTGATGTCGACCGCGTCGGTCGATGCCATCAGCGCCCCCTGGCGGATGGCGAACGCGCCGACCGGCAGGCCGGGGCCGTTGTGCATGCCGTAGACCTGATCGATCTTGAAGCGGTCGATCAGCCCGTCCTTGATCATCGCGTCCGCACCGCCACCGCCCTCCTCGGCCGGCTGGAAGATCACGGCGACCTCGCCGGCGAAATTGCGCGTCTCGGCGAGATAGCGCGCCGCGCCGAGCAGCATCGCGGTGTGGCCGTCATGGCCGCAGGCATGCATCATGCCCGGGGTCTTCGAGGCATAGGGCAGCCCGGTCGCCTCCTCGATCGGCAGCGCGTCCATGTCGGCGCGTAGTCCGAGCACCCTCACCTCGCCATGGCCGGGCTTCCGGCCCTTGATGACGCCGACCACGCCAGTCTTGCCGAGGCCCGTCACGACCTCGTCACAGCCGAACTCGCGCAGCCGCTCGGCGACGAAGGCCGCCGTCCGATGCACGTCGTAGAGCAGCTCCGGATGCGAATGGATATCCCGCCTCCAGGCCTGGATATCGGGCTGCAGATCGGCGACGCGGTTGACGATGGGCATGGGAAATCTCGTAACTCCTGTGGGACTTTGCGCCTGTTTAGCATGCAAAAGCCGCACCGCCCAAGATAAGGGCTGCGCCCGTCTCATGGCTCGGTCAACCAGCCATGAACGTGGCGCTTGTCCGGGCCCGTCCGGGCTGACTAAAAGCCTGGCAACGATGGGAAGGGAATGCCGATGCCGAGACAGCTCGAGGGGGATTTCGACTATATCGTGGTGGGCGCCGGCACTGCCGGCTGCATCCTCGCCAACCGGCTGTCGGCCGATCCGAACAGCCGCGTCCTGATTCTCGAGGCCGGCGGCAACGACAATTGGATCTGGTTCCATATTCCGGTCGGCTACCTCTTCGCGATCGGCAATCCACGCTCCGACTGGATGTTTCGTACCGAGGCCGAGCCGGGCCTGAACGGCCGCTCGCTGGCCTACCCCCGCGGCAAGGTGATCGGCGGCTGCTCCGCGATCAACGCCATGATCTCGATGCGCGGCCAGGCCGCTGACTACGACCATTGGCGCCAGCTCGGTCTCGCCGGTTGGAGCTATGCCGACGTGCTCCCGGTGTTCAAACGGCTGGAGGATCATTTTCTCGGCGAGAGCGAGCATCACGGCACCGGCGGCGGCTGGCGCATCGAGGCGCCCCGGCTGTCCTGGGCGGTGCTGGACGCGGTCGGCGACGCCGCCGAGCAGATGGGCATCCGCCGCATCCCCGACTTCAATACCGGCGACAATGAAGGCATCAGCTATTTTCACGTCAACCAGAAGCGCGGCCGGCGCTGGTCCTCCGCGCGGGGCTTTCTCAAGCCGGCGCTGAAGCGGCCTAACCTGCGGCTCGAAACCAACGTCCTCGTCGACCGCCTGATCGTCGAGAACGGCCGTGCCACAGGCGTGCGCTTCCAGCAGAATGGTGAGACCATCGAGGCGCGCACCAAGGGCGAGGTGATCCTGAGCGCCGGCTCGATCGGCTCGGTGCAGGTGCTGCAGCGCTCGGGCATCGGCCCGGCGGATTGGCTCAGCGAGCTCGGCATCGATATCGTCATCGACAGACCGGGCGTGGGGCGCAATCTGCAGGACCATCTGCAGCAGCGCGCGATCTACAAAGTGTCGGGCGTGAAGACGCTGAACGAGACCTATTACTCGCTGGTCCGCCGCGGCCTGATGGGGCTCGACTATGCGTTCCGGCGCCGCGGGCCGCTGACCATGGCGCCGTCGCAGCTCGGCATCTTCACGCGCTCGGACCCGACGCGCGACCGCGCCAACATCCAGTTTCACGTGCAGCCGCTGTCGCTCGACAAGTTCGGCGATCCCCTGCATCGTTTTCCCGCGATCACCGTCAGCGCCTGCAACCTCCGCCCGACCTCGCGCGGCACGGTGCGCATCCGCTCCGCCAGGATCGATGAGGCGCCGTCGATCGCGCCGAACTATCTGGCGACCGAGGACGACCGCCAGGTCGCGGCCGATGCCATCCGCGTCACGCGCCGGCTGATGAAGCAGAATGCGCTTGCGGCCTACAGGCCGCAGGAATATCTGCCCGGCCCGTCGGTCGGCGATGACGACGCCGCGCTGGCCAAGGCCGCCGGCGACATCGGCACCACGATCTTCCATCCCGTCGGCACCGCCAGGATGGGCACCGCAGACGATCCGATGGCGGTCGTCGACGAGCGGCTGCGCTTCCGCGGCATCGAACGGCTGCGCGTCGCCGATGCCTCGATCATGCCGACCATCACGTCAGGCAACACCAACACGCCGACGGCGATGATCGCGGAGAAGGCGGCGTCGATGATCTTGGAGGATGGGCGCTAGGCGCTCACGTCCGACTCCTCATTCCCGTCATTGCGAACGCAGCGAAGCAATCCAGGGTCCCGACCCCACTCTGGATTGCTTCTTCGCCTTGGGCTCCTCGCAATGATGCGGGAATCGTAGGGTGGGCAAAGCGGCGCCGAAGGCGGCGCGTGCCCACCGTCGTGCGGCAGACTCGGCGGCACGGCGGCGGGCACGGCGCCACTAATATCTCGGATGTGAGAGAGCACGGCATCGCCTTTGCCCACCCTACGCATCGCCGCATGCTGACCTAGATGATCCGCGCCACCAGCGGAACCCGGCGCAACAGTGCTGCTGCGAGCCAGCTCACCGACAGCGTGCCGATCAGCACGATCGCGAACTTCACGGCGGCCGGCCACGCCGGGTCGTAGACCAGATATTGCAGCCATAGCAGCGGCAGGAAGTGCAGCAGGTAGATGCCGTAGGCGGAGGGCTGGACGCGATCCATCAGCGCCAGCGGCGCCTTTGCCCAGCGCTGAAAGAAGGTCGGCACGGCGAACGCCATCGCAGCACAGAAGCTCGCGACCGCCATGCCATAGGCCGTGCGCCACCACAACGGCGGTGAATCGAAATCGGCGATCCAGTTGTGATGCGCGTAGGCCAGCAACAGGATCGCGCCGTAGCAGCTGTAGGAAAGACCGAACCAGATCCACCAGCGCCGGACCAGTGCGCCATCGGCTGCGAACGGCCCCGCCCGCAGCCCGGCGGCACCGATCGCGATGCCGGCGACGAAGAAGGTCGGGTAGAGCAGCACCCGGCTCGCCTGCAGCGGCAGCGGAAAATGTCCGGGCATGAACCAGAATCCGTCACCGAAGCCGAGATGCGGCGGCAGATAGGCCAGGTTGGCGATGACGAGGAAGATCAGGAAGCCAGTGAGCGGATAGTGCAGCAACGTTCCGGCCCAGCGCCCGAGTGCGCCGATCGCCTGCGGTGCCAGGACGCATACGAGCGCAGCCAGCATATCAAACCCCAGCAGCACGCCGAGAAACCAGGCCGAGCCGGACGGCCACGGCCCCTCGCTGATCATCCGTCACCACACCGCGCTGAACTGATCCTCGGCCACATCGTAACGGTAGTAGGCGATCGGCATGATCACGAAGATCGAAACGATATAGGGCACGCCGAGCCGCAGCGCGCGGCGCCCGACATAGTCCGACGCTCCTCTGCCCGCCAGACTCGCCGGCACGAACAGGCCGGAGATGAAGAACATGCACGACATGAAGTAGCTGTCGTTGAATAGCGCGACCAGATCGAAGCCGAGCCAGTGCATGCGGTCGCCGCCCTGACCGAAATCGGTGTAGTTGATCGCGGAGTGATAGAGCACGACCGAGAGCGTGATGAAGGTCCTGGCGCGGTCGAGCGCCACGATCCGATCGCGCGACGTCTCGGTTCGTTGCAGGGTCGGGGTCACGCGCTCATGCATCGACGTCGCATCCAGTCCATCAGCCGCTCATATATTTCGCGCGGCCCTGCGCCACATCCTGCGTGAACAGGTGAGCCGTCGGCCATTGCCGGCACGATCACGAACACGTCATCGCTTTTGGATCGCGAGAAGCCGGGAATAAACCCAGGCCACCACCGCTCTTCTCACCCGCAAGCCCGATGACGGGCAACGGGAGATGACGATGAGCCTTGGTGATCATGACGAGAACGGCGTCAGCCGCCGCAAGGTGCTGGAATGCATGACATGGGCCGGCACCGGCGTGCTCTGGACCTTGTCGGGCGGCGTGCCACGTTCGCTCGGCCTGGTCGACGCGGCGCGGGCGGCCGAGCAGCCCGCCTCCGGCCTGACCTTCCTGCAGATCAGCGACAGCCATGTCGGCTTCGACAAGCCGGCCAATCCCAACGCGATCGGGACGTTGGAAGAGGCCGTGAATCGCATCAAGGCGATGCCGGTGAAGCCGGCCTTCATGATCCATACCGGCGACATCTCGCATCTGTCGAAGGCGGCCGAGTTCGACGATGCCGACCGCATCATCTCGCAATCCCGGCTCGACGTGCACTACGTGCCGGGCGAGCACGACTTCCTCGACGAGGACGTCAAGCTCTACAAGGAGCGCTACGGCAAGGGCAGCCGCGGCGCCGGCTGGTATTCGTTCGACGCCAATGGCGTGCACTTCATCGGCCTCGTCAACGTGGTCGATCTCAAGGCCGGCGGGCTCGGCAATCTCGGCGCCGAGCAGCTTGCCTGGCTGGAGCAGGATCTCAAGGGCCGCTCCAGATCCACGCCGATCGTGGTGTTCGCGCACATCCCGCTGTGGACGGTGTATCCGCAATGGGGCTGGGGCACCGAGGATGGCGGCCGCGCGCTCGACACCCTGAAGGGGTTCGGCTCGGTGACGGTGCTGAACGGCCATATCCACCAGGTGATGCAGAAGGTCGAAGGCAACGTCACCTTCCACACCGCGCGCTCGACCGCGTTCCCGCAACCGGCGCCGGGCACGGCCCCCTCGCCCGGCCCCATGAAGGTCGAGGACGCAAGGCTGCGCAGCCTGCTCGGCATCGCCAGCATCGATTTCAAGGTCGGTGACGAGCGCCTCGCCATCATCGATACGCCGCTTGCGGGCTGAGGGACGAAAACGCGATGATCCAGCTTGTTCTTCGCGGTGCCGGCTTGGCCGCCGTACTGCTTGTTTGCGCCACGCCGGCGCGCGCCGAGACCATCAAGGTCACGATCGACAATTTCACCTTCACCCCGGCTGCGCTGACGGTGAAGGTCGGCGACACGGTGACCTGGACCAACCATGACGACATCCCGCACACGGTGGTGTCGGCCGGGAAATACAGGTCGAAGACGCTCGATACCGACGACAGCTTCTCCTTCACCTTCGCAGCCGCCGGCGACTACAAATATTTCTGCTCGCTGCATCCGCACATGACGGGACTGGTCAAGGTTGAGTAGCATCGCGAACCAGGGCATGAGCATCGTCACATGGACCGGTCGGCGGCGCAGCGCCGGCCGCGCCGTGCGACCGCGAACCGAGCCGGAGACCACGCCGGTGACAACAGCCAATGACGATCCCGAGAGGGCGCGACGCTTCCGCGAGGCGGCGCTGCCCTATCTCGACGACGTCTACACCCTGGCGCGCTATCTCCTGCGCAACCCTGCCGATGCCGAGGATGCCGTCCAAGAATGCTACCTGCGTGCGCTGAAGCATTTCGACACTTACCGTGGCCCGGCGATGAAGCCGTGGCTGTTCGCGATCCTGCGCAACGTCTGCCACGCCGAATTCGCGCGCCGCGCCGGCGCGCCGGCCAAGGCGCTCGACGACGCGCCGGAAGCGGCCGAGCAGCCCCCGCTGTGGCAGGAGAGCGCCGAGACGCCGGAAGGCGCCGTATTGCGGGAACGTGATGCCTCGGCGATCCGCCGGCTGATCGACACGCTGGCCGAGCCGTTTCGCGAGACCTTCGTCATGCGCGAGGTCAACAATCTGTCCTATCGCGAGATCGCGGCGGCGGCCGGCGTGCCGGTCGGCACCGTGATGTCGCGCCTCGCCCGCGCCCGCGCGATGCTGCGCGCCGCCTGGCTCGCGCGGGAGGAGCCACAACGATGACCTGCGATGAAGCCGAGATCCTGATCCACGCGCTGGCCGATGGCGAGCTCGACGCCGGCCACGCGCGCGAGGTCGAAGCCCATGTTGCGAGCTGCCCGCGCTGCGCCGCGGAGCTTGCTGCAATCCGGCAGATGAAGCAGATGCTCGCCGGCACCGACCTCAGCTACAAGGCGTCCCCTGCCTTGCGCCAGCGGATCGAAGCCACCCTGCCGCCGGCCGATGCGGCCTCCATCACCCCGCTCGCTGCAGTGCCGAGCCGACGCACGCTGCTGCGAGGCTTCGCCCTGGGCTCGGCGGTGTCGGCGCTGGCCGCCACCGGCCTCGTCGCCATCGTGCTGCGCAATGACGACCAGCAGCGGATCGAGGCCGAGATCGTCTCGGCGCATCTGCGCTCGCTGCAGGCCGGCCACCTCACCGACGTCATCTCGACCGATCAGCACACCGTCAAGCCCTGGTTCAACGGCAAGCTCGACGTCGCGCCTCCGGTGATCGACCTCACCGCACAAGGCTTCACGTTGATCGGCGGGCGGCTCGACTACGTCGACGCACGCGCGATCGGCGCCGTGGTCTATCGCCGCCGCCAGCACGTCATCAACCTGTTCGTGGCGCAGACCGCGTCTACCGAGCGCCGCGCCGCACGGATGGACACCGTCCAAGGCTTCAACATTCGCTCTTGGCGCGACCGCGGCCTGAGCTATTGGGCGGTCAGCGATATCGGCGCCGACGAACTCAACGAGTTCGGCGAGCGGTTCGAGCGCGCGATGGGTGCGAACAAGGAGGGATGACGCGCTCTCGCGCTTCAGTCATTGCGAGCGAAGCGTGCCCACGGTCTGTCCGGAGACGAACTGAAACGGCGGGCACGGCGCTACGCGCCTTTGCCCACCCGACGCGAACATCACGCCGATTTGCGGATCGCGTTGTCGACCAGGGTCTTGCCGAGCGACCAGATCGCGCCGGGGACCTTGTGGCTCTGCGCGATGACGTCGTCGAAGGCGCGCTCGATCCAGGCGCAGTCCTCTTCGGTGATGGTCAGCGGCGGCAGCAGCTTGATCGTGTGCAGGCCATGGCCGGCGACCTGGGTCAGGATCTTGTGATCCTTGAACAGCGGCACCGTGATGAGCTGGCAGAACAGGCCCTTGTTGGCGCTCTCCAGCATGGTCCAGGAGGCCTTGAGGCGCAGCGATTTCGGCGGACCGAACTCGACGCCGATCATCAGTCCCTTGCCGCGCACTTCCTTGAGCAGCTCGTAGCCCGGCACCATCCGCGTCAGCGCCAGCCGCAGCTCGGCGCCGCGCTTGGCGGCGGCCTCCACCAGCTTCTCGGCCTTCATCACCTCGAGCGTGGCAATGCCGGCGGCCATCGCGAGGTCGTTCTTGGCGAAGGTCGAGCCGTGCACCACGGCGCGGTCCATGCGGTTGAAGATCTTGTCGAAGATCTGCTTGCGCGTCAGCAGCGCGCCGACCGGGACATGGCCGCCGGACAGCGCCTTCGACAGCAGCACCATGTCGGGCTCGACATTCCAATGTTCCACCGCCAGGAACCGGCCGGTGCGTCCCATGCCGGTCTGGATCTCGTCGGCGATGAAGATGGTGCCATATTTCTTGCAGAGCGCGGCGGCCCCGGGCAGGAACTCGTCAGAGGGCATGTTGACGCCCTTGCCCTGGATCGGCTCGACGATGAAGGCTGCGATCTCGCGCGACGACAGCGCCTGCTCGAGCGCGGCAAGATCGTTGAAGGGGATGGCCGTGCAGCCCGGCAGCAGCGGCTCGAAGCCGTTGCGGAAGTTCGAATCATCGGTCAGCGATAGCGCGCCGTAGGTGAGGCCGTGATAGGAGTGCCCGCAATAGACGATACCAGGCCGGCCGGTCGCGCCACGCGCGAATTTGATCGCGGCTTCCACGGTCTCGGCGCCGGAATTGGCAAAGAACACCTTGTCCAGATACGGGACATATTCCAGCAGCCGCTCGGCAAGAACACCCGCCAGGGTCGAGACGTCGAGCTGAACGAGATTCGGCAGATCGCTATCGAGGACGCTTTTCAGCGCGGCGCGCAGCGTCGGATGATTGCGGCCGATTGCAAAGACGCCAAAACCGCTGAGCAGGTCAAGATAACGGGCCCCATCACGATCGTAGAGATATTGCCCTTGTCCCTTCTGGAACCCAACATCATATCCAATCGTCTTGAGAACGCGGACAAGCTGCTCGTTCAGATGCCGAGAATGCATCGTGCTGCGCTGCGCTTGGCGCTCCACAAACATCTCGGAAACGTCTAGATTGGGTTTTAGCATCGGCTACATACTTCGGTTGATGGACGTGACGTCAACTGAAAACGCGCAATGCGGCGTTTTGCCCTCATTCGCACCATCAAAGCAAGCACGGGTTTCTGCCAATGTTGCATCGCCTTAGATATCTCATGTCGACGACACTAGCATACTCTGCAGTCGTGTTCGCAGCAGGAATTTCTTCCGCGCTCGCGGCCGACCCCACCGGCGACTGGCGGGTCGCCGACGGCGTCGCGAACATCCGAGTCGCACAATGCAATGGCAGCATGTGGGGCGTCGTGGCCTGGGAGAAGACCCCGGGCGGACGCGACAGCAACAACCCCGATCCGGCCCGCCAGAGCCGTCCGACGCTCGGCATGCCGATCCTGATCGACATGAAGAAGAAGCCCGGCGCAGACGCGTGGGAAGGCCAAGTCTACAACGCCAAGGATGGGCAGCTCTACAGCTCGACCATCACGCCGATCGATCCCGATCACCTGGAGATCAAGGGCTGCGTGCTCGGCTTCCTGTGCGGCGGCGAGACCTGGACGCGGGTCGCTCCGCCGATCCCATCGAGCCCCGTGAACAGCATGGCTAAAGGTACACAGAAACCAATCGCGCCAGCCCCTGCCCCGGCGGCCAAAACGACGACCGGCGTCGGCAGTGGCGCAACCGCATTGGCCAAGCCGGGACAAAAGCCCGCGGACCAGGTCGGCGATATCTGCCTGCTGCCCGATATCGCGCGCGCCCGTTAATTGGCGTCCGTCACCCGAACAAAAAAGCGGCCGAGAGATCGGCCGCTTTTTCTATTCCGGGATCACGAGCCCTCTTGCTCCTTGATCTCGCGAGGCTTGCCCATCAGCGCCGGCTGGAACAGCAGCACGGCCGCGAGCGTGGTGACCAGCGACAGCGCCAGCAGCTTGCCCATGCTGGACGTTCCGGGATGGCTCGACAGCCACAGGCTGCCGAACGCGGTCGCCGTCGTCAGCGCGCTGAAGAAGATCGCCCGGGTCAGGCTAGTCTGCAGCAGGTTGGTGCGGCCGCCGCGCCACGCCACCACGTAGTAGATCTTGAACGCGACGCCAATGCCAAGCAGGAGCGGCAGGGCGACGATGTTGGCGAAGTTCAGCGGCAGCTTGATCAGCACGCAGATCTCCAACGTCACGGCGCCTGCGACCAGCAGCGGCACGATCGTCATCAGCACGTCGGTGAAGCGCTTCAAGGTCACCCACAACAGGAGGCTGATCACGACCAGCGAGTAGATGCCGGCGTGGATGAATGCCTTCACGATCGTGTCACCTGACTTCAGGATCGACACCGGCCCGCCGATCGCATTGGGCTCGGCCGCCAGCACCGCGTTGGCAAATCGCCTGAGATTGTCGTTGTCATTCGGATCCCCCTTCGGCTGCGCCTCGACCCGAATCAATCCGTCCTTGCTCTTCCACTGCGACACCAGCTCCGGTGGCAGGTTCGCGAGGCTGACGGGCTGCGCCTGCAGGGTGGCGCTGAGCTGCGCCAGCGTGATCTTCCACGGCTCGACGAACACCGCCTGCGCCTTGTTGCGCACCGCTTCGCTGGCGCCCGCGAGCCTGGCAAGCGCGTCGGCGAGCCGCCGCGACGCGACCGCGCCCAGCCCACTGCTCTCGCCCGCGGTGCGCCGGAGATTGTCGACGGTCGAGTTCAGGGCGTCGACATTCTCCTTGTCGCTCGGCGCCGCATCGATCTGGTCCGGATTGAGTGCAGGCCCCAGCACCTTCGCGCCCTGCGCGATCAGCTTCAGCTTGGCCGGCTGGTCCTCGGGCACGAAGCTGTCGAGCGACATCACGCGCGCCACCTCGGGCAGCTTCTCGAGCTTGGCCTCGATCGCCTTGGCCTCGGTCTCGGAGCGCGTCAGCACGTCGATCGCGTTGGCGCCCGTGTTCGGATCCTTTCGCAGGTCGAGATAGGTCGCGATCGACTCGGCGCGCGGATTGCGCAGGTTCATCGGGTTGAAGTCGAACTTCATGTAGTAGAGCAGCGGCAGGCCGGCGACGACCAGGCCGAGGGTGCCGACGATGATCGGCACGCGGTGCTTCTCGAGGAAATGATCGACCGGCGCCAGGAAGGCGTAGCCGACCGGCTCCTTCTCGCCGGGCGGATTGAGAATCCTTAGCAAGGCCGGCAGCACCGTGATCGACGACAGGAACGCGATGATCATGCCCGCGCCGGCGATGGCACCGAGCTCGGAGATGCCCTTGTAGTCGGTCGGCAGGAAGCACAGGAAACCGGCAGCCGTCGCCATCGCCGCAAGCGACAGCGGCACGGCGGAGCGACGCGCAGCTTCCGCCAGCGCCTCAGGCAGATTGTCGTTCTTGAAGCGCTCGGAACGGTAGCGCACGCTGAACTGGATGCCGAAATCGACGCCCAGGCCGATGAACAGCACGGCGAACGCGACCGACAACAGATTCAAGGAGCCGACCATCATCAGGCCAACGGCCGTGGTGAGGGCGAGGCCGATGAACAGGTTGATGAACACGGCCGAGATGATCTTGGCCGAATGCAGCGCCAGCCACAGGATGATCAGCACGACGACCACGGTGCCGATGCCGTTGACGACGGCGCCCTCCTGCACGGTGGCGTATTCCTCGTTGGCGATCGGCACCGGCCCGGTCAGCCGCACGCGCGCATGAAAACGGTTCGGGAAATCGAGCTCGACCGCGGCCTGCCGGATCGCATCGGTGGCGGCCTTGCCCGGCTCGAGCGCCTGGTAGTCGAGGATCGGCTTGAATTGGATGAAGGCGCGCTTGTCACTGTCTTCGAGCGGCTTGTCGGAGATCAACTGGCGCCAGGAGAAGGTCGCATCGCCCTTGTCGAGCACGGTCTCGACGGTCTGGGAGATGTAGTCGAACGGCCGCGCGACGTTGTCGAGCTTGACTTGCCCGCGCTTGACGCCGGCAAGGCCGGTCTCCAGCGCACCGGTCAGGCCGCGGATCGAGGGGTCCCCGGCCATGATCTCGACCAGCGGTGCCGCCGCCGCGAACTGGTCCGTCAGTTGCTTGACCTCCTCGGTCGGCAGGAACAGCAGGCCGTTCCTGGCGAAGAACTCGCCGCCGCCGAGCAGCTCGACCGATGAGAAGTTCGCGGTGTCGCCCTTGAGCTTCTTGGCGAGCGCATCGGCCGCCACACCTGTCATCTCGGGCGTCGCCGCTTCGACCACCGCCAGGATCATCCGATCGCGATCGAAGGCCTGCTCGTACTGCTGGTCGCGCTTGCGCCAGTCGAGCTCGGGCGAAATCAGCTTGTTGATGTCGGTATTGATGGAGAAATGACGCGCCGTATAGAAGCCCGCGCCTACGGAGAGCAGCAGGGCCGCAATCAATGTCGGCCAGGCAAACCGGGTGCAGGCCTTGACGATCGAGACGACAAACGTGGTCAGCACTTCGTGACTTTCTAATGTTTAGAGAGCTGGGCGGAAACGTCCGCTTCATGGCGGAGTTCCCCGATCAGGGCGAGCCCCGGACGCACACATCCTGAGCGGCGCCCCGACCCGGCCTGGCCCAACCTTGAAGACGAGGATGGTCCCTCGACGGCGGATCAGGTCGAACGATGCACGGAACCGTCGGGGCGGCTGATATAGCGGCTGTTCTCGGCGGTAAAGTGACGAACGAGTGAGAGCATAACCAACTCAATTAATTGATCTAATTTATAATTACTAAATTACCTGCGGCCGGTCGCGGGCTGTGTGCGACGGGTCACATGCGAGCGACTTGCAGACTGGCTTTCCTCTTCGCTCGATTTTTGACACAAAGCCCTGCGCTTCCATCGGTGTGGCGGGCAATTGGGGCATTCGCTGGTGCGAATATTGCAGCCCCGTCGCACGCACGGAGGTGCCGGGTCGAAAGTGAGGCAACGTGGCTGGACGTCCCATGCAGGTGTATCTCGCGCAGCCGCGCGGTTTTTGTGCTGGAGTCGTGCGTGCGATCGAGATCGTCGAGCGCGCGCTGGAGAAGTATGGCCCGCCGGTCTATGTGCGTCATGAGATCGTCCACAACAAGCACGTGGTGGAGAGCCTGAAGGCCAAGGGCGCCATCTTCGTCGAGGACCTCTCCGAGGTGCCGCCGCGCGCCGTCACCGTGTTCAGCGCCCACGGCGTTGCCCGGACGGTGGAGGAGGAAGCGGCCGCCCGCGGGCTGCCGGTGCTCAATGCCACCTGCCCGCTGGTGACCAAGGTCCACAACCAGGGCAAGCGCTACATGTCCAAAGGCCGTACCCTGGTACTGATCGGCCATGCCGGTCATCCGGAGGTCGAGGGAACCATGGGTCAGGTTCCCGGCCCGGTCCACCTGGTGCAGAACGTGGCCGATGTGGCCACCCTGCCTCTGCCGGTCGATACCCCGCTGGCCTATATTACCCAGACCACGCTCAGCGTGGACGACACCAGGGACATCATTTTAGCCCTTCAAGCCCGCTTTACAGACCTTCAAGGTCCCGATATCCGGGATATCTGCTATGCGACACAGAACCGGCAATCTGCGGTAAGGGACTTGAGCAAGCTGGTGGACGTCATCCTGGTGGTGGGCGCCGCCAACAGCTCCAACTCGAACAGACTGCGCGAGATCGGCACCGAGGCCGGGGTCGCAAGCTATCTGATCGCTGATGGCAGCGAGCTCGATCCGGTTTGGCTGAAGGATGCCAAGGCCGTCGGCATCACCGCCGGCGCCTCGGCCCCCGAAGTCCTCGTCGACGACGTCATCGAAGCCCTGCGGCGCATCGGACCGGTTGAGGTCGCGGTGGTCCCGGGGCGGGAAGAAAACATCGAATTCCGCCTGCCGGCCGAGCTGGTCGCGGGCTGATCGGTCCTCGTTTGGTCCAGAAAGAAGAGACGTAATGGCAATCCCCTTCCATAAGGAACTGCGTATCGGGGCCTATCTGATGAAGCAGAAGCTTCTCGGCCGGAAACGCTATCCGCTCGTGCTGATGCTGGAGCCGCTGTTCCGCTGCAACCTGGCGTGCGCCGGCTGCGGCAAGATCGACTATCCCGACGCGATCCTCAACCGCCGCATGAGCGCGCAGGAGTGCTGGGACGCAGCCGACGAATGCGGTGCGCCGATGGTGGCGATCCCCGGCGGCGAGCCGCTGATCCACAAGGAGATCGGCGAGATCGTGCGCGGCCTGGTCGCCCGCAAGAAGTTCGTCTCGCTCTGCACCAACGCGCTGCTGCTCGAGAAGAAGCTCGATCTGTTCGAGCCCTCCCCCTACCTCTTCTTCTCGGTGCATCTCGACGGCCTGCGCGAGCATCACGACAAGGCGGTCTCGCAGAAGGGCGTGTTCGACCGCGCCGTCTCCGCGATCAAGGCCGCCAAGGCGCGCGGCTTCACCGTCAACGTCAACGCCACGGTGTTCGACGGCCATCCCGCCGAGGAGATCGCGAAGTTCCTGGACTTCACGACCGAGCTCGGCGTCGGCGTGACCATGTCGCCCGGCTATGCCTATGAGCGCGCGCCGGACCAGGAGCACTTCCTCAACCGCACCAAGACCAAGCAGCTGTTCCGCGACGTCTTCAAGCTCGGCAAGGGCAAGAAGTGGAATTTCATGCATTCCGGTCTGTTCCTCGACTTCCTGGCCGGCAACCAGGAGTTCGAGTGCACCCCCTGGGGCATGCCTGCGCGCAACATCTTCGGCTGGCAGAAGCCCTGCTATCTGCTCGGCGAAGGCTACACCAAGACCTTCAAGGAGCTGATGGAGACCACCGACTGGGACTCCTACGGCACCGGCAAGTACGAGAAGTGCGCCGACTGCATGGCGCATTGCGGCTACGAGGCGACCGCCGCCAATGCGGCGCTGACCAACCCGATCAAGGCGATGTTCGTGTCGCTGCGCGGCATCAAGACCGAGGGTCCGATGGCGCCGGAGATCGATCTCTCCAAGCAGCGCCCGGCGCAGTACGTGTTCTCGTCGGAGGTGCAAAAGCGCCTCTCCGAGATCCGTCACGACGAGGCGATCGAGGCGCAGCAGAAGGCCTCGACGGCCGCCTGATCTTCACGGCTCTGATCAATCAAAAGGCCGCCGAGTGATCGGCGGCCTTTTTCATTGAACTGATCTCTGGATCGGGATGGACGCTACGCTCCGCAAACGGCTCACGCCTCGGCAGCGGCCAACGTCTCGGTCTCGAGGAAATGCTCAGCCGCCAGCATGCCGCTCAGCAGCAGGTCGCGGGCACCGCGCAACGAGCGCAGGGCGCGATTGAACTCGATGCCCGTCGATACCAGGCCGCGCAGCACGGTCGGATTGCGGGCGACGCCGCGCAGGATCATCGGCAGATCGATGTCGCCGTTCGGCTTGATCGCGTCCTTGGCGAGCGACGGGAGGGTGCGATGGGCGGGATCGGAGATCACCCGCAGCGCCGCGAACGGCAGCCCGTATTCGGCAGCATAGGCGGCGGCGATGTGGCTCTCCATGTCGACCGCGGCCGCCCCGGTCTTCATGCGCAGCGCCGCCTTGCGGGCCTGAGCCACCACCACCTCTTCGGCCCCGGCCAGCACGCCGCGCACGACGCGGCGCTTCTTCAGGGCGGCGCGGGCGATGTGCTCCTCGCGCAGCGACAGGCCCGACAGCCAGCGGGCATCGCCGGCGGTCACCTCGGTGGCGACGACGATGTCGCCAGCCTTGAGGCTGGGATCGAGGCCGCCGGCCACGCCAAAGCTGACGACGCCGCGGATCGAGGTCGGATCGAACACGGTGAGCAGCGAGCGCAACTGCCTGGGGTCGCTCGAGCTGCAGATCACCATCATGCCGGGCCCGGCAGCAATCCGGGCCTCCTGCACCAAGCCCGTCACGACCAAGACCGGCCGCGGATCAATCGGGCGATCCGCGGACGTATCGTCCCCCATCCCCAACTTCACAATCCGACCCCTGACACCTTCTCGGACGTCGCGTGATTCGACGTCTCCGTCTCTTGTTCCAAAGCCTCAGCCACGGCGGCGCCAGAGCGGAAAGGCCTTAACAAACCGAGGATTACGCAGAAAAAATCCGCGAGGAAACCCCGTTTGCGCCGCACTGCACCCGTACCCGATGCGTTTTTTGCCTGGTGTTGCCATTTGGCCCCGCCGATCCCTGTTCCGCCCTGGAACAAATTGCGCCGGCGCCACCAGGCGTGGAACTTTAAGCAAGAACTACGCCACGAAAATGTGAGACTCGCGGCGCCGGCGGCATGACGGCGCTGCCGGATTCGCGCCGCCCTGCACCTGTCAGCCGTGCCCGAGCAGGAGATTCGCAGCGCGGTCGCCAGAGCGGACCGAGCCCTCGATGGTCGCCGGCAGGCCGGTATCGGTCCAGTCCCCCGCCAGAGCGAGATTGCCGAACGCCGTCTTCGCTCCCGGTCGGAGCGCGTTCTGCTCGGGCGTCGCCTCGAAGGTGGCGCGACGCTCGCGCACGATCTGCCACGGCGGCAGCTCCCCCTTGATCCCGGCGGCCTTGCAGACGTCGGCCCAGATCGCGGCGGCGAGCTCCTCGCGCGGCATGTCGACCAGCCGATCGCCATTGCTGATGGTGACCGAGAGCCGCTGCGGGAAGGCGAACAGCCATTCGACCAGGCCGCCGACCACCCCGAGCAGAGCTGGTGCATCGCGCGGCGGCGTGATGCGGAAATGGGCATTGACGATGGCGCGATATTTCGTCGGCCCCGTGAGCCCCGGCAGCAGGGTCATCGCCGGCCGCGGCGGCACGGCGAGCACCACGACGTCGGACGGACCGAGCGCGACCGTTTCATCACCGCCGAACCTGAGCCCGGTGACGCGACCACCCGCATCGTCGAGGCCACGCAGCTCGCGGCCGATCCGCACGCTGCCGCCTTTGCCTTCCAGGAATTTCACGGCCGGATCGATCAGCACGCCCGACAATCCATCGCGCGCGATCAGCGGCCGGCAGGCCTGGCCGCCGGCGAGCAAGGTCTCGCGGACGATGGCGCCGGCGAGCCCCGCCGATCCTTCTGGCGGATCGCAGTTCAGTGCCGCGAGCAGCAGCGGCTGCACCAGGCGGTCGTACAGCGTACCCTTGCAGGGAATCGTGCTGCCGATCGTCTTGGACGTACCGGCCCAGATCAGCGGCGACAGCGCGAGGTAGTCGCCGAGCTTGGTATCCGGCACGCGGCGGCCCTCGTCGAACACCCACAGCGGCAGGCGGCCGTTGCCGAGATCGAGCAGCCAGCGCTGGCCGCTCCGGATGTCGACGAAGGCGAACTGCGCCTTCTCCGGCCCGACCAGCCCCGCTTCCGAGCCGATCGCGCGGGCATAGGACAGCACGTGATGATTGGCCGACAGCAGCAAATGATTGCCGTTGTCGATCACCAGGTCGGTCGCAGCGTCGTAATAGGACCGGCAGCGGCCGCCGAGCTGCTGCGTGGCCTCGTGGACGTGCACGATGTAGCCCGCATTGGCGAGCCGCACGCCGGCGGAAAGGCCGGACACGCCGGCGCCGATGATGTGAGCGGTCTTTTGCATCAGATGATTGCGTAACGGAGGATGATGCCGATCTTCGTGAGCTTGCTCACGCGGACGGGCTCGCGCGGCAGCGCGAAGCCACGTTCGAGCAGGAGGTCGAACACGGCGCGGTAGTATTTCGACATGATGCGCGGCGCACGCACCGCGCGGCGGCGATTGCGCCGCATGATCTCGTCGGCCTTCTCGAAATGCGTCTTCGCCCTGACGGCAACCGAGTTGCAGACCTTGGGCAGCGCTCGCTCCTGCGTCACCTTGGCCGGATCATCGCCGGTGATTCCGGCGAACAGCAGCGCCTCGCGCGGCAGATAGAGCCGGCCGATGGCCGCGTCCTCGTCGATGTCGCGCAGGATGTTGGTGAGCTGCAGCGCGCGGCCGAGATGGTGGGCCAGCAGGATGCCGTCCTCCTCAGGCATGCCGAAGATGCGCACCGAGAGGCGGCCGACCGCGCTCGCGACCCGGTCGCAATAAAGGTCCAGCGTGGCGAGATCTGGCGCGCGGACATCCTGCGGCACGTCCATCTCCATGCCGTCGATGATGGCGAGGAAATCCTCCCGCTTCAGGCCGAACGTCTTCACCGCGGCGACGTAGTCGCGCAGCCGCGGCGGCGGGTTGCCCTGGTAGAGCGCGTCGATGTCGTCGCGCCATTTCTGCAGCGCCGCCAGCCGCTCGGGCCGCGGCCCGTCGGAATCGGCGATATCGTCGACCTCGCGACAGAAGCTGTAGACCTGGAACATCGCGTCGCGCTGGGCGCGCGGCAGGATGCGCATGGCGGCGTAGAACGAGCTGCCGGAGGCCGCCGTGCCGTGATCGATATTGTCTGCGGTCGCCTCGAGGGTCATGCGCCGGCTGCCGATTTGGTGACGGGATGGCGCCCGGCCACGCGGCGGCCGATCTCGCCCATCACCGACGTGAAGGTGAGGCCGAGCATGCCTACGGGCGACAGGTGCACGCGCTCACTCAGCGGATCGCGCACCTTCAGCAGCGCCACGATACGGTCGGCGAAAGCCTGGATCACGGCGATCTCCAGTCCGAAACGGAAATCCTTGACGCCGCTGTTGAGGTCCCTGCCCTCATCGAGCAGCGCCGCGTTACGCACCGCGAGCTTCTGCAGGCAGGCCAGCAGTTGCGGCGGCGATCTGGACTCGCCGAGCATCTCGACGGTGGCGCCGGCTTCCGCCAGCGCATCGCGCGGCAGGTACACGCGATTGAGCGCCTTGTAGTCCTTGCCGCAGTCCTGCAGGTGGTTGTTGATCTGCAGCCCGGCGCAGATCGCATCCGAGGCCGGCCAGGTCGCGGTGGACTCGCCGTGCACATCGAGCATGAAGCGGCCGACCGGCATCGCCGAGTAGCGGCAGTAGTGGATGACCTCGTCCCAGTTCTCGTAGCGCAGCTTGGTCACATCCATCCGGAAGGCAACCAGCAGATCGAGCGCATGCCGGGGCGGCATGCCGCGCTCGGCGAGCGCCCGGCGCAGGCTGACGGCGACATCCTGGGTCTCGCCGGTCCCGGTCAGCTCGGCTTCGAGCAGATCGAGCAGCCGCAGCTTCTCCTCACCCGGCAGGCTCGGATGATCGGCGATGTCGTCGGCGGTTCGCACGAAATTGTAGAAGGCGAGGATCAGCGCCCGGTGCTCTGGACGGATGATCCAGGAGGCCACCGGAAAGTTCTCGTCCCGGTGTGTCTTGCCGGATCGCAAATCGCTCGCGGTGGTCATGGACGAAACAGCTATCAGGTTGAAAGGGCGCTACCGAAAACAATGCCCGCCGCTTCGCTCATGCGAACGGATTGCTCGCCCCCATATAGGCGAAGATCCAGCCAAAACCAATGCAATCGATGTCGGGCAGCCCATAGGATCGAACCGCCGCCCTGCCCTGAGGGGCGGGCCGGCGGTCGTTAACCAAGAGAGTTCGGAAACAACCGTTCCGAACGGCAACCGCTTACTGGTTGTGGGTCTTCAGCACCTGATCGCAGGCCGGGCTGATCTTGGGGCGGTTCTCCTTCAGGCACGCAAGGATGGTGAAGTCACCCTGATCGATGACGGCACGACAGAACTTCTGAACGTCACGCGTGCAGGCCGCCTGCTCTTCGGGCGTGCCGCCGCGGCCTTGCGCGAACGCGCCGGTGGAAACGGACACCGACGACAGCAGGGAAAGTGCCAGGAAAATCTTACGCATCGTGTTCCTTCATTTTGACAGCAGAGGAGACCTCCCGGATCGCCGATGCTGCCCGGGAAACACCTGTTTGGTTTGGCAAGGACCGCAAGCCCCCCAGCGCCGGAGGTACGCTGCCAAATGCGGCCAAATTTGCGCCCTATGATCCCGAGCGGATCAAGCTCGGACATCACAGCTTTGGCACAAACAAGGCGTTGATACTAGGGCGTTATTCTCGGAACACGTTTTTCGCATTTGGCTGTTGCAAGCATGCCGCGCGGACCGTTAGATGCAGCGCCGTCGAGGCGGCTTGCGTGCAGCCGTCTTGCGAGGACGACCATTCGGCGCCGACCCGTCGCACGGTGTCGGCGGGCATCATGGCATCCGGTCGCAGCGCCCGACCGGCCGTCATTTGAACCTAACCTTCGGCGAGAACACCAAGTGTTCGAAGCGGCGGCGTACGCCGACACAGCGGTGTCATTTTGGATGGGAAACTCGATATGAAACTGTTCGGCTCACCTTTCTCTGGGCGCGTCGTCAAGGCCGCCGGTCTCGGAGCGGCATTGTTCGTGGCGGCGACCGCGGTTCAGGCTCAGTCGGGCCCGTTCGCCGGCTTCGACGGGTCGTGGTCGGGCAACGGTACGGTCGCGCTGTCCGACGGCACCACCGAGCGCATCCGCTGCAAGGCCAGCTACAAGGTGGCCGGCGCCAATCTGAAGCAGAGTCTGCAATGCGCCAGCGACAGCTACAAGTTCCTCCTGACCAGTGACGTCACCAGCCAGGGCGATCGCATCTCCGGCAACTGGAGCGAATCCAGCCGCAACGTGAACGGCGAGCTGCAGGGCACCGCCGGCAACGGCCAGATCGACGTGTTCGTGCAGGCCGCCGGCTTCGCCGCCAGCATCACCCTGAGGACCAGCGGCAACAAGCAGGTCGTGCAGATCTCCTCCAAGGGCGAGATCCGCGGCGTCAACATCACGATGTCGAAGACCTGAACGGTCGCGACATCGTCAGCAACGGAATGCGCGAACGGCCCTGACGACGTCAGGGCCGTTTTGTTTTTTGAGACATCAGAGACCATGAGCATTGGGCCCCCCGCTGTCGTCGCCCGGCTCGCCGCCTTCGCTAAAGCTCCGGCGCGCCCTTGAACTCATGGCCGCGTCGAAGCCGAAGGCGCAGACGGGACCGGGCGACCCAGCATCCAGAGGCAGTCGTGACTAAGCCGATAAGCCGCGGCGTACTGGATCGCCCGCGTCGTACGCGGGCGATGACAGTGTTGGACTGGGCTTAGATCACGCCCCTCACACCGGCTTGCGCTTCAGCTTCTGCGACAAGTTGATCAGGAACATCGCGGTCGGGCGGAGGATGAAGAGGTCCGCGAACAGCGCCGCCACCATCGAGAACGCGCTGAGCCAGCCGAACAGCCGCAGCGACGGCAGATCCGAGAACACGGTGACGACGAGGCCGCAGGCCAGCACCACCGTGGTGAGGATCAGCGCCGGTCCGACCAGCACGGTGGCACGCTCCACCGCGACCGCGGCGCTGACGCCGGGCGCACTCTCCATCCGCAGCCGGTTCAGGAAGTGGATGGTGGCCGACAGGCCGAGGCCGAAGGAGACCGTGAGCGCCACCACGCTGGCAAATTGCAGCCCCTCCCCCATCGCCCACAACAACGTCCCGGACATCACCACCGGGAAGATGCCGGGCAGGATGCAGGCGAGCATCACCACCCAGGAGCGGAAGGCGAGCCCGATGAACATCGCCACCAGCGCGAACTCGATGGTGAGCCCGTGATTGAGCTTCTGGATCATGCTGGCGGAGTTGCGCGCGGCGATGGCGGCTAGGCCGGTGACCGCGATCTCAAAGCCGGGGTGCTTCTTCCTGACCGTGTCGAGCTCATGATCAAGCTTGTCGACCACCGGCAGCAGCTGGCTGGAATCCAGATCGGGAACGCGGCCGGCGACCACCACCGCATCCTGCTCCTTGTCGATGAAGCGGCGCACCAGATGCTCGGGGATCAGGTTGACGTATTCCTGCAGCGTCGTCGTATCGGACGAGCCGGCCTTCTCGGCCAGCCAGCGCCTGAGCGTCTCGACCGACCAGACGTTGCCGACACCGGCAGTCTTCTCGACCGTGGCATGGACGTCGGCGATGGTCTGCAACGTCTCCGGCGCATAGAGCGAGGCGCCCTTGGGAAACTGGACCAGCACATTGACCGGATTGGCGCCGGTGAGCTTGGCATCGAGCCGGTTGCTCGCCGCCACTGCCTGGCGCTTGTCCGGCACCTGGTCGGCGAGCCGGTAGCGCGGCTCCAGGCTCGCATAGACCACCGCGAGCGAGCCGACGAACACCACCGCGATCAGGCTGAACAGGCCGGGACGACCGACCATGCGCACCGCGATCCAGTAGCAGAAATTGCGCAGCGCCTGCACGCCGGCATCGGCCCCCTGGAATTTGACCGCGAACGTCTTCTCGTTGCGCACCAGCAGCACGCCGAACACCGGCACCAGCGACAGCACCGCGACCAGCGCGATGATGGTGGCGGCAAGCCCCGCCTCGCCGAACTTGCGGATCAGGTCGCTGTCGGAGAACTGCAGGGCGATGAAGGAAATGCCGGCGGTGGCGTGGGTCAGCACACAGGCGGGGCCGACGACCAGCACGGCGTTCTTGAACGCCGTCACCTTGTCCTGCCCTGCGATCAGGCGGTCGCGGGCGGCGAAGGTGAGCTGCATCGAATCGGAGAAGCTGATGACCATGATGAGCGGCGTCATCACGTTCAGGAACATGTTGAGATTGAAATTGGCCCAGCCGAGCGCGCCGAGCGCGAGCATGATCGCGATCAGCGGCGGAAACGCCGCCGCGATCATGAAGGAGACCTTGCGGAAGAAGATGATGGCGATGATGCAGCCGGCGAGAATGCCGAGAATGTTGTAGGTCAGCCCGTCACGTTCCACCGCGTTGCGGATCTCGAGCTGCATGACCGGCACGCCGGAAAGCTGGACATTCAAGCCGGTGTCGGCGAGGTTCTCCGCCATCAGCTTCCGGATGTCGCCCACCACCTTCCCGAGATCGTTCGAGGCCACCACCTTGGGCTCGAGCGACAGCACGATCAGGGCGAGCGTGCCGTCCTCCGACAACAGCTTGCCGCGGATGATCTCGTTGGACTTCACCGTTTCGATGAACTTGTCGTAGGCCTCGCCCTCCGGCAGATCCGACGGAAACAGCGCTGCCGGCAGCTTGCCGGGCGCCGGCGCCTGACGGGCCGAGAACAGCGACACCAGGCCACGGGTGCCCTCGACCAGTTGCAGGTCGGTCACGAAGTCACGCAGCTTCTCGAGGTTCTGGCGGGCCAGCAAGGTCTTGCCCTCGACCACGACGAGGACGTCGAATTCCTCGGCCGGGAACTTCTTCGTCACCTCCTCGTACTGGTGGAATTCCTTGCTGTCGGAGCGAAACAGCTGGCTGAGCGAATCGTCGATCTGGATCCGCTTGATGCCGAACACCGCCGCCACGATCAGGACGAGCAGGACGACGCAGGAGAAGATCGGCGCCTTGACCGCGAGGAGGCCGAGCCGCTCGATGCCGAAAGCGATGCTGTCGGCCGGCCGGTGCTCGACCTTCTCGACATGGACTTCGTTGTCGTGCCTGACTTCCAGCATGCGGTGTCCAGTGGTTGGGGGCGGCCTAATTCGGAAGGCCTGAGCGCATAGGGCAGAAATAAGGCCGCTCAGCGAAGCAGAGATGACCGCATTGTGGCCCGCAGCCGAAGCTAATCCTTGAAAACATGTGACAATTCGTCGAGGCCGGGTCTAGCAGGGTTCACTCCCCGGCCGCAACCACGCCCGGCCACACAAGACGGCGAGCCGGCATGGCTTCCGATCACGCCACGATTCTGCCGTGCTTGAAAAGAGCGTGGACGACCCGGACGGACGCGGGGCTCAAAAACCTGAACGACTCAAGGGACCGGTATCCGATCCGACCGAGCCGTCCCTTGCCCGGGGCAGGCCGCGGCCGGTGCTGGCGAGCACCACTCGCCGCCCCTGTCCCAGAGAGGACCGTCACCCTGCGGGAAGGGCGGCCTCGCGCAGCCGGATCGAGTAGTTCGACGCGTTCTGATTCCCGCGCGAGGCGGCGCGCGCAAACATGATGAGGTGATGCGCGATCAGCGCCACGGCGATGAAATTCTCGATCTCGCCTCGCTTCAGCTGGCTCCAGGCAAAGCGCCAGAACGGCCGCTTGTAGTCGCCGAGCACGCCCACCTTCCAGAAGATCTTGCCCATCATGACCAGGCCGCGCCTGATGTTCGGCCAGCTCTTCATCTCGTCGCTGACCGGCACCTTGATGCGGTTGGCGTAGGTGGTGTCGCATTGGTGCTTGTAGCGCGCGAGCAGCCGCTCCGGCTCATAGGCCACCTCCATGCAGCGCCGCCACGCCGTGACCACTTCGTCATAGGGCATCAGGAATTTCACGTTGGAGTCGCGGCCGTCATCGTGGACCAGCCTGCCCTCGCGCTCGAGGCGATCCCACAGCGGCGTCTTCGGCAGCGCCTGCAGCAGATTGATCGTGAGCAGCGGGATCCGGCTCTCCGCGACGAACTGCAGCAGCGCGTCCGCGGTCTGCGGCGTATCGGTGTCCAGCCCCATGATGATACCGGAGACGACCTCCATGCCATAGCCGTTGATGGTCCTGATCCCCTCCAGGATCGGCACCATCATGTTGTGGTCCTTGTGCATCGCCGTCAGCGCATCCGGGTCGGGCGTCTCGATGCCGCAGAAGATCGTGATGAAATAGGCCTCACGCATCTTCTCCAGGATCTCGGGCCGCTTGGCGATGTTGAGCGTGGCCTCGCAGGCGAGCCGCATCACATAGCCGGTGCGCTTCTGCCATTCGATCAGATGCGGCAGCAGGTCCATCGCCGCCTTGCGGTTGCCGATGAAATTGTCGTCGACGAAATAGACCGAGCCGGTGACGCCGCATTCCCTAAGCTTGTCGAGCTCGGCGATGATCTGCTGCGGCGACTTGATGCGCGGGTTGCGTCCATAGAGGCCGGGGATGTCGCAGAACTCGCACTGATAGGGGCAGCCGCTGGAATACTGGATACTGCCGAGAAAGTACTTCTTCACCTCGGCGAGCTCATAGGCCGGCACCGGGAAATCGGTCATCGCCACCCGCTCGTCGGTCCGCAGCACGACCTGCTGCGCAGGCCGCGACGGATCCCGCGCCAGCCGCGCGATCAGCTCGTCGGTGGCATCGCCGAGCTCGCCGACATGCAGATAGTCGAAGCTCGGATAGTAGTCCGGACAGGCGCTGACGGAAGGGCCGCCCAGCGCGACCGGCAGGTCGAACGCATGCGCCCTCTGGCAGATGTCGTTCATCTGCTGACGCTGGATGTGCATTCCGCTGACGAACACCGCTTCGGCCCAGGAGAAATCCTCGTCCTGCGCCGGGCGGATGTTCTCATCGATGAAGCGCACCTGCCAGGAACTTGGAAGATAGGCCGCGATCAGCAGCAGCCCCTGCGGCGGCATGAAGGCCTGGACGCCGTCGGTGAGCGGATAGGCATGCTCGAAGGTTCCGAACGACGAGGTGTAGCGCGGAAACACACAGAGAATGCGACGTACCGTTTCGATGCCCTCGAATCTCATCGACTGCCCCTCGCGACAACCCGCTAACTGGTTACCTTACGGCCGAAGATAAGGCTTCGCCACCCCTTCCGGAAAAGTTGAGTGCGATCGAGCCTTCCGCTCCTGTCGCAGGGCGCAACGTCCCCTCCGCATGCCGGATGCTCGCGCCGTCTGGCCTGATCAGACGCGCCCCGACGAGGCGACCTGATCCGATGCATCGCAATTCGGATGGCGGAATGCGAAGGGCGATCTAAAGTTCCAATGAGATGGATCATTGATCGATCGAGCGCAACGACCGTTCCCGGCCGGTCTCCGATCGGCGAACCAATTGGGGAGCGCGTGCGCGGCCGGCCACCGGTTGCAATGCATTTGCAGGGGAACGAGGGGCCTCGAAATGGCGCATGCCCTCCGTAGTCGACCGGATGCCCCGGCGCCCGCCCCTGCTGCGGAGCACCAACTAATCGATTGAAACGCCAAGCGAAGTACGCGGGGGTTGCATAATACTGACGGTGTCAACTTAACGCTTTCTCCATGAAGGTTTTGCATAACTATTAACAATCAAGCGCCTCCTGCGTCGTAGCAAAAACTCGCGGTATCTCACCTCATGACCTCACGCCCGACGTCAACGAATACGGCCACGCGCCAATCCATCGCAGTCAAGCTCTATGCAATCTTCGCGTTGTTTGCGCTATTGACCGCCGCAATCACCTGGCTGTCCGACTACAACTCGCGGCGGGCCACGGAGCTCATCAAGGCCATCGAGACGGCCAATCTCGCCGCTCACAACGTTCAGCTGGTCAACGGCCTCGTCTATGCCGTCGTCATGGAGTCCCGCGGCGTCTATATGTCGACCGACCCCGCCGTCGTAAAACAATACGGCAACGGCTTGCTCAAGTTCAATGCCGACATCCTGAAGGTCGTCGACAAGTGGCAGGCGATCGTACAGGCCGACGACGCCCAGCAATTCGCAACATTCAAGAAGCGGATCGACCAATTCGTCGAATTCCGCGCCGAACTGGTCCGCCGCGCCAATGAAATCAGCCCGGCCGCGGGACGCGAGTGGGGCGACAACGACGCCAATCGCTCCGTGCGCAAGGCGCTCAACCAGGATCTCGAGGCGCTGTCCAAAGTCTATGTCGAGCGCGCAGGAAAGATCGCCGAGGAAACGGCGCTGAACAACAAGCTCTCGCTCGTGCTGACCGGCCTTGGCGGCTTGATGTTGGTTCTGGTCGCAGCCGGCGTGGTGATCATCGCTCGCTCGATCGCTCGGCCGCTGTCTCAGATCACCGATACGATCCGCCGGGTCGCCACCGGCGCCGAGAACGTCGAAGTGCCGTATGCCGGGCGCGCCGACGAGGTCGGCGAGCTCGCTCGCGCCATCGGCGTGTTCCAGCAGGCGATGGCCCATAACCGCGACCTCAATGTCCAGGTCTCGCAGGACTCGGAAATCCGCGAAGCCCGCGCCCGCCACATCGAGACCGCGGTCGAGCAATTCCGCACCGCGATCGGCAGCGTGATGCGGACCGTCACCGAGAACGCCGCCGCGATGCGCCAAACCGCCGAGATGATCACGCGGCTGACGGCCGATGCCAACGAGCGCGCGGTCACCGCCGCCGGCGCGACGTCGCAGGCGTCGACCAACGTCTCCGCCGTCGCGAGCGCCGCCGAGGAATTGTCGACGTCCGTCGAGGAGATCGGCCGGCAGATCCGGCAGTCGGCCGGCGCCGTCGAGCAGACCGGCCAACGCACCGAGAAGTCGGTCACGGAGATCGAGGGCCTTGCCGCCGCCACCCAGCGCATCGACGGCGTGCTGACCCTGATCCAGACCATCGCCGAGCAAACCAATCTCCTCGCTCTGAATGCGACCATCGAGGCCGCCCGCGCCGGCGAGGCCGGCCGTGGTTTTGCCGTGGTCGCTCACGAGGTCAAGGCGCTGGCCGGGCAGACGGCCAAGGCGACCGAGGAGATCAGCCAGAACGTCGGCCTGATCCAGGCCTCGACCAAGACCGCGGTCGACGCGGTCCGCGAGATCGGCCAGGCGGTCCGCGGCATCAACGAGATCACCTCGAACATCTCCAATGCGATCCAGCAGCAGGACCAGGCGACGCGGGAGATCTCGGCCAACGCGCAGTCGACCGCCCAGGGCAACCAGACGCTGGTCATGAACATCGGCTCGCTCCGCGACGCCATCAGTGAGACCTCGACGGCCGCCGCCTCCGTCCTGTCGGCGTCCGGCGACCTCAACGCGACCGCGCAGACGCTCGCCAACGAGGTCGAGAAGTTCTTCCAGAACCTGCGCTCGGGTCCCTCCGCGGAGATGCGGCTGCGCAAGGCGAGCTGACGGCGGCGAGCCATCGGTCGCGGAAATCGCCCCGCAAGACGTGATCCGTTCCGATATCGGAACCGTTTCTTGGTTTTTGGAGAGCCCTCGTGCGCCAGACAGCCAAGAAACTTCCGTTCGCCTGCGACCCGGTTGCGGTCACCCAGGATGACGTCGAGGACGCCATCCGCACCATCCTGACCTGGATCGGCGAGGACCCGTCACGCGAGGGTCTCTCCGAGACCCCGGCCCGCGTCGCGCGGGCCTACAAGAGCTATTTTTCCGGCTATGAGCAGAACCCCGAGGAGTATCTGCGCAAGACGTTCGAGGAGACCGCCGGCTACGACGAGATGGTGCTGTTGCGGAACATCCCGTTCCAGAGCCATTGCGAGCACCACATGGCGCCCATCATCGGCCGCGCCTGGGTCGGCTACGTGCCGCGCAACCGCGTCGTCGGGATTTCCAAGCTCGCCCGGGTCGTCGAGGCCTATGCCAGCCGGCTGCAGATCCAGGAGCGCATGACCGCCGAGATCGCCAACATCATCGACGAGGTGCTACAGCCGCAGGGCGTGGCGGTTGTGATCAAGGCAGCCCATCACTGCATCAGCTCGCGCGGCGTCAAGAAGCACGGTGTCGATCTCACCACCAGCCGCATGCTCGGCTGCTTCCGCACCGAGCCGATGAGCCGCCAGGAGTTCCTGGCGATGGTCAATTCCGACCTGAAGGATTGAGGGTCCGGAAAATCCTCGGCCCGCTGTGATCCAGCCGTCCATGGTCCACGTTATCCAGGATTAAGCAGCGTGCCGGGGACCATGACCACGCGACTGAGAGCGACTGGATTAGCGCAATGGAACGTGGCATCGTCCCGGCATCGATTTGCACGGGCGTTCGGTGCCCGTACCAGGGTGAATGTGAGCAGAGGGCCGAAGGCGACTGTGGACTGGGCTGAATTGATCGGACGCGTCGCCGCGCGCGGCGACCGCGAGGCGTTCAAGACCCTGTTCGCGCATTTTGCGCCCCGCATCAAAGGCTTCCTCATCAAGACCGGCTGCAACGCCGACGACGCTGAGGAAATCGCCCAATCCACCATGGTGGCGGTGTGGACGAAGGCGGGGCAATTCGATCCATCGACGGCCGGCGCGGCCGCCTGGATCTTCACGATCGCGCGAAACCAGCGGATCGACGCCGCGCGCAAGGCCGCCCGCGACAGCCGGCTGAGCAAGGAGGTCGTGCGCGACGAGGAGGCCGATCCGACGCTCGCAGCCGATCAGATCGTCTCGCGTGTCGAAGATGCCACACGGGTGGCGGCCGCGATCGAAAGATTATCGGTGGAGCAATCCACCGTGATCCGCCTGTCGTTCGTTGAAGAACGACCGCATTCGGAAATCGCGGCGGTGCTCGGCCTGCCGCTGGGTACGGTAAAGTCACGAATCAGACTGGCGATGAATCGCCTGAGAGACCTGTTGGACGACGCGACATGACGATCAGCCACCACCCGCCGGAAGACCTGCTGGCCGACTTCGCCACTGGTGCGCTCGACGAGGCCGAGCGGCTGGTCGTCGGTGTCCATGTCGCCGATTGCGGCCGATGCCAGCGCTTCGTACGCGCCATCGAGCAGCTCGCCGGCGCCTCGCTGGACGCGGCCGAGCCGGTCGCGACGGGCGCGGATGCTTTCGATGCCGTGATGGCGCGCATCGATCGACGCCCGCAGGCGGCGCCGCAGGTGAGCGAGGTCGCCGTGCATGATCCCGAGCTCGCGGATGTGCCCGAGATGGTCAAGCGCTGCAAGATCGGCAAGCGCCGGCGCGTCGCGCCCGGCATCAGCATGCGCCCGATCCTGCTGCCGGGCACCGGCAAATCGCGCGCCTTCCTGCTGCACTCGGAGCCCGGGGCGCGGATGCTGGAGCATACGCATTCCGGCAATGAGCTGACCTGCGTGCTGAAGGGCAGCTTCAGCCATCTCGGCGGCTATTACGGACCCGGCGACTTCGACTATGGCGACGACGAGGTCGACCATCGTCCGGTGGTCGGTGACGAGGGCCCCTGCCTCTGCCTCGTCGCGATGACCGGCGACCTGCGCATGCACGGCCTGCTCGGCCGCCTCATCAGCCCGTTCGTCCGGCTCTGAATTCCTCCGCCGTCCTTGTGAGCGCAGCGAAGCAATCCAGGGCGACGCGAAGGGCCTGGATTGCTTCGTCGCTTCGTTCCTCGCAATGACGACCGCAAGCATTCGGGTGATCCGCATCTGACTCTGACCCGTTTCCGCTCAGAGAGAGCGCATGGCGGAGAAGGATGCGATCAGCAAGCGCGGATCAGCGGATCAGAAGGATTACGTTGCGCATCTCGGCAGACTTCTGGCCCGTGCCGGACGCAACGATGAGCAAGCTTTTGCCGAGCTCCATGCTGCTACGATCTTGAAGATGCGGAAGACCGTGCGCGCCGCAGCGCGGCCGAGATCCGCGCCATCCGCAGCCACGCCGACGCGATCGCGTCGGCGCTGGTGTAGGACCCGACGCGGTTTCGGTCCCCTGCTTGCTGGCGGACCGCCGATCGGTCATATCTGGGGCGGTTCCACGCTGCCCATGCCGAGATTCATGACCGGAAATCCCCCGCGATGACCGCTGCCATCGTCGCCGTCTTCACGCTCGCCTATGCCGTGGTGGCGCTGGAACACCCGTTCCGGATCAACAAGGCGGCCACCGCCCTGGTCGGCGCCGGCCTGATGTGGACCGTCTACGCCGTCATGGGCGGGACGGCGCCGACGGTCGCGGCCGAGCTCAACGAGTCCGTGGCCTCGACCGCGCAGATCATCTTCTTCCTGATCGGGGCGATGACCATCGTCGAGGTCATCGACGCCCACAACGGCTTCGAGGTCGTGACCTCGCTGATCGGCACCCGCAACCAGGTCACCCTGGTCTGGCTGGTCGGCTTCGTCACCTTCTTTCTCAGCGCCATGCTCGACAACCTCACCACCGCAATCGTGATGGTGTCGCTGATGAAGAAGCTGTCCGGCCGCGACGAGGACCGCCTGGTCTTCGCATCGATCATCGTCATCGCCGCCAATGCCGGCGGCGCCTGGTCGGCGATCGGCGACGTCACCACCACCATGCTGTGGATCGGCGGCCAGATCACGCCGCTCGCGATCATGAAGTCGGTCTTCATCCCCTCGCTCTTGAACCTGCTGGTCCCGCTCGCCGTCGTCAGCTTCACCCTGCGCGGCAAGCAGCTGGTGCCGCCGGCGAGCGCCGGCCTCGCCTCGATCAGCCCGATCCTGCCGTTCGAGCGCAATTTGATGTTCTTCATGGGCCTTGGCATCCTGGTCGCCGTGCCGGTGTTCAAGGCGGTGACCCACCTGCCGCCGTTCATGGGCATCCTGTTCGGCCTTGGCCTCTTGTGGATGGTCGGCGAGATCGTCCATCGCGAGAAGGCCTCCGAGCAGAAGCAGCGCCTGACCCTGGTGCATGCGCTGACCCGGATCGACATGCCCTCGATCGTGTTCTTCATCGGCATCCTGCTGGCAGTCGCCGCGCTCGAGCACACCCACATCCTCGAGGCGCTGGCGCAATGGCTCGACCGTACCGTCGGCCGGCTCGATCTGATCGTGATCGTGCTCGGGCTCGCCAGCGCCGTGATCGACAACGTGCCGCTGGTCGCGGCGTCGATGGGCATGTACAGCCTGAGCCAGTTTCCGCCGGACAGTTTTCTGTGGGAGTTCGTCGCCTATTGCGCCGGCACCGGCGGCTCGATCCTGATCATCGGCTCGGCGGCCGGCGTCGCCGCGATGGGGCTCGAGAACATCCACTTCTTCTGGTACGTGCGCCGCATCAGCGGCATCGCCTTGCTTGGCTATTTTGCCGGCGCCGCCGCCTACGTCATCCAATACAATCTGCTTCATTGATCGGGACCAACGCATGAGATGGTCGTGGCACAGTCTTGCAGCCGTCGCGACTGCCATGCTCATCGGCATCGGAGCTTGCCGCGCCGACAACGCGACGGTCCGCAGCGGCTACGCGCTCGGCCCGGCCAGTTGCGGCGACGGCGCCCTCGCCTTTCCGCGCCTCCAGATCGACATGAAGCCCGGCTTCTGCGCCGGCCTCGTCGCCAGCCGCGACGACGGCCTGCGATTTCCGCGCGGCATCGTGCAGATCCCCGGCCATCGGCTGTTCGTGATCGCGGACATGGGCGGCTGGGGCCATGACGACGGCCGGCTGCTGATCCTCGATCCCGCGGCGCCCGCCGGCCAGCGCCTCCGCGAGGCGATCATGCGGCTGTCCTATCCGTTCGGGCTTGCGGCCGGTCCCGACGGCAAGATCTACGCCGCCACCGATACGTCGATCTTCCGCTTCGATCCGCTCGCGAGCAATCCGAAAGCAACGATCGAGACCATCATCCGCGACCTGCCGGGACGCCGCCTCACGCTGCCCGACGGCACGCGCCTATCGGAAAGTGCGCATCCGCTGAAGGCATTCGCCTTCGACCGCACCGGACGGCTGTTCGTCAATATCGGCTCGCCCAGCGACAACTGCCTGTCGCCGGCGCCGATCACGCAGCCCTGCGCCGCCGGTGAAGGCACCTCGGGGCTCGCCGCGATCTGGCTGTTCACGCCACCGGCCGGCGGCGTCTTTGCGGCGCTGAAATCCGGCGATCCCTCGCCGCCGCACGAGGTCTACGCGCGCGGCCTGCGCAACTCGATGGCGCTGGCCCTGCATCCGCGCTTTCCCGATCCCGGCACCGCCTTCCTGCAGGGCGAGAACGCGCGCGATCTGCAGGACGTGTTCGCACCCAACGAGGAGATCAATGCGATCGAGCAAGGACGCCACTACGGCTGGCCCTATTGCACCGATCTCGCGACGCCGAGCCCGGAGTTCAGGCGCGTGCTGCAATCCGGCGCTCTCAGAAACTTCTGCAATGAGACCGCGCTCTACAAGCAGCCCTGGTCGCTGCTGCCACCGCACGGCGCGCCGCTCGGCATGCTCTACTACACGGGCGATCGCTTCGACGAGTTGAAGGGCAGGCTGCTGGTCGGCCTGCATGGCTACCGGCCGACCGGCAGCCGGCTGCTCGCCTATGAGGTCGACGAGCGTGGTTTCCCGAAAGTGAGCCCGGCGCCGGTGCGCTATCATGTGAGCTGCGCCGCCGAGCCGACCCGCGCTTTCCAGACCGCAGCCGGTCCCGCGCCGGCTGCGGCGTTCGACGAGGTCATCACCGGCTGGCATCGCGTCAACGGCATCCGGCCGCAAGGCGCGCCGGTCGGCATGACCGTGGCCGACGACGGCGCGATCTGGCTGGTGGAGGACAAGAACCAGACCGTGATCCGGATCGACCGCACGGACGAGGCTGCACCCGAGCCGTTGCCTTGCGACACGAGAAGCGATCAACTGATCGACCGGCTGGCCGCCTTGGTGATGGACGATGCTGCCGGGCGCGCGCGGTTGGCGATGGTGCGCAAGAACCTCGTCGAGAAACATTGTCGCGGTTGCCATTCGGATTTCGGCCTCGAGGCCGGGCAATCCGATCGAGACAAGGACCTCGCGGTGCTGCGCTTCATGCTGGCCCAGGACGGCTGGATCTATCCCGGCGATTCCGAAGCCGGCCGGCTGCGTCAGCGATTGCGCGGGTTGGGTGCCGAGCGGCAGATGCCGCCCGGGGCCGACCTGATCAAGACGGAACCAGGCTATGCGAAACTGCTTGATGTGGCCGACGACCTCGTCGCGCGCCTGGTTCCAGGCACGCGGATGCGGGTCAAAGCGGGTGGCCCGCCGCACCGCAAGTTCTTCGCCGCGGACGGCCGCGAATGCGGCGACATTCCGTTCGGCAAGATCGTCGTGGTGACCGAGAGGTCTGCCGTCAATAAGCCCGGCTTCAGCCGTTTCTTCCGGCCAGCCGACACCTATCTCAACGGCACCTGCACGGACGACGATGGCTATTACATCCAACAGCAGTTTCTGGTGCCGCTCTGACGGACGCGACGAGATCATCCCTGGGATGAGCAAAGCGACTGCCACAGGCGCAGTGTGCTCCCCTCCCCCTTGCAGGGAGGGGTCGGGGGTGGGGGTAGTCGCGAGCACCGCTGCCCGCGATGGTGGGCACGGCGTGCCGCACACGGTGTTGGCTCGGAAGCAGCGTCGCATCGCGCCCTTGCCCACCCTACGCATCCCGCGTTTGGCGGGACTCGCAATGCTCGTCCTTGCGACCGTCCCTGCTCTGGCCGCACCAAAACTGTTCGAGAGCACGCAGCTCACACCGTCAGGCGAATACACCTTCGGCATCGAGGGCCCCGCCGTCGACCGCGACGGCAATCTGTTCGTGGTCAATATCAGCAAACCCGGCACGATCGGCAGGCTGGCGCCGGAAGCGACGGCCTCGGAGAAATTCACCGAGCTGCCCGACGGCAGCATCGGCAATGCGATCCGCATCGACGCTGCCGGCGTCATGTTCGTCGCCGACTACAAGAAGCACAACATCTTCGCCATCGCGCCCGGCACCACCGAGCCCCGCCTCGTCTTCCATGCCGACGACATGAGCCAGCCCAACGACGTCACGCTGTCACGCGACGGCACCATCTATGCGAGCGATCCCAACTGGAAGGCGCGCAGCGGCCGCGTCTGGCGCATTGCGAAGGGCGCTGATGGCGTGATGCAGGGCGTGGCGATGATCGCGCCACGCGCCATGGGCACCGCCAACGGCATCGATCTCAGCCCCGACGGCCGCACGCTCTATGTCGGCGAATCCAACAGCGGCGAGATCTGGTCCTATGCGATCGACGGCGACGCGCTGACACGGCCGAAGCTGATCAAGACCTTCGAGCCGAACACGATCGACGGACTGCGCACCGACGCCAGCGGCCGGCTGCTGGTCGCGCGCATCCTCAAGGGCAGCATCGCCATGCTGGCGCCGGATGGGCGCATGATCAGGGAGATCGCGCTGAAAGCCAAGGAGCCGACCAACCTCGCCTTCGGCGGCAGCGACGGCAAGACCGTGTATGTGACCCAGCGCCAGGGCGGCTTCATCGAGTCGTTTCGGACTGATGTCGAGGGGCGAGAGCATTGTTTGCAGATGCGGAAGTGCTGAAGAAGTAGGGTATCCGGCCTATTGATCATCAAGAAATGACCGTCTTCCAAAATGGAGGCCAGCCACTTCAAGTTCGGGCCGCGCATATTCAGCGCAAACTGGACAATAGTTATGCCATTGCCCATCTCGGTCTCTTCGATTATCCCACGATTCAATGCGACTTACGTAGTTGATTGTTTGTTGAAACGATCGCAAGCCCGGCGCCACCGAAGCACCGCACTCACCATCACAATAGGCCACCCATTTTCCGTTTTTCTGCCGGATCATTGGACTTAACCTCCCGCTGCGCTATGATTTCTTCACACTTGCGGCGAATTAATGGCGAGAGGATTTTGAAATGAGCTTCTATGTCTCCTATATGACGCCGGTCAAACGAGCGCGCATACATAAGGGATCATGCCCTCACTGCCGCGATGGCAAAGGGCAGGAAAACCAAGAGAGAAACAACTCCGGACACACTGGATGGTCGCGCCCCTTTGTAAGTCTTGAGGAGGCAGAGACCTATATGGTCGAGGCCTTCCCTGGGTTTAGCGACATAGGAAAATGCGGCCACTGCAAGCCGGGCGTAGACTAACGCCAGTGGGCTTATTAACTAGTTCGTTCTGATTTTCCTCACCGAGTTGGTCTACAAGAGACATTATCACGTCGACATATCCACTATTCGCCAATTGCCCGTCGTGCCAGTTTGTCGCACGCTTGCCCACTTGTGTCGTCGGGCAAATCAGACCGATGTTTCCGGCCATCCCGGGCTCGTGAGAGGGGCGTATCGCGGTCGTCACGAACGTGGAGCCTGGGGAGCGGTGGGCGTGTGGTGCTGCAGCGTGATCAGTCGCGCGGACGAACGGCATGATGCGCACGGTGAAGTCGTGATGTCCCGACACCCCGATGCTGGTGTCAACCTGGCGCAATGCGATCGCGCTGGGGATGGTGGCCAGAAAGCCCGGCGCACCAGGGAGACCACGTATAAGCCGTAAAGCCATCGCGCAGGGAATGCCGGTTGATCCGGCTTTGCCTGTGGTTCCTGCCGCCTGCATTCTTTTCGCAGGCGGGCCATGGGTGAGGCCATCACCCGGCATTCCCTGCGCCCTCTTGTTCTCAGAGGGTTCGAGCTATCCTTCATGACTCGGACAGATCATGTCGCGAGAACGCTGCCTCATACTCCGTGTCATGTCCGCGCAGGCGGGCATCCAGTACGCCGCGGCGTCTCGATTCATCACCCCTGCTGAGGAATACTGGATCGTCTGCTTTCGCGGACAATGATAGCGGAAAGTATCCCGCCGCAGCGCGAATGGTGGAGAGACCGTGCAACAAACTCGCCGTCGTCCCAGGCAAGCCCGGGACTCATACTCCGCAGCAGGAGTGACGTGCGAGATGCTGCTAACAGCGTGCCGCCCATCACTCAGTTGGGGTTATGGATCCCGGCGTTCGCCGGGACGACAGTGATTGTGAGGCCGGCACCTTTCATCTCACCCGCAAACCAAGGCCCCCGCGTGCGCGAGGGCCTTGGTAGCAATGGCGATCGCTTATCGCCCGTACACGACCGGCGCGCGGCGCACGATCAGCGGCGGCGGCAGGTCGCGCTCCCAGACGCGGCCGTCGTCGAACTGAATGCGCATGCCGTCGGGCGAATACACCGCGCTTTCGTCGCGCGCATCGATCCACAGCCGGCTATTGGGAGCATTCCAGTCCGGCCAAGCCTGGAGGGACTCACCGGTCTCGGTGGTCAGGTTCACGGCATCGCCGTTCTGCGTCACGAAGGCCGGCGCGCCGATCATGCCGTCGCGGCACATCTGGATGCAGCGGTAGGTGCCGGTGAGGTTCGCACTCGGCTGGGCCGAGGCGCTGCCGGCGACGCAGGCGCCGACGAGGCCAATGACGATTGCAACGCGTTTCATGTCGATCACTCCATCGCTCGAAAGGGTCAGCCAGCCCCCATTCGGGCCCCTCGGGCGGATCAAGTGCGATGCGGGAAAAATGTTCCGGCCGTTCCCCGTGAGGGAACCCTACTCGACCATCACCACATCGACGGCGACGCCGAGCTTCTGCTTGCGCGAACCGACGATGATGCCATCGACCGGCGAGACGTCGGAGAAGTCGCGGCCCATGCCGAGGATGATGTGATCATTGCCGACCAGGAGATCATTGGTCGGATCGAAGCCGATCCAGCCCAGCTCCTCGCCACCCCACAGCGACACCCAGGCATGGGTGGCGTCGGCGCCCTGCAGCGGCGGCTGGCCCTCGGGCGGGATGGTGCGCAGATAGCCGCTGACATAGGCCGCGGGCAGACCGAGACCGCGCAGGCCGGCGATCATGATATGAGCAAAATCCTGGCAGACGCCGTGGCGATTGTCGAACACCTCGCGCAACGGGGTCGAGATCACGGTCGCCTTCGGATCGTATCTGAACTCCTTGCGGATGCGCCGCATGAGGTCGGCCGCGCCGGCAACGATGCCGGTGCCGGCGCGAAAGCTTGCCGCGGCATAGTCCGTCACCGGCTCCAGCACCGGCACCAGCGCGCTGGCGAAGACGTAGCCGATCGGCGACGACGGGCCGAGGCTCGTCGCCTCGAAGGCGGCATCGCGCACGTCCTCCCAGGCCGCGCTCGGCGCATCGCGCTCCGGCGGTGTGCGCGA
Organism: Bradyrhizobium sp. SZCCHNRI3043; assembly: GCF_032377735.1. NCBI lineage: Bacteria > Pseudomonadati > Pseudomonadota > Alphaproteobacteria > Hyphomicrobiales > Nitrobacteraceae > Bradyrhizobium > Bradyrhizobium sp. SZCCHNRI3043. Next base: position 70,867 of record NZ_JAUHID010000010.1, read on the forward strand.
CAGCCTCACCCGCGAGCGCGAGTCGATGCGCAGGTGGCGGTGCTGAGTGTCGATCACGATGCTCTCGGTCAGCGTGCCGAAGAAATCGCGCCGCGCCGTCCGCTCCGAGGGACGCGGGCGGATGTCGATGCTATGCGAGATCAGCTCCTGGCCGTCGCCGCTAAGCGGCTCCAGGCGCAACGAGCAGCGGGCAAAGCTGACGGCGCTCTCATACTCATAGGTCGTGACATGCCGGATGTCGTAGATCACGCGAGGCCCGTCAGCTTTTCCGGCCGCGTCGCGTTCGGACCATGCGGGAAATAGTGCTGGCCAATCGCCTCCGCCAGATTGAGCAGGTCCTGCTCCAGTGCAAACAGCGTGCGGCCGTCGAGATGGGCCGCCTCCGCTGCGGTCAGCCGCGCGCCCAGCGAGATCGCGAGGCGTTGCGGCCGCTCGATCAGCCCGTTCTCCTTCAGGACCGGCAGGCTCGCAATGTGCTCGTTCAGCAGCTCGACCTGGAACGCGACCGAGCGCGGGTTATAGAGGTCGAGCACGACGAGATCGCGGATCGGCGCCAGCGCCGGGCCGATCAGATAGCGCGAGCGATAGGTGATCTGACAATCGACCAGGGTGAGCAGGACGTCGAGATCCTCGGGCGTCGCCTCGTCATAGCCGAACTGCCGCGCGAACCGCGCGGTGTTGATGGCGCGCTCGGCGCGGCGACCCATGTCGAGGAAGCGCCAGCCGGCGGCGCGGTTCATGTTCTCCTGGGCAAGGCCGGCGAAGCTCGCGAGCCGGTCGAGCGTGAGCTCGGCGATGCTGACGACGGCGTCCTCATCCTCGGCCTCCTGCGCCAGCCGATTCGGCATCTCGGTGATGACCTGCCAGGCGTCGGGCGAGAGGCGCTCGCGCAGCGAGGTCGCGGTGCGCTGCGCCGATCTGAGCAGCGAGAGCGCCGAGCCGAACTGCGCCTCGGCCTGCAAGGCTTCGGCAGCCACCTGGAATCCCTTGCTGCGCGAGGTCTGCTCAACAGCGCCCCATGCCAGCAACAGCCGCTGGATGCGCTCGGAGGTGTTGAGCTGCGCCGGCGATCCCTTGCCGGGATCACGATGCTGGGCTGCGAGCGCCCGGATCAGCCGCACGGTGGCCTCGGCGCGCTCCAGATAGCGTCCGAGCCAGAACAGATTGTCGGCGGCGCGGCTCGGCAGCACGCCGGCGATGCGGCGTATCCGCACGTTGTCGGAGCCCGGCAGCAAGGTGCGCGCCGCCACCGCCTTGTCGGCGACCACCCAGACGTCGGCGGCGCGCGCGCCGTCGCCCATCGACACCGCGCGCGCATCGAGCTTGTCGGCGATGCGGCAGAAGCCGCCGGGCATCACGGTCCAGCCGTCGGGCGTGGCCGCCGCGAACACCCGCAGCACGAACGGCCGCGGCGCGATCCGGCCGTCCTGCCACACCGGCGTGGTCGACAGCCGCACTACCTCCTGGCCGACATAATCGATGCCGCGCTGGCTGATGGCAGCGCGCAGCCGCTCGCGCTCGGCGGCCGAGAGCTCGCCGGCCAGCACCGGACCGCTGCTTGCGAAGCCCGGCACGGCGCGGCCATAGGCGCCTTCGATCGAGAACTCCTCGAGCCGCGACAGCACCTCGTCGCGCGCAGACTTCTGGCCGCACCACCACGTCGCGATGTGCGGGATCTTGAGATCCTCACCGAGCACGCGCCGGGCAAGGCTCGGCAGGAAGCCGAGCAGCGCGCGCGCCTCGAGCACGCCGGAGCCCGGCATGTTGGCGACCACGACGCCGCCCTTGCGCACGACGTCCATGAGTCCGGCAACGCCGAGCCGCGATGCCGCGTCGAGCTCGAGCGGATCGAGCGAGTTGGAATCGAGCCGCCGCAGCAGCACGTCGACGCGCTTGAGGCCGGCGACGGTGCGGATGTGCACGCGGTCGCCGCTGACGGCGAGATCGTCGCCCTCGACCAGCAGGAAGCCGAGATAGCGCGCCAGCGTCGCGTGCTCGAAATAGGTCTCGCTGAACATGCCCGGCGTGAGCACGCCGATCCGCGGCTCGTCACGATCGGCGCTGGCGCGCAGCGCATCGCGGAACGCTTCGAAGAACGGCGCGAGACGCTCGACGTTCATGGACTTGTAGATCGAGGAGAAGGCGCGCGACAGCACCAGCCGGTTTTCCAGCGCATAGCCCATGCCGGACGGCGCCTGGGTGCGGTCGTTGAGCACCCACCAGCCGCCGTCGGGCCCACGGCCGATATCGGCGGCGTAGATGCTGAGGAAGCGGCCGCCGGGCGGTTTGACGCCGCAGACCGGGCGCAGATATTCGCTGGACCCGGCGACGGCGGCCGCAGGAAGCGCGCCGCTCGCGAGCAGCCGTCCCTCGCCATAGATGTCCTGCAGCACCCGCTCGAACAGCTCGGCGCGCTGGACGATGCCCTGGGACAATTGCGCCCATTCGGACTCGTCGATCAGCAGCGGCAGATGGCTCAGAGGCCACAACCGCTCGGCGTTATCGCCCGGCGAGCGATAGGTGACGCCGGCTTCGCGCAGATGGCGATCGGCGGAGGCGAAGCGGCGCTCGATGTCGCTCGGCGCGAGTGCGGCGAAGGTCTCGGCAAAGCGGGTCCAGACCGGCCGCGGTCGGCCGTCGGCCCCGATGAACTCATCGGGGATGCCGGGGAGCCGGGCATAATCGCGCGCCCAATGCTCGGCGCGGCGCAGCGGAGAACGTGCCGCCGGCCGACCGGCGGCGGGGCTCGCTCCCTGGTCCTGGCCGCTCGAGCCGTCCATACCCTGGTCCTCCGCGCAAACTCCGTTTCATCAATGCAGGAGCGGCCTGCGCAAGTCGAGGGTCATCGGGAATTCATTTGTGCGTTCTTCCGGCGGCAGCGGGATTCGTCCGGGAGTGTGGCCGTGATCCTGGAAGCGGGCGAGCCGCCGCGCCTCCGCCTCGTAGGAGTTGATCGGCTTGGTGTCGTAGTTGCGGCCGCCGGGATGGGCGACGTGATAGACGCAGCCGCCGAGCGAACGGCCATTCCAGGTGTCGATCAGGTCGAAGGTCAGCGGCGCATGCACTGGAATCGTCGGGTGCAGACCGGAGGCCGGCTGCCACGCCTTGAAACGAACCGCCGCCACCGCCTCCGCCGAACGCCCCGTCAAGGTCATCGGCATTCTCCTACCATTGCAGGTCACGAGGTGGCGGCCTTCGATGAAACCTTCAGCTTTCACTTGAAGTCGTTCGACCGAGGAATCGACATAGCGCACCGTGCCGCCGGCCGCGCCTTCCTCGCCCAGCACATGCCAGGGCTCCAGCGCCTGCCGCAGCTCCAAGGTCACGCCGCCATGCTGCACGCGGCCGAAGGTCGGAAAACGGAACTCGAGCTGCGCCTGGTACCATTCCGGCGAGAAATCGTAGCCGGACGACCTCAGCTCATCCAGGACATCAAGAAAGTCGTCCCAGATGAAGTGAGGCAGCATGAAGCGGTCGTGCAGCGCCGTGCCCCAGCGCACGAACTTGCCTTCCTGCGGCTCGCGCCACAATTTGGCGATCAGCGCACGGATGAGAAGCTGCTGCGCCAGCGACATGCGCGGATCGGGCGGCATTTCCAGCGCACGGAACTCCACGAGTCCGAGGCGGCCCGTCGGTCCCTCCGGCGAGTAGAGCTTGTCGATGCAGATCTCCGAGCGGTGGGTATTGCCGGTGATGTCGACCAGCAGATGCCTGAACAGCCGGTCGACCAGCCACAGCGGCACGCTCTGCCCGATCCGTGGCACATTGGCGAGCGCGATCTCCAGCTCATAGAGACTGTCGTGGCGCGCCTCGTCGATGCGCGGAGCCTGGCTGGTCGGCCCGATGAACATGCCGGAGAACAAATAAGACAGCGACGGATGCCGTTGCCAATACAGGACGAGGCTCTTCAGCAGATCCGGGCGGCGCAGGAACGGCGAATCCGGCGGCGAGCTGCCACCGACAACGACGTGATTGCCGCCGCCGGTGCCGGTGTGGCGGCCGTCGATCAGGAAGCGATTGGCGCCGAGCCGCACCTTTGCAGCATCCTCATAAAGTCCGAAGGTGATGTCGACCGATTGCCGCCAGCTCGCGGCCGGCTGGATGTTGACCTCGATGACGCCCGGATCGGGCGTCACCTTGATCACCTCGATGCGCGGATCGAACGGCGGCGCATAGCCCTCCACATGAACCTTGATCTGCATCGCCTCCGCCGTCGCTTCGACCGTTGCGACGAGCTCCAGGTAGTCCTCGATGGTTTCGACGGGCGGCATGAACACGCAGAGAATGCCATCGCGGATCTCGACCGACATCGCAGTGCGGACGCCGAGCCCACCCCAGTACTGATACTGAACGTCCTGCTGCGGCTTCGGCGCGCGATCGAGCTTCGGCAACGGCGGCACCTGCGGCACGATCACCGGACGCCCCTGCGTGAACATCGGCAGCGGCCCGCGCTCCTCCATCGGGTCCTGCTCGTGGATATACGGGAAATCTTCCGGCGGAATGTAGGCCAGCGAGCCGATCGGCAACCGCAGGCCGAGCGGCGAGTCGCCGGGAATCAGGAACAGGCGCTTGCGCCGCAGGCCCCAGCGCTCGCTGCGCCAGCGCCTGGGCTGTGCATTCCAGCGCTGGATCGGCAGCACGAAGCCGCGCGGAATGTGCAGCCCTTCGTCGAACACCCGCGCCATGCGTGCGCGCTCTTCGGGATCGGCGAGCTTGGAGTCGAGTGCGTCGACGTTCTCGGGCAGCGCGGCTTCCTTCTGCAGCCAATGCGCGGGATCCTCGAACGCGGGCAGCACGTAGTCGGATTCGAGCCCGAGCGTCTCGGCGGCCGTGTCGAGGAAACGCTCCGCATCCTGGATCGTCGCCTTGCGCGGACCATCGACGCTGGCGATCAGGTCCGGATTGCGCCAGATCGGCTCACCATCCTTGCGCCAATACAGTCCGAACGCCCAGCGCGGCAGGCTTTCGCCGGGATACCACTTGCCCTGGCCATAGTGCAGCAGACCGCCGGGCGCGAAGCGCGCGCGCAGACGCCGGATCAGGCTGTCGGCGAGCCCGCGCTTGGCCGGGCCGACGGCACCCGTATTCCACTCAGCCGATTCCATGTCGTCGATCGACACGAAGGTCGGCTCGCCGCCCATCGTGAGCCGCACGTCGTTCGCGGCGAGATCGGCATCGACGGCTTCGCCGAGGCGGTCGAGCCGGTCCCACGCCTCATCCGAAAATGGCCGGGTGATCCGCGGCGCTTCGCGGATGCGCCTCACATTCATCTCGAAGTTGAAGTTGACCTCGGCAACTCCGGCGCTGCCGCTGATCGGCGCGGCCGAGTGATAGTGGGGAGTCGCAGCAACGGGGATGTGTCCCTCGCCCGCCAGCATGCCCGAGGTGACGTCAAAGCCTATCCATCCAGCACCGGGCAGATAGACCTCGGCCCAGGCATGCAGATCGGTGAAATCATTCTCGACCTCGACCGGCCCCTCGACCGGATCGATGTCGGGACGGAGCTGAATCAAATAGCCGGAGACGAAGCGGGCGGCGAGGCCGAGATGCCGCAGCGTCTGGATCAGCAGCCACGCCGAGTCGCGGCAGGAGCCGGCGGCCGACGACAGCGTCTCCTCCGGCGTTTGAACACCGGGCTCCATCCGGATGATATAACGAATCTTTTTCTGCAACTGCGCATTGAGTTCGACGAGATAGTTGACGGTGTTGTCCGCATCGCGGGGAATCGACTTCAAGTATTCCGCGAACAACGGCCCCGGCTCGATCGTCTCGAGATAGGGCGCGAGTTCCACCTTGAGACCCTCGGGATAGGCAAAGGGAAAACTGTCCGCATAAGGCTCGACGAAGAAGTCGAACGGATTGATCACGGTCATCTGCGCCGTGAAGTCGACCTCGATTTTGAGTTCGTTCACCTTCTCAGGGAAAACGTAGCGGGCCAGCCAATTGCCTTGCGGATCCTGTTGCCAGTTCACGAAATGGTTGGGCGGCGTGACCTTGAGCGAATAGCTCAGCACGGGGGTCCTGGTATGTGGTGCAGGACGCAGGCGGATGGTCTGCGGGCCCAGTTCGACCGGACGATCGTATTTGTAATGGGTGACGTGATGTAATGCGACGTAGATTGACACGAGGTTTCGGCGCTCCAGCAACTTTTTTAAGCAGAACATTGCTGTGCTTAGGGATCAAGCACTAACAAAGGGCAGAGCTGCCTATTGAACTATCCTAAGCCCGAAAGGCGGCATTTGGGTCCAGGTAGGTCGAGTTGAGCCTCCCCTGTCAGGTGCTTCAGCTGCACGCACCGGTCGCTTTTCCGGCCGCTGCGCGCCCCAATCCGGCCCGTCACGAAGAACGAGAGAAGAACAAACAACCTCTCCAGCCGCACGCGGAGAGTTGTCCACAGGAAGGCGCGCAGGCGCTCACGGAAGATTGACCAGTCCCTCAAAGCAGGGATTAACCCCGAATGATGAACTAACAAGAACTAATAGCGTTGCATTTGCCGCAATCGCTTGATAGCTCGACTACACATGCTATTTAGGACCACCATTGCCAAAAGGAGAATCAAGTGGCGAAGACAGCTAAGAAGGCAGCTACCAAGAAGTTGGCGCGGAAACCCTACACGCCCGCCGACATCAAGCTGCTGAAGCAGCACTCGAAGTCCAAGACCCCGGTTGCCAAGATCGCCAAGGCCATGAAGCGGACCGAAGGCTCGCTCCGTCAGAAGGCCCTGGCGCTCGGCATCGGCCTGGGCCACCAGCGGTAAATTGCTCTGCGCCGCTGTCGCGCGAGCGTCGGCAGGGCCAGCCCATGACGGACTGCCCACGACAGCCAGCACATGGCGGCGCGCTCACCTGTCATCTGATCTCAGTTGCGATCCAGTCTCAGCTATTGGCGATCTCAGCTGCGATCAGATGCCGGGACATGTCAGACGGCAGCCCCGATATGGGGCCGCCGAATAGCTGAGTGATCCAGCTACATCGTCGCGCCGAGCACCCAGGGTGCGAACTCGGCCCCGCCGAAATCGAAGCTCTCGCTCTTGGTCGGCTGCCCCGAGGCGGTCTTCAGCATCAATTCGAAGATGCGCTGGCCGCACTCCTGCACCGTCTCCTCGCCGTCGAGGATGGTGCCGCAATTCACGTCCATGTCGTCTTCCATCCGCTTGTACATCGGCGTGTTGGTCGCGAGCTTGATGGACGGCGCCGGCTTGCAGCCGAACACGCTGCCGCGTCCGGTCGTGAAGCAAACGAGATTGGCTCCTCCGGCCACCTGCCCCGTCGCCGCGACGGGATCGTAGCCAGGCGTGTCCATGAACACGAAGCCCTTCTTGGTGACGGCCTCGGCATAATGCAGCACATCGACCAGATTGGTGCTGCCGGCCTTGGCCATCGCGCCGAGCGACTTCTCGAGAATCGTCGTCAGGCCGCCCGCCTTGTTGCCCGGGCTGGGATTGGCGTTCATCTCCGCACCCTCGCGCGCCGTATACTCCTCCCACCAGCGCATCAGGGAGACGAGCTTCTCGCCGACGTCGCGGCTGACTGCGCGGCGCGTCAGCAGATGCTCGGCGCCATAGGTCTCGGGCGTCTCCGACAGGATCACCGTGCCACCATGTCGCACCAGCAGATCGCTTGCTGCACCGAGCGCCGGATTGGCCGAGATGCCGGAATAGCCGTCGGAGCCGCCACACTGCAGCGCGACCGTCAGTTCGCTGGCCGGAACCGTCTCGCGCTTGACCCTGTTGGCGTCGGCGAGCGCTTCCTTGACGAAAGCAATGCCGGCCTCGACGGTCTTGCGGGTGCCACCGACCTCCTGGATGTCCATCGCACGAAGGCGGCCGGCGAGCTTCTGCTCCTCCATCAGTCCGCCGATCTGATTGGCCTCGCAACCGAGACCGAGCACGATCACCGCAGAGAAGTTCGCGTGACGCGCGTAGCCGCCGAGGGTTCGCCGCAGCAGCTTCAGCGGCTCGTCGAGCGTCATGCCGCAGCCGGTCTTGTGCGTCAGCGCCACGACGCCATCGACGTTCGGGTAGTCGGCGAGCGGATCATCACCGGTGAAGGGATTCCGCTTGAAGACGTCGGCGACCAGGCCCGCGACATGCGCGCTGCAGTTCACCGACGTCAGAATGCCGATGTAGTTGCGGGTCGCAACCCGGCCATCGGGACGGCGAATGCCCTCGAACGTCGCCGGAAGATCGAAGTTCGGCGTCGGCTTCACGTCGACGCCATAGGCATAATCCTTGGCGAAATCGCCCATGCCGCAGTTCTGTGTATGAACGTGCTGCCCCGGCGCGATCGGCGCGGTAGCGAAGCCGATGATCTGGCCGTAGCGGCGGATGGGCTCGCCCTGCGCGATCGGACGCACCGCGACCTTATGCCCCGCCGGAATGCGGTCCACCGTGGCCACGCCATCGGCAACCGCGAGGCCGGGCGGCAGACTCGCACGCGCGATCAGGACGCTGTCCTCGGGATGAAGACGGATGACGGGGGCGGGAGCCATGGCAATCTCTCTTCGTTTGTATCGGTAGGTCGCAAACCGGCATGCGAATAGCGAGTTGCGAATAGCGAATGAATGAATCCCCTATTCGCTACTCCCCATTCGCAATTCGCCTCAGGCCTTGCCGCCGGAGTCCTTGCGGGTCTGCGCAACTTGCTGGCGGGCATAGACCTGCATCAGGCCGACCTCGTTGGACAAGGTCACGAGCTTAAAGCCCATGTTGATGGCGCGGACAGCGCCCTCGGCGCCGCTGCAATGAATACCGGGATTGAGCCCGCGCTTGCCGCATTCCTTCACGATCTTCTCATAGATCTTGAGGATCTCCGGCTCGTCACGATCGAGCTTCGGCACCAGGCCATAGGAAAAGCCGAGATCGGAGGGACCGATATAGACGCCGTCGATGCCTTCGACATCGAGAATGGCTTCCATGTTCTCGACCGCGGTCCTGGTCTCCATCATCGGCAGCAGCACGATCTCGTCGTTGGCCGTCTTCTGATACTCGCCCGCGCCGCCATACATGCCCGAACGGATCGGACCGTTGGAGCGCACACCCTTGGGCGGATATTTGGAATAGGAAACGAGGTTGCGCGCTTCCTGCGCTGTGTTGACCATCGGGCAGATGACGCCATAGGCACCGCCATCGAGCACCTTGCCGATGATGCCGGGCTCATTCCACGGCACGCGCACCATCGGCGTGACCGGATGGCCATGCATCGCCTGAAAGCACTGCACCATCGACAGATAGTCCTGTACCCCGTGCTGCATGTCCACGGTGACGCTGTCGAAGCCGCACTGAGCCACGACCTCCGCGGAAAAGCCCGAGGGGATCGCGAGCCAGGCATTCACCACCGTCTTGCCTTCGGCCCAGAGCTGCTTGACCTTATTGTTCGCCACGACTGCGTTTCCTTCCCTTGTTGTTCAACCGATCTGTCTCATTAGAATTCGTTGTCGCCGATGGCGCAACGCAATGCAATCCCGCTCAATTTGAGCATGGATGCTTCGCACCACCCGCAGTCACACTGATTTCACGATGTCGCCCGCTGAATGCTCGCTTCGCTGACACCCACTTCGCGTGCCGTGTTCACTATTGCCGCCCAGGTGTCATCGGGCAAGGGCACGCCATTGGCCGTACGCTCGGCCCGCATCTTGCGCTCGGGATCGCCCGGCACCAGCACCTGATCGACGCCGGAGACCGGCTTGGTCGCCCGGATGAAATCCGTGTAGCGGGTGATCTCACCATCGAAGAAGCTCGCCGGATCGACCACCTTCGGGTCGATGTAGATCGCGAGCATGCCGTTGGCAAAGCGCCGGTTTGCCGACGTCGCCCCGGTGCCGGTCAAGGCGCCGCCAAGCAGCTCACAGATGAAGGCGAGACCGGAGCCCTTGTGCTCGCCGAAGGCGCGGATCGCTCCCGTCCCCTTGGTGTGGTCGCGCGTCCCCTCGGCCTCATAGGGTCCATAGAGCACCGCCGGATCCTCGCTGAGCGTACCATCGGCATCGATCAAGGCGCCCTTGGGCAGCTTCTTGCCGCCGCGGCTCGCCACCAGGACCTTGCCCTCAGCCACGATCGAGGTCGCGAAATCGAGCACGATGGGATCCTGTCCCTGGCGTGGGATGCCGACACAATATGGCGCGGTCGAGAACCGCTTCTCGACTCCGCCATAGGGAGCCACCAGCAGCGAGCCTGCGGCCGTGACGAAATGAATGGAGACGAGTCCCTCAGCGGCGGCCATCTCCGCCCAGTCGCCGACCCGGCCGAGATGGCCGGAATTACGCAGCGCCAACGCAGCCAAGCCGCTCTTCTTGCAACGCTCGATGCCGATCTTCACGGCCTGTGGTGTCACGGTCTGGCCGTAGCCGAACTTGCCGTCGACGACCACCAGCGACGGGGTGTCGACCACGACCTCTGCGGTCTGATTGGGCACGATCGAACCCATCTTCTGCCAACGGATATAGACGGGCACGCGGATCACACCGTGGCTGTCATGCCCTGTCAGGTTGGCCGTCGTCAGATAGGTCGCGATCCGGCGGGCCTCCTCCGGCGAGGAATTGGCGTGTTCGAAGACATCGGCAACGAAATCGATGAGATGCGCAACCTTGATAGTGACCATGACAACTCGCGGGTTCGATCAGCATGCGAAAACAGAGTTAGCATGGTTTGCCATGCCTGCGACGCACGCCCTCTCCGCTCGACTGCATCGCTTCTTATCAAAACGCCGAACGGCCTGCCAAGCATGAGACCGCGCCATTGCGCTTGGTCCGCGGCATATCAGCCATCGCCGTCGTCGGAGGCGTCGAGATCGCCGCCGATGCTCTGCTCCAGCTCGCCCAGCATCTTGTGCAATGCGGCAAGCTTGCGGGCCCCATACCGGCTGGCAATCGATGCATAGATCGCCTCTGAGCTCGGCGCGACCTGCGCGATCAGCTTCATGCCCTTGGCGGAAATCGACAACACGCCCCTGCGCATGTCGCGGCTATCGACTTCGCGCTGAATCAAGCCGCGCGCCTCGAGATCGCGCAGGATGCGAGAGAGGCTGGGCCCGAGCAGGAACGCGACCCGCGCCAGCTCCGTCACCTCGATCACATCGACCGCCGCCAGCGCGCGCAAGATGCGCCATTGCTGCTCGGTCAGGCCGTGCTGTCGCAGATTGGGGCGAAACTGCCGCATCACGGCCTCACGCGCCCGCAACAAGGCCATCGGCAGCGACTGCGAGAAGTCGCGCATTGGCACCTTGCGCGCTTCCTTCGCAGCCTGCCTGGCGACCTTGGCCCTGGTCTCGCTCACATCAATCTCCCGTGGGCCATCCTGAATATTTGCACTGCAGCAAACGCCGTTTCGGTTTGCCGGCTGAAACTTAACATGTTAATCATCTGCCGCCATCTCTTTTCTGAGCGATAGACCATGCCTCTTGCGAGCGACCAGATTCATAGCTGCGCCTTACGCCTGGATCAGGCCGAAAAGAGCCGCCGCCAGATCAGGCAGTTGTCGCAGGAGTTTCCCGATATCACCATCGCAGATGCCTATGCGATCCAGGAGGCCTGGATCAGCATCAAGGTCGCCGCGGGCCGCGTCATCAGGGGTCATAAGATCGGGTTGACATCGAAGGCGATGCAGAGCGCGCTGAACATCGATGAGCCGGATTCGGGCGTGCTGCTCGACGACATGTTCTTTGCCGATGGCGGGCTGGTGCCGTCCGACCGCTTCATCGCGACGCGTATCGAGGCGGAGCTTGCCTTCGTCATGAAGCATCGTCTTTCGGGACCGGACTGCACTCTGTTCGACGTGCTCAACGCGACCGATTTCGTGGTGCCGGCATTGGAGATTCTCGACACCCGGATCGAGCGGGTTGATCAGGAAACGAAGGCGACGCGCAAGATCTTCGACACGATCGCCGACAACGCCGCAAATGCCGGCATCGTGCTCGGCGGCCGGCCGCTGCGGCCGCTCGATGCCGACCTGCGCTGGATCGGCGCACTCTGTTATAAGAACGGTCAACTGGAAGAGACCGGCTTGGCCGCCGGCGTGCTGAACAACCCGGCAACGGCCGTTGCGTGGCTCGCCAACAAGATCGCGGCAAATGGATTCGCGCTGGAGCCGGGACAGGTGGTCCTTGCCGGCTCGTTCATCCGGCCGATCGAGGCGCGCAAGGGCGACACGATCCAGGCCGACTACGGCCCGTATGGGACGGTGAGCTGTTACTTCGCCTGACGCCTGCCCCGGAGCGACCGCACCATGCCGCATTTCAGCATCGAATACTCCGCCAATCTCGACGGCTTTGTCATGATGGGCAACCTTTGCGAAGTGGTCCGCAAGGCCGCCAGCGAGACCGGGATCTTTCCGATCGGCGGCATCCGCGTGCGCGCGATCCGCTGCGAGCACTACGCGATCGCCGACGGCAAGCCCGATTCCGCCTTCCTCGCGATGCTGCTGCGGCTCGGCGAAGGCCGCGACCTCGCGGCACGGCAGAAGGCCGGCGAGCACGTCTTCAAGGCACTTTCAGATTACCTCGACCCAGTCTTCGCCAGTAGCAAGTTCGCGCTGTCCTTCGACATGCAGATCAACGATGCCGCGACCAGTTGGAAGCGCAACAACATCCACGACGCCCTGAAAGCGGAGGCATCCCATGGATAAGGCCAGTCCCAAAGCCGACATCTACAAGGCCAATCTCGACCGTGCCGCTCCCCTGCTCGCGAAGCTGAAGGACGAGGGCATCGGTCACTTCATCGACGGCAAGGTGGTGCCGGCGATCTCAGGCGCGACGTTCGAGACGAAGTCTCCGATCGACGGTGCCGTGCTCGCCAAGGTCGCGCGCGGCAATGCCGAGGACATCGATCGCGCGGCGACGTCGGCCGCCCTCGCCTTCAAGTCGTGGCGCGACATGGCGCCGGCGATGCGGCGCAAGCTGCTGCATCGCGTGGCCGACGCGATCGAGGATCATGCCGACGACATCGCCGTGCTCGAATGCATCGACACCGGTCAGGCCTATCGCTTCATGGCCAAGGCCGCGATCCGCGCCGCCGAGAATTTCCGCTTCTTCGCCGACAAATGCACCGAGGCCCGCGACGGCCTGAGCACGCCGAGCGACGAGCATTGGAACATCTCGACGCGGGTGCCGATCGGGCCTGTCGGCGTGATCACGCCGTGGAACACGCCGTTCATGCTGTCGACCTGGAAGATCGCCCCGGCGCTCGCGGCGGGCTGCACGGTCGTGCACAAGCCGGCGGAATGGTCGCCGATCACGGCGCAGTGGCTGGCCAAGCTCGCCAAGGACGCCGGCATTCCCGACGGCGTCCTCAACACCGTTCATGGCTTCGGGGAGGAGGCCGGCAGGGCGCTGACCGAGCATCCCGCGATCAAGGCAATCGGCTTCGTCGGCGAGAGCTCGACGGGATCTGCGATCATGGCGCAGGGCGCACCGACCCTGAAGCGGGTGCATTTCGAGCTCGGCGGCAAGAACCCGGTGATCGTGTTCGACGATGCCGATCTCGACCGCGCGCTCGATGCCGTCGTGTTCATGATCTACTCGCTCAACGGTGAGCGCTGCACCTCATCCAGCCGCCTGCTGGTGCAGCAGAGTATCGCCGAGACCTTTACGGCCAAGCTTGCGGCGCGCGTGCGTGCGCTGAAAGTGGGTCATCCGCTCGATCCCGCCACCGAACTCGGGCCGCTGATCCACGAGCGGCATCTCGCCAAGGTCTGCTCCTATGTCGACGTTGCACGCGAGGACGGTGCGATCATCGCCGTCGGCGGCAAGCGGTTCGACGGCCCGGGTGGCGGGCATTACGTCGAGCCGACGCTGGTGACCGGCGCGCGCCAGACCATGCGCGTGGCGCAGGAAGAAGTGTTCGGGCCGTTCCTCACCGTGATCCCGTTCCGCGACGAGGCTGACGCGATCGCGATCGCCAATGACGTGCAATACGGCCTTACCGGCTATGTCTGGACCGGCGACATGGGCCGCGCGCTGCGCGTCGCCGACGCGCTGGAAGCCGGCATGATCTGGCTGAACTCGGAGAATGTCCGCCACCTGCCAACCCCGTTCGGCGGCATGAAGGCATCGGGCATCGGCCGCGACGGCGGCGACTATTCGTTCGACTTCTACATGGAGACCAAGCACGTCTCGCTCGCGCGCGGCACCCACAAGATCCAGCGGCTCGGGGTGTAAGGAGACAAGCCCATGACCTCCCCTCGCCTCGCCACCTATGTCGCCGATGGCTCGGTCCGCTACGGACTTGCGACCGACAAGGGCCTCATCGATCTCTCCACGCGTTTCGCCCAGGATTATCCGACCTTGCGCGAGGTGATCGCCGCGGGAGCCCTGCCCCGGCTGATCGATGCCGCAGCCGGGCTGTCGCCCGATCATGGCCTCGATGCCATCAGCTGGCAGCCGCCGGTCCCCGCGCCCGAGAAGATCATCTGCATCGGCGTCAACTATCCCGATCGCAACGCCGAGTACAAGGACGGCCAGGACGCGCCGAAATATCCGTCGATGTTCATGCGCACGCCGCGCTCCTTCGTCGGCCATGACACGCCGCTGGTGCGCCCGCGCGCCTCGCCGCAGCTCGACTATGAGGGCGAGCTGGTCCTCGTAATCGGCAAGGCCGGACGGCACATTCCGGAGAGCGAGGCGCTGGATCACATCGCCGCGCTCACGCTGTGCAACGAGGGCACGATCCGCGACTGGGTGCGGCATGCGAAATTCAACGTCACGCAAGGCAAGAACTTCGATTCGACGGGCAGCCTCGGGCCCTGGATCGTGCCCTACACCAATGAGAGCCAGCTCGCCGACATCAGGCTGACCACGCACGTCAATGGCGAATTGCGCCAGGACGACCGCACGTCGCGGCTGATCTTCGGCTTCCGCTACCTCATCAACTACATCTCGACCTTCACCACGCTTGTCCCCGGTGACGTGATCGTGACGGGCACGCCCACCGGCGCCGGTGCACGGTTCGATCCGCCGCGCTATCTGAAGCCCGGCGACGTCATCGAGATCGAAGCCGAGGGCGTCGGCACCTTGCGCAACGGCGTCGTCGACGAAGCCCTGTAGAAGTTCAGAAACGGAATGTCAGCATGACCACCATGACCGGCGGCGAAGCCATCGTCAGCGGGCTCGTCGCCCACGGCGTCGACACCGTGTTCGGCCTGCCCGGCGCGCAGGTCTACGGCCTGTTCGACGCCTTCCACCAGGCGCAGTTGAAAGTCATCGGCGCCCGCCATGAGCAGGCCTGCGGCTACATGGCGTTCGGCTATGCGCGCGCCAGCGGCAAGCCCGGCGTGTTCAGCGTCGTACCGGGTCCCGGCGTGCTGAATGCTGGTGCTGCGCTGCTCACCGCCTTCGGCTGCAATGAGCCGGTGCTGTGCCTCACGGGCCAGGTGCCGACCGACTATCTCGGCCGTGGCCGCGGCCATCTGCACGAGATGCCAGACCAGCTTGCGACCTTGCGGACCTTCGTCAAATGGGCCGAGCGCATCGAATATCCCGACAGCGCGCCAACGCTCGTGTCGCGCGCCTTTCAAGAGATGATGTCCGGGCGGCGCGGCCCCGCGGCGCTGGAAATGCCCTGGGACGTGTTCACGCAGAAGGCCGAGACGGCCGCCGCAAAGCCGCTGGCTCCGTTCGCGCCGCCGCAGCCCGATCCCGACCGCATCGCCAAGGCCGCCGCGCTGATCACGGCTGCGAAGACGCCGATGATTTTCGTCGGTGCGGGCGCGATCGATGCGCGCGAGGAGATCCGCGAGCTCGCCGAGATGATCGACGCGCCGGTGGTCGCCTTCCGCTCCGGGCGCGGCATCGTCTCCAATGCGCACGAGCTCGGGCTCACCATGGCCGCGGCCTACAAGTTGTGGCCGACCACGGATCTGATGATCGGCATCGGCACCCGCATGGAGCTGCCGACCACGTTCCGCTGGCCGTTCAAGCCGGATGGCCTGAAGTCGATCCGCATCGACATCGATCCCGCCGAGATGCGGCGCCTGATCGTCGATGCCGGCATCGTCGCCGACGCCAAGGCGGGCACGGCCGCGCTCGCGGCCGCCGTCAGCAAAGCGGGCTATCGCAAGACAACAGGCCGTCGCGCGTCCATCCGCGACGCCAGCGCTGCGACCTTGCAGGAGATCCAGCAGGTGCAACCGCAGATGGCCTATCTGAACGTGCTGCGCGAGGTGCTGCCGAAAGACGCCATCGTCACCGACGAGCTGTCGCAGGTCGGCTTCGCCTCCTGGTACGGCTTTCCGGTCTACGAGCCGCGCACCTTCATCACCTCGGGCTATCAGGGCACGCTCGGCGCCGGCTTTCCGACCGCGCTCGGCGCCAAGGTCGCGCATCCCGACAGGCCTATCGTCGCGATCACCGGCGACGGCGGTTTCATGTTCGCCGTGCAGGAATTGGCGACCGCCGTGCAATACAACATCGGCGTCGTCACTTTGGTGTTCAACAACAACTCTTACGGCAATGTCCGGCGCGACCAGCGCGAGCGCTTCGACGGCCGCGTCGTCGCCTCCGATCTCGTCAATCCGGATTTCGTCAGGCTCGCCGAATCCTTCGGCGTCGCCGCCAGCAAGGTCACGTCACCCGACCAGTTCAAGTCGGCGCTGGAGACCGCGCTCGCCCATGGCGGGCCGTATCTGATCGATATCGAGGTGCCTCGCGACAGCGAGGTCTCGCCCTGGGCCTTCATCCATCCGTCGAAGCCTCCAGGGATCTGATCGACCTCACGGCGGGGACGCGCGGCGTCCCTGCAATCCGGCCGCGGCCATCGCCAGCAGGCCGGCCCCGGCCACGAGCCAGCACGCGACCGGCGCCCATTGCACCAGAGGTGCGTAGTCGGGCAGCTTCTGCAGACCGCCGGCGACGGCGGCGATCCGCGCGAAGGTTGCCAGCGCCAGCGCCGAGAAGACGAGCCCGGTCACCTTGCCCTCGGCACCTGTCGTCCCGATCGCGAGCGCCGCGGAAATGGCGCTCATCATCATGCAGCCCCAGGCCGCACCGGCGATGAACTGCGCGACAATCAGCACGGTCAGCGCACTCGCGAGCTCGGCACTGACGATGGCGAGTGCACCCAGCAGCCCGGCAATTCCCATCACCATGAGCCCGCCGCGATGCTTCACCACGACGCTGGCCGGGAACAGCACGAGGTTGAAGCCGATCCAGAACACCGGCATCAGCCAGGGCAGGTCCTCCGGCTTGGCAAAGCGCAGATAGAACGCCGAGCTGTTGATGCTGAAATGCAGCTGGTAGCCGAGCGCGAGGATCACCATGGCGCCAATGAACAGTAGCGGCAATCCCCGCAGCGGCTTGGGCTCGGGCTTGGATTCGGGCTTGGCCGGGGCTTGCGCGGCCGGACCGGCATCCTGCGGGATGCGCGCGAGACCGAGCGCGGTCAGCAGCAGCACCGCCGATGAGATGACGAACGGCAATCGCGGATCGTAGTCGCGCAGGATCACGCCGAGATATGGCGACACGGCGCCGGCCACGCCATAGCCGAGCATGACCAGCGCTGCCAGGAACGGAATGGCCGGCCGGGCCGCATGGCGCCCGAGCAGGGTCAAGGGCGGCGCGCGCAACACCGAGGAGGTCAGCGCCCAGATCGCGATCAGTCCGATGAAGACCGCTGGACCCGCCGACGCCGCCACGAAAGGCAGCGCGACAAAGGCGGCGCAGGATACCGCAGCCAGCAGGCCGACGAAGAGACCGAACCGCGCGGCGACGCGCCCGATGCGATCGGCCGCGATCCCCATGGCCGTATCCGAGAGCGTGAAGATCGCCTGGTCCAGCATCAGGATCAGAACGACGGCCGAGGGCGCGATGCCGGCCTGGGCCGCGAGCTTCGGCAGATAGATCACATAGGTCGTCCACAGCAGCGTGAACACCAGCTGCAGCAGCGCAAGGTGAAGTCCTATTCGTGTCGCCGCCGGCGCTCGCTCCTCCGCAAGTTCGACAGTGCTCATGGCCCCTCTCCTGGGGGCAGCATAGAGCCAAGGATGCCCGTTGCAAAACGGGGAAGGTCACAGACCGGCCAGGACTACCGCGCTCGGCGGAAGGTCAGGTTGATCCGCCGGCGGCCGAGCCGAGCATGCTCACCGTCGGCGAGCGGCGCAACGCCGTGAAATGCGAGCCGCACCGGCCCGCCCCAGACCACGACATCGCCGTGGACCAGCCGATAACGCTGCGTCTTGTCGGTGCGTTTGAGCCCGCCGAACAGGAACGTCGCCGGCAGCCCCAGTGACACCGAGACGATCGGCGCGCCGATGTCACGCTCATCGCGGTCCTGATGCAGCGACATCCTGGCGCCCGGCTCATAGCGGTTGATCAGGCAGGCATCGGGCGCGAAGCCTGCGAAGCCGGCCTCGCTTGCGGCGCGCTCGGCAAGTTGCCGAAACAGCGGCGGCATCGCCGGCCATGGCTGGCCGCTGTCCGGATCAACAGCATCATAGCGGTAGCCGCTGCGATCCGTGACCCAGCCACACGCGCCGCAACTCGTCATCGCGACCGACATCTGATGGCCGCCCGGGGTCACCATGCGGCGAAACGGCGCCTGCGCCGCGATCGCCTCGATCGCTGTGATCAGCTCCGCCTCCTGCGGCCGCCCGAAGCCGCGCAGCAGCACCGCGCCGGGCGCGAGCTGCTCGCGGGCCGGTCCTGCCGCCGCGAGTCCATCAAACAGATCCGCCGTCATGCGCCTCACTTCGCATCATGAAAGATCACGCCCAGCGTATGCCGCCGGCCGGAGCGCAGCCGGCTGACACCATGACGCATGTTGACGCGGTAGCTGCCGCGCGTGCCCTGGACCGGGCGGTTGTGAACCGCGAACACCACGGCATCGCCTTGCCTGAGAGGCACGACCTCGGCCCGCGACTGCATGCGCGGCCGCTGCTCGGTCAGCACGAACTCGCCGCCCTCGAAATCACGCCCCGGCTCGGACAAGAGGATCGCGACCTGCAGCGGAAACACATGCTCGCCATAGAGGTCCTGGTGCAGGCAGTTGTAGTCGCCCTCGACATATTGCAGCAGCAGCGGCGTCGGCCTGGTCTGGCCGGCCTGGTGGCAGCGCGCGAGAAATTGCGCGTGCTCGGCCGGATATCGGACGTCGATCCCCATCGTCGCATTCCAGCGATTGGCAATTGCGACCAGATGCGCATAGAGCTGCGGCCGCAGCCGAGCGAGCGGCTCCGGCAGCGGATAGCTGAAATATTTGTACTCGCCGCGGCCGAAACCGTGCCGCGCCATGACCACCCGGCTGCGGAAGCAGCCGTCATCCGGATAGAGCGACGCCAGCGCGCGGCACGCCTCGGGCGATACCAGCTGCGGCAACACCGCACAGCCGCTCGCGTCGAGCTCGCGTCCAACCATCGCCCAATCGATCGCATCGACGCCGGTCGCGACGGCCGGATTGAGGTCGGGCACTGCCCGCTTGAGTCTGGCCATAAGCTTGATCCCAGCTGTCATTCCGGGGCATCGCGAAGCGACGAGCCCGGAATCCATACTCACGATCGTGGTTATGGATTCCGGGCCTGCGCCTGGCGGCGCATCCCGGAATGACGAGCGTGTCATGAAACGCACGCCAGTGGCCACCCGTTTTCCGGACGATTCTTCGCATCACAGCTTCCTGAAACAATCCGGTGAACCGGAACGCTCATGCCGGGACCAATCCTCTGACGATGCGATCTCCGCGCACCAAACGGCTCTTCATCCTGTTCGGCAAGTCGATCCTGGCCGTGCTCTCGATCGCCGTCGTGCTGCTGCTCTACGCCGAGGTCTATGCGATCTGGTACGCCGAATATCATCTCGGCGTGCCCACGGAGGCCGAGCTCGCGGCACGTCCTACCGATGGCCATCTCTGTGTGGGCGAAACTGGAGTTCCCTACGTCCCGCTGGCTGACATGCCTCTGCAGCTGCGCGAGGCTGCCATCGCGCTGGATGGCCCCGAGTTCCTCACGCGGCCCAATCTCATGCTGCCGGCGATAGCGGCAGCCCTTGTCCAGCAAGACGGATGGCGCCCCGATTCGAGGATCACCGATCAGGTTGCCCGCCATTGCCTGCATGTTCTGGCTCCCGAATGTTGCCGCAGCCTGGACTGGCACATCGGAAACCTCGTCCTCATGGGACGTCTCGAACGAACCCTGTCGCGTGAGCGTATCCTGGAATCGTATTTGAACGACACCTATCTCGGCCGCGGCACCGTTGGCGTCGCAGCCGCGGCCCGCGCCTATTTCGACAAGTCCCTGGCTGATCTCAAGATCGAAGACATCGCCTTTCTCATCGCCCGCTTTCGCTATCCCTCATACCGCAGTCAGGATCACAGCGGCCGCGACGTCGTCATCGACCGAATGCTGTCGACCGGCTTCATCGACCAAGCCCAGGCGGCGGCGGCCAAAGCCGCGCCACTTCCCACCATTGATGCGCCGCGCAAACCCTGATCGCGTTCGGCCGCCTCAGCCCCGCACCACGCCCTCGACCCCCGCCGCGATCTCCAGCAGCTTGCGGTCATTGCCGCCGGATTGCGCCAGCATCAGGCCGACGGGGACCTCGCCATGGCGGTGCGCCGGCAGCGAGATCGCGCAGCCGTCGATCATGTTGATGAAGGTGCAGTTGCGCAAAGCGCGGATGTTCTCGCGGGCGAAGGCTGCGTCGTCGGCGAGATCGGCGATTTTTGGCGGCGTGTTGGCGGTGGTCGGCATGACAAGCGCGTCGTAGGGCGCGATCCGCGCGGCGGCCCGCTTCACCAGCGAGCGTCGGGCATTCAGCATCTCGATGTAGTCCGGCACCGTGATCGCCTCGCCGCGCAGGATGCGGACGGAGACGCGCGGATCATAGACGTCGCCCTTGGCGGTCAGCAGGAAGCGGTGCCAGGCGTAGCTCTCGGCCGCGGCAAAGCCGCCCTTGGCGCCGATGAGGCCGACGTCGAGGAACTCGGGGAATGCGATGCGCTCGATCAGCGCGCCCTGCTGCGCCAAGGTCTGCAGCGCCCGCTCGAAGGTCGCGGCGACCTCGGCATCGAGCTCGTCGAACACGATCGTCGTGGGCACCGCGAGCCGCAGCCCCTTCACCGGCCGCGCGGCCAGCGGCCGGATCGGCTCGTCGGCCAGCACGGAATCCAAGATCGCACAGCACGCCACGGTGTTGGCGAGCGGACCGAAGCTGTCGAGCGTGGTCGACAGCGGCACGCCGCCGTCGAGCGGCACGCGGGCCTGCGTCGGCTTGAAGCCTGTGATGCCGTTGAAGGCGGCGGGGATGCGGCAGGAGCCGCCGGTGTCGGTGCCCAGCGCGCCATAGGCCATGCGGTCGGCGATCGAGACGGCGGCGCCCGACGAGGAGCCGCCGGGCACATAACCGACCTCGCGCTTCCAGGCGCTCTTCGGCGTGCCGTAATGCGGGTTGATGCCGATGCCGGAATAGGCGAACTCGGTCATGTTGGTGCGGCCGATCACGACGAAGCCGGCCCGGCGCAGCCGCGCCACAACAGGCGCATCGGCCTCGGCCGGCGCGGAGTCGTCGAGCGCGCGCGAGCCGGCGCGGGTCACTTGGCCCTTGATGTCGAACAGGTCCTTGATCGAGACCGGAATGCCGGCGAAGGGCGACGGCGCCGCATTGGCCCTACGCAGCGCGTCCATGCCGTCAGCGGCAGCCAGCGCGGCCTCCTTGTCGACATGGATGAAGGCGCGCTCCCCCTCACCCGCGGGATCGGCAATGCGGGCGAGACACTCCTCCACCAGCTTGCGCGCGGTGGTGCGGCCGGCGGCGAGATCGTCGGCCAGCGCGGCCAGGGTCGGATTTGAAGCGGTCATGGCGTCCTATCGCATGTCTGCGGCATCGGCCGCGATGTCCATATCGAGCAGCGCGGAACTCAGCGACTTGCCGTGCGCATCCAGCGCGAGCGACCGGGTCACCCCGCCGCCGAGCGCCCGGCTCATCACGAAATTCAGCGCCGCTATGTTGGGCAGCTCATAGCGGACCACCTCGCCCCGGACAATGCCGGCAAAGTGGGCCCTGACCCGCTCGGCCGTCACCTGTGCGAGCAGCAATGGATAATCCTTGGCGTCGTAGGCGATGACGGAGATGTTCGAGGTATCACCTTTGTCGCCGGTCCTGGAATGGGCGATGTCGCGCAGCTTCATCTCGTCTCCGATCATGCGGCCGCATCAAAGACCAATTTTCACCGGACGGCAATTGCTGCCCGGGACACCTCTGCGCTTGCCGGAGAGCGGCATGCGCGGCGTGATGGACCGTTGACGCGTCTGCTTCAAATGGCGCATCACATCCGGCAAATGAGCAGGCGACGGAGCCCGCCACAGGGAGGATCCATCGGATGGCCGAGCCAGCGCGCGCACGTCCCAAGCCGACGCCCGAGACCCAGCATTTCTGGGACGGCACCCGCGCTGGTGAATTGCGGCTGCAGCGCTGCGACGCCTGCGCCCACGTCTACTTCCCGCCGCGCCCGTTCTGTCCGGCCTGCGCCAGCCGCAAGGTCAGCGTCTTCAAGGCCACGGGCAAAGGCACGCTCTACAGCTACGTCATCAACCATCGTCCCCCGGCGCCCGGCTTCACGCCGCCCTACGCCATTGCCGTCGTGGCGCTCGAAGAGGGCCCGCGCATGATGAGCAACATCACGGGCTGCCCCCAGACACCGGAGGCATTGGAGCTCGACATGCCGCTCGAAGTCACTTTCGAGCCGCTCGACGAACAAATCACCCTGCCCCTGTTCCGGCCGGCGAAAGGATAGCGCCATGCGTCGAAACCAGGTTGCCGTGGTCGGCGCCGCCGAGACCACCGAGCTCGGTATCATCCCGACGATGTCGCAGATCCAGCTGCATGCGGACGCGGCGCTGAATGCGATCGCCGATGCCGGGCTCAAGCTGTCGGACATCGACGGCTTCGCCACCGCGGTCGAGACGCCGCAGCAGATCTGTCATTACCTCGGCATCACGCCGACCTGGGTCGACGGCACCTCGGTCGGCGGCTGCTCCTTCATGCTGCATGTCCGCCACGCCGCGGCTGCGATCGAAGCCGGCCTATGCAAGACCGTGCTGATCACCCACGCCGAGAGCGGCAAATCGATGATCGGCAGGCTGCCGCGCTCGATTCCGCCGGACAGTCTGCAGGGCCAGTTCGAGGCGCCGTTCGGCATCTCAGGGCCGCCCAGCATGTTCCCGATCCCCGTGCTGCGCTACATGAAGACCTACGGCATCACCCATGAGCAGTTGGCGATGGTCGCCGTCGTCCAGCGCGAATGGGCCGCGAAGAATCCTCGCGCGATGATGAAGGATCCGATCACGGTCGAGGACGTGCTGAACTCGCGCATGATCGCCTATCCGTTCCGGCTGCTGCAATGCTGTCTCGTCACCGATGGCGGCGGCGCGCTGATCCTGACCTCGGCCGATCGAGCCAAGGATTTTCCGCAGAGGCCAGTCTATATTCTCGGCACCGGCGAAAGCGTGGAGACGCCGATGGTCAGCCAGATGGAGACGTTCAATTCGTCGCGTGCCTTCAAGGTCGCGGGCCCCCTCGCCTTCAAGGAGGCCGGCATCGGCCATGCCGACGTCGACCATCTCATGATCTACGACGCGTTCGCGCATCTGCCGCTGTTCGGGCTCGGCGATCTCGGCTTCATGCCGCATGAGGAGACCGGCCCGTTCATCGCTGCCGGACACACACGTCCCGGCGGCAAGCTGCCGCTCAATACCAATGGCGGCGGCCTGTCCTACATGCATTCGGGCATGTACGGCATGTATGCGTTGCAGGAGAGCGTGCGCCAGATGCGTGGCATCGCCCCGGCGCAGGTACCCGGAGCCAAGATCTCGGTGTGTCACGGCGTCGGCGGCATGTTCGCCGCGTCAGGGACGATTATTTTCACGAACGAAGGATAACCACCGTCATTCCGGGGTGCGCGAAAGCGCGAACCCGAAATCTCGAGATTCCGGGTCTGGTGCTGCACACCAGCCCGGAATGACGGGGCAAAACAAGGAGACCTCCCCATGACCAAATCGCTCCAGGACAAAGTCATCATCGTCACCGGCGCCGGCCGCGGCATCGGCCGCGAGATCGCGCTGCTGTGCGCCGCCGAAGGTGCCAAGGTCGTGGTCAACGATCCCGGCGTCGCCTCCGACGGCTCGGGCACCAGCGCAGCGCCGGCGGAGGAAGTGGTCGAGGAAATCAAGAAGCGCGGCGGCACGGCGGTGGCGAATTTCGAGAGCGTGTCCGAAGCGATCCCGGCCAGCAAGATCGTGAAGGCCGCGACCGACCACTTCGGCAAGCTCGACGGCGTGGTCAACAATGCCGGCATCCTGCGCGACATGATCTTCCACAAGATGAGCATCGAGGCGTTCGAGGCCGTCATCAAGGTCCACCTGATGGGCTCGTTCTATGTCGCTCACTCCGCCGCGCGGCTGTTCCGCGAGCAGGAGAGCGGCTCCTTCGTCCATTTCACCTCGACCTCAGGCCTGATCGGCAATTATGGCCAGGCCAACTACGCCGCGGCAAAGCTCGGCATCGTCGGCCTGTCGAAGTCGATCGCGCTCGACATGGGCCGCTTCAACGTGCGCTCCAATTGCGTCTCGCCATTTGCCTGGAGCCGCATGATCGGCACCATCCCGGCGGAGACCGAGGCCGAGAAGGAGCGCGTCGAACGCATGAAGCGGATGGGGCCCGAGAAGATCGCGCCCGTCGTCGCCTATCTGCTCGGCGATGCCTCGAAAGACGTCACCGGCCAGATCTTCGCCGTTCGCATGAACGAGATCTTCCTGATGAGCCAATCGCGCCCGCTGCGCTCGGTGCACCGCGGCGAAGGCTGGACGCCGCAGACCATTGCGGAGCATGGCATGCCGGCGCTGAAGCCGTCGTTCTACAAGCTCGATCGTTCCGCCGACGTGTTCGGCTGGGATCCGATCTGAGATTTGCAGCGCGCAAAATCTGCTTGCAGCGCACACCATCTCAAGTTGTTTTTTGTCCAAACGACCCGCGCGTTGCCATGATTTCGTCGTATGGTCGCCTCCCAACAAAAGTCGGGAGGACATAGATGACGAATGCACGACACGACCTCACGCAGGATTCGCCGGCCGGAACTGATGGCTTCGACCGGCGCATGCTCCTCAAGGGCGTCGCCGGCTTTGCCGCGGCGGCAGCAGCAGTCTCGCCGGCCGGTGCCCGCGATTTCGGACCGGGCGCGCAGCCGCAACGCTATCCGGATCCCGACATCGTCGTGATCGACGAGAAGCGCTTCAAGGCCAAGGTTGGCAACACCACGATCAAGCGTCTGTTCACCGGCTGCCTGTGGGCGGAAGGTCCGGCCTGGAACGCGCAGGCGCAGTATCTGGTCTGGAGCGACATCCCGAACAACCGACAACTGCGCTATCTCGACGACGACGGCCACATCTCCCAGCAGTTCCGCAAGCCATCGAACGAGTCGAACGGCAATACCTTCGATTATGAAGGACGGCAGATCACGGCCGAGCGGACCCGCCTCGTCCGCTTCGAGCACAACGGCTCGGTCACCGTTCTCGCGGAGAAGGCGAACGACAAGCCCCTCAATGGCCCGAACGACATGGTCGTCAATCCCAGCGACAAGTCGATCTGGTTCACCGATCCCGGCTACGGCTCGATCAACCTGTATGAAGGGCAGAACGCCCGCAACGGCTCCAACCAGCCGTTCCAGAAGGAAGCCGTCTACCGCGTCGATGCGCAGTCCGGCGCGATCACCAAGGTCGCGGACGAGCCGTTCAAGCCGAACGGCATCGCCTTCAGCCACGACTACAAGAAGCTCTACGTCTGCGACACCGGCATCACGCACTATCCGAACGCCAAGAACGTGATCTGGCAGTACGACGTCAATGGCGACAAGCTGGCGAACCCGAAGGCGTTCATCGACATGACGCTCGACGGCAAGTCGGGCTTCGCGGACGGGCTGCGGGTCGACATCGACGGCAACATCTGGGTCGGCGCCGGCTGGGTCGGCGAAGGCTATGACGGCGTCCACATCTTCGCGCCGGATGGCGTCCGCATCGGCCAGATCAAGCTGCCGGAGATCTGCGCCAATGTCTGCTTCGGCGGCAAGAAGCGCAATCGCCTGTTCATGACCGCGAGCCAATCGCTCTATGCGGTCTATGTGGAGACGCAGGGCGCGCATATCTGTTAGGCCGGAAAACCGCCCTTGCTACGAGGCGTCCCTGCGAAAGCGGGGATGCCTCGTCAACGATGGGGCCACACTCACACTGCCGTCCCGGACAGGCGCGCGGTACGCGCGCGCAGATCCGGGACCCATAACCCCAGGGAGACGTGCGAGGCACGATGGTCGATCCTCCTCGCCCAGCCACATCTGCCTGCGGCTCCGGGTCCGAATCAAGACCGGGCCCCGACGAACGGACGCACCTCGCCTTCTGAAACGAATAAAGAACTTGCTATTTTTCGGAAATCGTGTTCTTCTCTCGCCATCCCGCCTCATGCAAGGGGCGTAGCGCGCGATCGTCACGACACGCGAGGCGGGGATGCGATGGCCGCGGTTGAGCCGCAGCGTGTCCCTGGATGCGCGGACGAACGGCTTTGCCGCGGACGTGAAATCGCGTGGTCCTGGCGCCCCGAAGCAGGCGTCAAGTCCGTGGTGATGCCCAGCGCATCGCGCGGGCGACGGTGTCTACGAGCCGGCACACCGGGGAGATCGCGTATAAGCGTGAAGACATCGCGCGGGGAATGCCGGATGTTTGGCTGAACCTGTGGTGACTGCCGCCTGCTTTCTTTTCTGCAGGCGGGCCATGGGTGAGGCCTTCACCCGGCATTCCCCGCGCCCTTGCACTCTCGTGAGGGACATGTTCGCTGCATGCACTCGGGCGCGAAACGCCGCGAGGACGAGATCGTATGTCATTTGCTGCTTGAGCCGCAAATCAGTCGCACCACCGCTGTCGTCCCGGGCAAGCCACGATGCGCGCAGTGCGTCGTGGCGCCGACCCGGGACCCATACGCCGCGGCGGCCGTGATAGGCGAAGGTCGACAACGCATTCGCCCCAAACTACTCCCTGGGGTTATGGGTCCCGGCGTTCGCCGGGACGACAGAGAGTCTGTGGTTACAGCCGAGCTATCCCGTATTTCTCAACCCCGCCGAGATGCCGTTGATCGTCAGCTGAATCCCGCGCAGCACCTGCTCGTCCGGGTTCTGCGCGCGGTGCTCCTTGAGAAGCTCGACCTGCACGTGGTTGAGTGGATCGAGATACGGAAAGCGGTTGCGCACCGAGCGCTCCAGCAGCGGATTGCCCTGCAGCAAGCGCTCCTGTCCCATGATATCGAGCAACGTCTCGATCACCAGATTCCATTCGCGCCGGATGCGGCCAAAAATCTTTTCGCGCAGGGCCTCGTCCGGGACCAGCTCGGCATAGCGCGAGGCGATGGCGATCGAGCTCTTGGCGAGCACCATGTCCATGTTCGACAGCAGCATGCGGAAGAACGGCCATTCCTGATAAAGCTCGCGCAGGAATGGCATGCCCTGCTCCGGATTTTCCGCGATCCAGGTCTCGACCGCGCTGCCGAAGCCGTACCAGCCCGGCAGCATCAGCCGGCACTGCGCCCAGGAGAACACCCAGGGGATCGCACGCAGGTCCTCGATCGCGCGGGTTTTCTTGCGCGAGGCCGGGCGGCTGCCGATGTTGAGGGTGGCGATCTCGTTGATGACCGTCGAGGCCCAGAAATATTCGACGAAGCCGTCGGTTTCGTAGACGAGGCCCCGATAGGCCTTGAAGGCGAGCTCCGAGAGCCGGTCCATCGCAGTGAGATATTCGCGCTTCGGCGCCGGCTGCCGCGGATGCAGCAGGCTGGCCTCGAGCGTCGCGGCGGCGAGAATTTCCAGATTGTTACGTCCGACCTCGGCGTTGGAATATTTGCTGGAGATGATCTCGCCCTGCTCGGTGATCCGGATCTGGCCGTTCACAGCGCCGCCGGGCTGGGCGATGATGGCGTCATAGCTCGGACCGCCGCCGCGGCCGACCGATCCGCCGCGGCCATGGAACAGCCTGAGCCGAATGCCATGGCGTTCGAAGATGTCGACCAGGCCGATCTCGGCCTTGTAGAGCTCCCAGCCCGAGGTGACGAAGCCGCCGTCCTTGTTGCTGTCGGAATAGCCGAGCATGACCTCCTGCACGGCGCCGCGGCTGTCGACCAGGCGGCGGTAGTCGTGCAGCGCCAGCATGCGGTCCATGATGGCGCTGGAGGCCTGCAGGTCCTCGATGGTCTCGAACAGCGGCACGATATTGACGGCGCAGCGGCCCGATGGATCGATCAGGCCGACCTCCTTGAGCAGCAGCGCCACCTCGAGCATGTCGGACATGCCCTTGCACATCGAGATGATGCACTGGGGGATCACGTCGGCGCCGAAGGTCGCGTGCGCCTCGGCAGCGGCGCGGAACAGCGCGAGCTCGCCGACGGTCTCATCGCTGTACTTGACGAATTGCGACACCAGCGGCCTGGCGTTGCGCAGCTCGCTGACAAGCAGGCCGACCCGCGCATCCTCGCTCAGCGCCATATAGGACATGCCGGGCATCGCGGTGTCGATCAGCTCGGCGACGGTTCGCTCGTGCACCGCCGAGTTCTGGCGGATGTCGAGCCGGGCCAGATGGAAGCCGAAGCAATCCACGGCACGCCGCAGCAGCCGCAGCCGCCCGCGGGCGATCACCTCGGCATTGTTGGCGACCAGCGAGTGATGCAGCACGTCGAGATCATCCTGCATCTGCTTGACGCTGTCGTAAGGCGCCACGGCCGCCACGGGAAGGCGGCTGATCTGGATACCGAGCTTCTTCGCCGTCGCCGCCAAGCGCGCATAGATGCCGGACACCGCCAGGCGATATGGCTCGCCGTGACGATGCGGCGACGTGTCCGGCGAGCGCTCGGCCAGCGCACGCAGCTCCTCGGAGACATCGGCGAGATGCGCGGCGATGGACAGCTCGCTGCCGAGCAGGTGCAGTTCCTCGAGATAGTAGTGCAGCGCCAGGCTGGATTGCAGCTTGAGCGTTCCGCGCATCACTTCGGCGGTGACGAACGGATTGCCGTCGCGATCGCCGCCGATCCAGCTCCCCATGCGCAGGAACGAGGCGAGATCGCCCGCCACCTCCGCTCCGTCATTGAGCCGATCCTCGAGCGAGCACAGCAGACGCGGCACCTCACGCAGAAACGTGTAGTCGTAGAACGACAGCCCGTTGGTGACCTCGTCGAGCACCGTCAGCTTGGTCCGGCGCAGCAGGTTGGTCTGCCACAAGGTCAGCACGGCGCGGCGCAGCGCCTCGTCATTGGCCTCGCGCTCATCCGGCGTCAGCTGCATCCGCTCGCGGCGGTCGAGCAGCATCGCGATCTCCATCTCGCGATCCATCGTGCTCTTGCGCCGCACCTCGGTCGGGTGCGCGGTCAGGACCGGGCTGACCAGCGCCGTCGAGAAGAACTTGCGCAGATCGGAAGCCTCGAACCCGGCGGATTTGGCGTGAGCGAGCGTCGCCGCCAGCATGCCGGCCCCGCCATTGGAGTCGCTCTTGGCACGCATGCGTCGGATGTTGTTCTGGTCCTCGGCAATGTTGGCGAGGTGCGAGAAATAGCTGAAGGCGCGGACGATGCGGACCGTCTCAGCCGTCGTCATGCCGTCGAGGATCTGCTCCAGCTCGCGCCGCGCTTGGCGGTCTTCGTCGCGGTGGAAGCGCACCGAGGTCTGGCGGATGCGCTCGACGAGGTCGAACAATTCGGCGCCTTCCTGGTCGCGGACCGTATCGCCGAGGATGCGGCCGAGCAGCCGGATATCGTCCCGGAGCCGCGCATCCTCCTCCATGGCCTGCGCCTCGGCAGCGCGGTTGGGACGGATTTCCTCTGTCATGGCTTGCGGCGACATGGATGCGCTCTCCAGCAGCTGCCCATTTACGGGTCAGTCTGCCGTATCTATACCGCAGCGCAAGATCAAGAAAGAGGCGTCGCCTGCCCTATTCAATGCTCACGTGACGTCTTCTCATCGCTGAGAGCCGCCAATCGATCAGATCTTTCGCCCTGCCTGCGCCCAATAGGGGTCGCGCAGCCGCCGCTTGAAGATCTTGCCGGAATCCTCACGAGGCAATTTGTCCTGGATTTCGATGTGCTTGGGCACCTTGTAGTCGGCCAGCGAAGCCCTGAGCCGGTGTCTGATCTCGCCGGTGTCCAGCACGACGCCGGGCTGCGGCTCGACCACGGCCATCAGGGCTTCCCCGAACTCGGCATCGGGAATGCCAAATACCGCGCAATCGTGCACGCCGGGCACGGCATGCAATACGGCTTCGATCTCGGCCGGATAAATGTTGACGCCGCCGGAGATCACCATGTCGCGCTTGCGGTCGCACAGGAAGACGTAGCCCTCGGCATCGATGTAGCCGACATCGCCCGAGGTGATGAAGCCGTCGCGGTCGATCTCGGCAAGCTTCTCCGGCTTGTTGTGATAGGTAAAATCCGGATTGCCCGCGATGCGCGAATAGATCTCGCCAACCTCGCCCTGCGGCAGGATGCGGCCGTCCTCGCCGAGGAAACGAAGCTCGGCGCCCGGCGAGACCTTGCCGACGGTGCCTGGCTTCCTCAGCGCGTCCTCGGAGGTTGCGAAGGTGACGGCGCCGGATTCGGTCGAGCCGTAGAACTCGTAGATGACCGGCCCCCACCAGTCGATCATCGCGCGCTTGACGTCGGCCGGGCACGGCGCGGCAGCGTGAATGACATGGCGCAGCGACGATACGTCGTAGCGGCGGCGAACCTCCTCCGGCAGCTTCATCAGCCGGATGAACATGGTCGGCACCATGAAGATCGTATCAATCCGCTCTGTCTGGATGATGCCGAGAAATTCTTCCGGCTCGAAGCGCGGCATCAGCACCAGCGCGCCGCCGAGACGTCCGGCACGCAGGCCGAACGCATTCGGGGCAGAATGATACAGCGGCCCCGGCAAGAGCGCGCGCGAGCCCGGCTTCAAGCCGTAGATCAACGCTCGCATGCGCTCGGCCGACGCGGCCTGCTCCACCGTCGGCGCATTGCGGCGGACGCCCTTGGGATGACCGGTCGTGCCCGAGGTGTAGATCATGTTCTGCGGCTGTGGCACCTGCGGCCCTTCGTAAGGGCTCTGCTGGGCAAGCCAGCCCTCGAACTCGATTGCGAACTCCGGTGTCGCGAGCAGATCCGCGCCGATCTTGTAGTTGGACAGAATCTCCGGCGGTGTGGGCACGCTGAGCGCCGTGACATCGGCCGGTATCGCCCCGGCGAGCTGATGCAGCAGATCGGCGTGACCGATCAGCACCTTGGTCGCGGAGTCCTTGAGGATGTAGTCGATCTCCTCCGGCTTGAAGTGCCAGTTCACCGGCACGCCATAGGCGCCCAGCCGCATCGCGCCATAGGCCGCCTCGATGAAGGCGATGTCGTTGCGCATCAGCATGCAGACGCAATCGCCCTGGCCCACGCCGAGCTGCGCGAGGCCGCTGGCGATCCGCGCGGCGCGGTCGGCGATTTCGGCGTGGCTGCGCCGGCGCTCGCCGGAGATGATGCCGCAGAACAGGGAGGACGTTTCCATTTTCTCTGCTATCCGATCTGGCGTCGGTTTGAGTTTCGGCCGTCACTCCGGGGCGATGCGCCGCGACAAAACGGCGGAGCCGTCTTGCGCGGAGCATCGAACTCAGGTGCGCAGTTGCGCACCGGAGAATCTCGAGATTCCGGGCCTGCTCCTTCGGAGCATCCCGGAATGACGGACTCAGTCCGCAAACTTCGGCGCGCGCTTCTCGATGTTGGCGCGCACCGATTCGAGCTGGTTCGGACTGCCGATCAGCTTCTGCTGCTCGACCGATTCGGCGAGCAGCACCGGCCCCGGATCGACCGAGAGATTGTTCAGCATCCGCTTGGCGGCGCGGATCGCATCCGGATTCTTGCCGGCAATCTCCCGTGCGGTCTCCAGCGCAGCCGCGCGCGGATCGGCGCAGATGCGGGTGACGAGGCCGTAGGACTGGCCTTCCTCCGGCGAGAACACCCGGCCCGTGTAGGTCAACTCGCGCAGGATGTCGTCGCGCATCAGGGTGGCCAGGATCGGCGTGCCCGCCATGTCGGGCACGAGACCCCATTTGATCTCCATGATCGACATCTTGGTGTCGGGCGCGACGTAGCGCATGTCCGCGCCGAGCGCGAGCTGGAAGCCGCCGCCATAGGCGACGCCATGCACTGCAGCAATCACCGGCACCGGCAGCTGCCGCCAGCCCCAGACAGCCTGCTGGGCGAAATTCGCCTTGCCGTGGGTGCGAATGGTGAGATCGCGCGTCTCGCCGCCGGGTATGCCATTGCCGCCGGACTCCTTCATCGCGGCGAAGCGGCCCATGTCGAGGCCGGCGCAGAAGGCACGCCCCTCGCCGGACAGCACCACCGCCCGCAGTCCCTTCTCCTTCGACAGCCGGTCGGTCGCCGCGACCAGCGCCTCGAACATCTCCATGTCCAACGCATTCATCTTGTCGGCGCGAACCAGGCGAACGTCGGCGACGCCGTCCTTGATCTCGATCGCGAGGCGGTTGTCCATCGAGCGGTCTCCCTACGGATGTCTTTGTGACTTTACAGAAGGCTGTCGGAGCGATTTAGTCAATCGACCAATTAACTCACAACATGTCAGGCGGAAACTCCCATGTTCAAGGACAATCTCCTCGAAGGTCGACGCATTCTGGTGACCGGCGGCGGCACGGGCCTTGGCAAAGCGATGGCTGCACGCTTCCTGCAACTCGGCGCCGAAGTGCATATTTGCGGCCGGCGGAAAATCGTCTGCGACGAGACCGCGACCGAACTCATGGACCTCTACGGCGGCCGCGTGACCAGCCATGGCGTCGACATCCGCAATGCCATGGCGGTGGAGGAAATGATCGAGGCCATCTTCCAGGAAGGCGGCCTCACCGATCTGATCAACAACGCGGCCGGCAACTTCATCTCCCGCACCGAGGAATTGAGCCCGCGCGGTTTTGACGCGGTCGCCAACATCGTGATGCACGGCACGTTCTACGTGACGCATGCCGTCGGCAAGCGCTGGATCGCCGCGAAGCAGCCGGGCAACGTCGTGTCGATCACGGTAACCTGGGTGCGCAACGGCTCGCCTTACGTGGTGCCATCGGCGATGAGCAAGTCGGCGATCCACGCCATGACGATGTCGCTTGCGACCGAATGGGGCCGCTATGGCATCCGCCTCAACACCATCGCACCCGGCGAAATCCCGACCGAAGGCATGAGCAAGCGCATCAAGCCCGGCGACGAGGCCGGCGCGCGGACCAAGGCGATGAACCCGATGGGTCGCGTCGGCACCATGGAGGAGCTGCAGAACCTCGCGGTGTTCCTGATCTCCGGCGGCTGCAACTGGATCAACGGCGAGACCATCGCGATGGACGGCGCCCAGGCGCTGGCGATGGGCGGCAACTTCTATCAGTTGCGCGACTGGAGCGACGACGATTGGACCAAGGCCAAGGAGTCGATCAAGGCGCAGAATGAGAAGGACCGCGCGACGCGCACGAGCTGATGGTCCAATCACCCGGTTGATCGGCGACGTGCGCCCTGTAGACTGATCGAGAGATGCTTGCTCCGGCGCGATCCGGGGCGAGGACCACGACAAGACATCAAACAAAGAACAAGACGCAATCGGAGGGGAAACATGTCCGTCTCGACGGCATCGTCGACGCTCGTCGACGTCGTGCGCGACAGAGCGCAAACGCTGGGCTCCGCCACCGCCTATGAGTTCGAGGGGCGCATCACCAGCTTCGCCGCGTTCGACCGCAAGACCAACCAGGTCGCCAACGCGCTGAAGGCGCTCGGCATCAAGCCGCACGAGCGGATCGCCTATTTCGGCAAGAACAGCGACATCTATTTCGAGCTGCTCGTCGGCGCCATGAAGGCCAACGTCGTCATGGCGCCGGTGAACTGGCGCCTCGCCGGTCCCGAGGTCGCCTTCATCGTCGAGGATTGCAGGGCTCCTGCCCTCTTCGTCGGGCCGGAATTCATCACGATGATCCGAAACATCCGCGACCAGATTCCAAGCGTGCGGCACATCATCACCACCGAGGGCGGCGCACCGGAATGGCAGGACTACACGGCTTGGCGCGACGCGCAGAGCGCGGATGATCCGGGCGTTCCGATCACGCCGCAGGACATCGCGCTGCAGCTCTACACCTCCGGCACCACCGGCAAGCCGAAGGGCGCGATGCTGTCGCACGCCAACTTCCTCAACCTCGTCAACACCGGCAATCCCGAGGAGAAACCGGACTGGAACAAATGGTCGACCGACGACGTCTCGCTGATCGCGATGCCGATCTTCCACATCGGCGGCTCCGGCTGGGGCCTGATGAGCCTCTATCGCGGCGCCCGCGGCGTGATCGCCCGTGAGTTCGATCCGACCAGGATCCTCGACTTCTTCGAGCAGTCCGGCATCACCAAGCTGTTCATGGTGCCGGCGGCGATGCAGTTCGTGGTGCGGCAGCCGCGCGCGCGGCAGGTCGATTTCTCCCGCCTGAAATACATGCTCTACGGCGCCTCGCCAATCCCGGCCGCGCTGCTCAAGGAATGCATCGACGTGTTCAAATGCGGCTTCGTGCAGATGTATGGCATGACCGAGACCACGGGCACCATCATCGCGCTGCCGCCCGAGGACCATGTCGAGGGACTGGAGCGCATGCGCTCCGCCGGCAAGCCGCTGCCCGGCGTCGAGGTCGCGATCATCGATATCAACGGCAACCCGCTGCCGCCGCGCCAGGTCGGCGAGATCGCCACCCGCTCCGGCACCAACATGACCGGCTACTGGAACCTGCCGGAGGCGACCGCACGCACGCTCGGCAAGGACGGCTGGCTGCGCACGGGTGATGCCGGCTACATGGACGAGGACGGCTACGTCTACATTCACGACCGCATCAAGGACATGATCATCTCCGGCGGCGAGAACATCTATCCGGCCGAGGTCGAGAGCGCGATCTGCGATCATCCCGATGTCGCCGAGGCCGCGGTGATCGGGATTCCCGACGACAAATGGGGCGAGGCCGTCAAGGCGATCGTCGTGATGAAGCCTGGCACGCGCGCCACCGAGACCGACATCATCAATTTCACCCGCACGCGCATCGCCGGTTTCAAGACGCCGAAGAGCGTCGACTTCCTCGACGCCCTGCCGCGCAACCCCTCCGGCAAGATCCTGCGGCGTAATCTGCGCGACCCGTATTGGGCGGGCAAGGACCGGCAGGTGAATTGAGTGCACGCACCGCCATCCTGGATCGCTTCGCTTGCGCTCGCGATGACGCCGTGGAGAGAGTGCGCGCTCCCTCTCCGCCGTCATTGCGAGGCGCCTTGCGCCGAAGCAATCCAGGGCTCCGGAGACGACGCTCGATTGCATCAATTGCGCTTGCGACAGGGGCCCTGCCGCTCAACAGCGTGTCACCGCTTGTTCACCCCCATGTAGCCGAACAGGAAGCCGGCGACCTTCCGCATCTGGATCTCCTCGCTGCCCTCGGTGATGCGGTAGCGGCGGTGGTGCCGGTAGATGTGCTCGAACGGCTTGTGGCGCGAATAGCCCATGCCGCCATGGACCTGGATGGCGCGGTCGGCCGCCTCGCAGCACAGACGGTTAGCCCAGTAGTTGCACATCGAGACCTTGTCCGAGAGTGTGTGCTCGACCTGGGCCTGGGTGAGCTGGTCCATCTCCCAGGCCGTCTTGCGGATCAGCAGCCGCAGCATCTCGGCCTGGGTCGCCAGCTCAACCAGCGGCCATTGGATCGCCTGGTTCTCGGCCAGCGCCTTGCCGAACGGTTTGCGCTCACGCGCGTAATTCACACTCTCATTGATGCAGTAGACGGCCGCGCCGAGCGAGCTCGCCGCCTGGCGGATGCGGTTCTCATGGACGAAGCATTGCGCCAGCGACAGCCCGCGCCCGACCTCGCCGAACTGCGCATCCTCCGGCACGAACACGTCGGTGAAGCTGACGCGCGGATGATCGGTCGGCATGTTGAAGGTCCAGAGATACTCCTCGACCTTCACACCCTCGGTCTTGGCCGGCACCAGAAAGCAGGTGATGCCGCGCGCGTCACCATCATTGCCCGAGGTGCGCGCGAACAGTGCACAGTGGGTGGCGACGTGCATGCCCGTCGTCCACATCTTCTCGCCGTTGATCAGCCAGCCCTTGATGTTGTCGCGGGTGGCCGGAACGGCCTTGGTTTCCATGTGGGTCGCGTCCGAGCCGTGATGCGGCTCGGTGAGACCGAACGTGATGCGGTACTTGCCGGTGATCGAGCCGTCGATCATCGCCTTCTGGTCGTCGCGGCCGTACCGGTCGAGCATGGTGACGATCGGCAGATTGCCGACGATCGAGTGCTCGTTCTGCAGGTCGTTGTGCAGGCCGAGGCCCTTGGAGGCGAAATGCTCGCGGATCACGGCCATCCAGAGGTTGGACCCGTCCTTGCCGCCATAGCGCTTCGGAATTGCAAAGCGCAGATGGCCGGCCGCATCGGCACGATCCTTGGCCTTGCGCAGCAGTTGCTCCCATTCATGCCGCGGCAGGCCGCCATTCTCGAAATCGGTGCGCGCCCATTCGCGGCGATGATCGAAGAAGCGGATGTTGTCGTCGGCCTGCTCCAGCGGCTTGATCTCGGCGGCGATGAAGCGATCGAGCTCGTCGAGATAGGCGACCAATTCCTTCGGCAAGGAAAAATCCACGGCGTGTCTCCCAGTGTGTTTCGTTGTTGTTGTTGATCCTGGTCGGCGCGACCTCCCGTCGCGTGCTTGTGGCGCGCAGCGCCGTTGCGTATTTGGATGACTGCAACACCTGCGCAGGCGCTAAGCTGATGCGCGACAGCCAATCAGAAGACAGGAGGAACAGCCGATGGAGCTGAAGTTTTCGAGAGTGACGCGCAAGGGGCCGATCACGATCGTCACCCTGGCGCGCCCCGAGGTCTACAACGCCCTGCACATCGAGGCGCATCATGAACTCGAGCGCGTGTTCGACGCCTTCGCCGCCGATCCCGAGCAGTGGGTCGCGATCGTCACCGGTGAGGGCGACAAGGCGTTCTGCGCCGGCAACGACCTGAAATGGCAGGCGGCCGGCGGCGCGCGCGGTTGGGGTAAGAGCGGCTTCGCGGGGCTCACCTCCCGCTTCGATTGCGACAAGCCGATCATCGCCGCCGTCAACGGCGTCGCAATGGGCGGCGGCTTCGAGATCGCGCTCGCCTGCGACCTGATCATCGCCTCCGAGAATGCGACCTTCGCGTTGCCCGAGCCGCGCGTCGGCCTCGCCGCGCTCGCCGGCGGCCTGCAGCGGCTGCCGCGCCAGATCGGCATGAAGCGCGCGATGGGCATGATCCTCACCGGTCGACATGTCGGCGCCCGCGAAGGCCATGAGCTCGGCTTCGTCAATGAGGTGGTGCCGCAAGGCGAGGCGCTGGCGGCGGCGGAGCGATGGGCCGAGACGATCGCCAAGAACTCGCCGATGTCGATCCGCGCCTCCAAGCAGGCGATCGAGAAGGGCCTTGCGGTCTCGCTGGAGCAGGCCATCACCGAGCAGCGCGACTACCCGGCGGTGCAGGCGATGATCCATTCGCAGGACTACATCGAGGGACCGAAGGCGTTCTCGGAGAAGCGGCCGCCGAGGTGGCTCGGGCGGTGAGTTATCCGATACTTCGCATGCTCTGGGCCTGATCGCGCCGGGTTGTCTCCGCTCCGTCATGGCCGGGCTTGACCCGGCCATCCACGTCTCGCAGCAGACTCGTGAAGAGATGGATGCCCGGGTCAAACCCGGGCATGACGCCGGTGGGTTAGGAGCCATCGGTGCTCCTCCCAGCTTCGCGCTTGTAGGACGCGTAGTTCGGCTGATCGACGGCGAGCTTGGCGAGAGTGGTCCGCCAGAGGTGCTGCTTCAGGCCCGGTGTCTGGAGACCAACGGCGCCGCTGGCGATCTGAGCCGTGAGCGCTCGATTGAGTTCGAGTAAATCACCATCCTGTCCCAGCAATTCTCTCAACCGCGCATGCTCCGCCTCATCTGCCGCAGCCGCCTGTGTCAGCTGTCGCACCACGAGATCGAGCGCGTTGATGCCCACGCGCAGCTTGAACGCCTGGTGCCCCGAGATCAGCGGCGCGATGTCGTTGCGCAGGAAGTCGGCGACGGATTGCACCAGCTCGGTCGGCGTCGGCTCGTCCTGCATCAGCCCTCTCCCCTCGGCGCAAGCAATCGCAACAGATCGATCTCGGTCTCCGACGCGCGGCGGCCGATCATGGCGCGCTCCATCGAATGGTCGGGACCGATGCGAAAACGCTGCATCATGCCGCAGCACATCACGCCCCAGCGCAGCGTGCCCATGACCTCCCAGAACTTCACTCTATCAGCGTCGACCTTGCGGCCCCCGCCCTCGTAGCCCGCGAACAGCTCCTCACGCGATCCGAAGCCGCCGACCGGCTTGTCGATCTCGCCGAAGCGCCAGGAGTTGACGCAGATCCAGCCGAGATCCTCCATGGGATCGCCGAGATGGGCGAGCTCCCAGTCGAGCACGGCGCGCACGCCATCGCGGCCGATGATGAGATTGCCATTGCGGAAATCACCGTGCACCAGCGTGATCTCGGCCGGGGGACCGGGATCGTTCTGCGACAGCCAGCGCAGGGCCAGATCGAACACCGGGCGCGGCCAGTCGAAGCTTTGATATTCCCGTGCGAGCTCCGCGATCTCCTTGGTCGCGGTCATCCCGCGCAACGCGGGCAGCGTCTCGCGTCGAATCCCGTGGATGCCAGCGGCGATGCCGCCCAGCTGGCGCGCGAGGCGCGGCCGCGCCTCGGCGAATTCGGCATCACGCAGGATCTTGCGTGCGATGGTCTCGCCCTCGACGCGGCGCATGATGAAACCGGCGCCGAGATCGTCCTCCGGCCGCAGCACGTGCAGGACCTCGGGCGACGGCACGCCGGCGGCATAAGCGAGCCGCATCAGCGCCGCCTCGTTGTCGAGCCCGGCGGCACGCCCGGGCGCGGCGCCGTAGCCTTTCGGCGAGCGACGCAGAATGGCGCCGACCTCACCGACGGGATGGACGATGTCGAAGCGCCATGTCTCCTGGCTGGCGCCGCCGGAGAGTCTTGCGGCGCCGCTCACACCGGTCGCCCCCGGCATGAACGAGGCGACGCAGCGGGACAGCTCGGTCTCGATCATTGGCCCTTGAACTTGGCCGGGCGCTTTTCGAGGAACGCGGTGACGCCTTCCTTGAAATCCGAAGTGCTGCCTGCGACGCGCTGCGACTGAAATTCCGCGTTGAGCTGCTCCTCGAAAGAGTTCTCCGGGCTGTCCCAATACAGCTGGCGGATCTGCGCCAGCGCCACCGTCGGCCCGTTGGCGAGCTCGTGCGCGAGCTTCATCGTCTCCTCCTTCAGGACCGCATCGTCATAGACGCGGTTGACGAGGCCCCATTGCAGCGCCGTCTCGGCCGGCAGCTTCTCGCCCAGCAGCGACAGCTCGATCGCGCGGGCCTTGCCGACGAGGCGCGGCAACAGCCAGGTCGAGCCGCAATCAGGCACCAGTCCGATGCGGCGGAAGGCCTGCAGAAAGTAGGCGGACTTCGCGCACAGGATCATGTCGCCCATCAGTGCGAAGCTCATGCCGGCGCCGGCGGCCGGGCCATTCACCGAGGTCACGATCGGGCAATGCAGATTGCGCAAGCGGCGCAGAAACGGATGGAAGGCGGTCTCGAGCGCGGCGCCGGCATTGCTGCGGCCGGGCTTGGCCTGCGCATTGCGGCCCTGCAGGTTGGCGCCGGTGCAGAACGCGCGGCCGGCGCCCGTCACGACGAGGCAGCGCACCGCAGCCTTCTTCTCCTCGATCTCGTCGAGCGCTTCGGCCAACCCGCCGAGCATGTCGATCGAGACCGCGTTCATCACCTCCTGATGATCGAGCGTGAGGATGGCGACGGGCCCGTCGAAATCGAGCGTGACGTGCTTGTACTGCATGGTTTCCTCTCAAGAGCTTTTCGGTCGCTGCATTCTTCGCGGCGGAAATTCGAAGCGCAGCCCGGTTCGGTCAGCATATTTGATTTTTGCGCTTCGCTTGTCCATGGTTGCATCATCCAAATAACCGAAGCGACGCGTAGCGCGCTCACATCATCACGGAAACGCCCGAGAGAACCCCATGACCATGTTCGACCTCACCGGCCGTGTGGCCGTCGTCACCGGCGGCAATGGAGGCATAGGCCTCGGAATCGCCCAGGCACTTGCGTCCAGTGGCTGCAACGTCTCGATCTGGGGCCGCAACGCCGAGAAGAACAAGGCTGCTGCGGCGTCGATGGCCGCCGGGCCCGGCAAGGTCGACACCCGTATCTGCGACGTGACCAGCGCCGCTTCCGTCAACGAGGCGATGAAGGCCACGCTCGACACGTTCGGCCGCGTCGACGGCTGCTTTGCCAATGCCGGCATCGGCGGCGGTGGCCGCAAGCCGTTCATCGAGCGCAGCGAGGAGGAATGGCGCACGATGTTCGCAACCAATCTCGACGGCGTGTTCCATGCGTTCCAGGCTGCCGCGAGGCACATGACCGCGCGCGCCGAAGCCGGTGACGCGTTCGGCCGGCTGGTTGCCACCTCGAGCCTGGCCTCGCTGTTCGGCACCGCGCGCAACGAGCACTATGCCGGGACCAAAGCCGCGCTGAATGCGCTGTGCCGCGCGCTCGCGGTGGAGCTGGCGCGCTATGGCGTCACCGCGAATGCCATCCTGCCTGGCTGGATCAAGAGCGACATGACCGCGGGCATCATGGGCAACGAGAAGTTCGTCGCCAACGTCATGCCGCGTATCCCGGTGCGCCGCTTCGGCGAGCCGTCGGATTTCGGCGGCATCGCCGTCTACCTCATGAGCAAGGCGTCCTCCTATCACACCGCCGACTGCTTCGTGATCGACGGCGGCTATACCGCATTCTGATCCCTCGCAGCGGGTGGTGAGCCGGTGCGCCGGCTCACCAGAGGGGGATTGTTCCGTGCTGCGCTCCAAGATTTCCGAAATTTAATCCGCCTCTGGCTGCCACGCCCCCGTGACGCCGGCGTTGTCACCCATCACATAACGGAGAGAATTTCCAGGAAGGATGCCATGAAGCGCGGTGTGACGGTTTTGGCCTGTGTGTCTGCCCTGGCTGTGGCCGGCTACTTTGCGATGGCAAAGTGGGGCATCCAGCACGAGAGCCGCGAGTTCTTCGATGCCGCGCGGCAGCGGTCGATCAATGTCGATGTCGCGGTGCGCAAGGACTACGAGATGAAGGCCAATGCCGGGCTGTGGCGGCTGCCCGTGGCCATCATCAGCAACGGCAACACCGTGAAGAACACCGAGTACTCGTTCCTCGCGAACGTGTTCGCCGCGCGCGGCTACCTCGTCGCCAGCGTCCAGCAGGACCTGCCGACCGATCCGCCGCTCGTCACCAAGGTCGGGATGCCATATGTCGGCCGGCTCGACGTCTACCAGAAGGGCGAGGCCAACATCCTCTGCGTGCTGAACGAGATGAAGAAGCGTCATCCGAATGCCGACTACGATCACCTGACCCTGGTCGGCCACTCCAATGGCGGCGACACCGCGATGTATTTCGCCAAGGAGCATCCGAACATCGTCTCGCAGGTGGTGACGCTCGACAATCTGCGCGTGCCTTTCGTCATCAGGGACAAGCTCAAGATCCTGTCGTTCCGCTCGGATGATCCGCAGTTCAAGACCGACCCCGGCGTGGTGCCGACGCATGTCGACAGGAAGAGCGGCATCGACATCATCAAGACCGAGTTCCAGCACACCTGGATGAGCGACCGTGGCCCCTACACAGCGCGGGAACGGATCCAGGCGACGCTCGACAAATATCTCGGCGGCGATGCGACGAGCGAGCTGGCCCCGGCAGATACCGACAATCTGATCGTGACCAACGGGGCAGCCGCCCTTCCCTGATCTGGCAATCAGCGCGACGGCACGACCGGCGAAATGCGAAGGGCGGCCGCGCAATCGCGCAGCCGCCATCGCAGACGTCAGTCCTGCGGTTTCTTGGCCGGCGGGCCGCTCTTGTTCCCCGGCATGCCCTTGATGTTCGACGGGTCCTGCGCGCTGACGTCCGGATTATGGCGGTTGATCGTGGACGAGCCCACCGTGCCGCTTCCCGTCTCAGTGCCCGGTCCGTTCTTGTTGCCTGGCGCGCCCTGGATGCCCGCTCCGGAATTCTGCGCACTCGGCGGCGGCGTGGTCTGTGGGCTGCCCTGCGCCAGCGCGGACGTGGCCGAGACGACGAATGCGCAAGCAATCAGACTAATCATTGGTTTCATGGCGCGACCTCCATTTGTCGTTGCCGTGTGCTGTCCGAACGTAGCGCTGGCGGAGCCGTTCCCGGGAACATCGAATTTCCGCGAAGACGGCGCTGATGTGCGCAACCCCTGCCCGCTTTATTGGCTTCCGCATCGCGTCACAGCCCACTACGGTCGGGGAACCGACGCACCAGAGGCCTCTAGATGGAATACCTCTCCACCGATCTCAGCCCGCGCGAGCGCTACAAGATTCTGACCTCCTTCGTGCTGCCGCGGCCGATCGCCTGGGTGACGACGAGAAGCGAGACCGGGATCGTCAACGCCGCGCCATTCTCGTTCTTCAACGTGCTCGGCGAGGACCCGCCGCTGTGCGTGTTCGCGATCAACCTGCGGCCCGATGGGCGGGTCAAGGACACCCTCGTCAACATCCGCCGCGGCGGCGAGTTCGTCGTCCACATCACCGACGAGCCGCTGGCGCAGGCGATGCACGAGACCGGCGGCGACTTTCCACCTGAGATCGGCGAGCCGGATCACCTCGGGCTCAAGCTTACACCGTCGCGGATGATCGGCGTTCCGCGGTTGGCGGAGGCACCGTTCGCGATGGAGTGCAAGACCTGGCAGCTCATCGACGTCAATGGCGATCGCGTGCTGGTGCTCGGCGAAGGCCTCGCTTTCCACATCCGCGACGAATTGTGGGACACCGAGAAGATGCGGGTCGAGATGGAGCTGTTCCATCCTGTCGGGCGCATGTTCGCCGACCGCTATTGCCGCACCAATGACCGGATGGATTTCCCGCCGGCGAAGGGCGCCGCCTGAGCGTTCCCGGCCGCCGGCACGGGCAGTCAGTAGGTCGCGGCGAGATAGTCGACGATCTTGCCGACATCGGCCGCGTCGATCGGGGCGCCATAGACCTTGATCATCTTGGTGACTTCGGCCTGCCAGAACTCCTTCCTGTTCTGCATCGGCGGCTGGGTCCTGATGTAGTCGGAGGAGTGACAGGCCGTGCAATTGCCCTGCACGACGGCGAGATCGGGCCCCGGCTTGAAGGCCGCCGTCTCCTGCGGAACCTGATAGTTGACCAGGGCTGCCGTGAGCGAGATGGGGCGGCCCGCCAGGCAGCCAAGTCCGACGGCCAGCGTGGCGATGAGGAAAGGCGTCCGACGCATGGTGATGCTCCTCAGGCCGCCGTGACGCGGACGGTTTCGACGACATTGCGCAGATAGCCGGCCGGATTCCAGCGCGGCGTCTCCGGCTGGGTCTCGCCGGAATTGCTCGTGGCACGCACCTTGAGATCGTGGGCCCCCGCGGCCAGCTTCACCGGCAGCTTCCACTCGCGGAAGGAATATTTCCCGAGATCCTTGCCGAGCTTGGCGTCGGTCCAGGTCTTGCCGCCGTCGGTCGAGACCGCGACCTGCTTGATTCCCGTTCCGCCGTCGAATGCGAGGCCGCGCAGCATTGCCCTGCCCGCCTTGAGCTTTGCGCCATCGGCCAGGCTGGTGATGAACGAGCGGACCGTGAAGCGGTTGATCGGGATCGTCGCTTTCGGCGTGGTTCCGGGCTCGACGGCATTGTTCGGCGTGTCCGGAATTCGATAGGCCGATTTCATCCAGAAGCCGTCAAAGACGTTGTCGATGACAGTGATCTCGTTGAGGTGCTTGACCCAGTAGGTGCCGTAGTAGCCGGGCACGATCAGGCGCAGCGGAAAGCCGTTCAGGAACGGCAGATCCTCGCCGTTCATGCCGTAGGCCAGCATCACGTCGCCATCCATGGCGTGATCGAGGTCGAGCGCCTTGACGAAATCCGGCGTCTTGTCGATCACCGGACCGTCCATGCCGCCGAAGGTGACTTGTCTGGCGCCGGCCTGAACACCCGCCATGTCGAGCACGGTCTTAAGCGGCACGCCGCGCCAGCGCGCATTGCCCATCGCACCATTGCCGAGTTGACCGCCTGCGACGCGCGGCTCGAAGAAGCCACGGCTGTTGCCGGAGCATTGGTTGACGGCGACGATCTCGGTCGCCTTCAACTTGCGGATGTCCTTGAGCGACAGCTTGAGCAGCTTGTCGACCTTTCCCCTGATCGCGAGCGTGAACTTGTCCGGATCGAGATCGTAAGGCAGACCCGCCAAATGATAGCGGACGAAGAAGGCATTGTTCGGCGTGATCACGCCGTCATTGAACACCCCTAATGGCGTTTCGAGTTGCGGCGGCCGGCTGGTCAGACCGATCATCGGTCGCTTCTGCGGATATTTCACCAGCGGGCGCTCGCCATTGGCGAAGGGCAACGTCACCGTCTCCTCGGCCAGCGCACGGGTCGTGCCGAAGCTGCCCAGCAAAGCAGCCATCCCCGCGCCCTTGAGCAGATCACGTCTGTCGATCATGCAACTCCCTCCGGAGTGGTCGTTTTGAACCCGCGGTCATCACCGCCGGCTCTCATCGAAATCTGGCGGCATGCACGGCCGCTGCGAATTGATCGTTGCACATTCTCTCACTGCGAGAAAAGCCGTGAACGTCCGCAATCATGGCATCGCAGCGCGGCAACGGACGAGACTTCGCACGTGCAACAAGAGCAATCGTGCATCGAACCGCAGGGTGGGCGAGCGGGGCCGTCAGTCGGCGCGTGCCCACCGACGGCGCCGGCGAGGGACGACGTTGGGCACGGCGCACTCCACAGTCGTTGCACGCCGCGATGAGCTCGCCGCGCCTTTGTGCACCCTACACGCGCAACTACGTGCCCTGCCCGATCTTGTCCTGTGTCTTGGTGTCGAAGTCGCTGGCGTCGTGGCGC
Organism: Bradyrhizobium sp. SZCCHNRI3043; assembly: GCF_032377735.1. Lineage (NCBI taxonomy): Bacteria > Pseudomonadati > Pseudomonadota > Alphaproteobacteria > Hyphomicrobiales > Nitrobacteraceae > Bradyrhizobium > Bradyrhizobium sp. SZCCHNRI3043. The sequence continues at coordinate 115,866 of NZ_JAUHID010000010.1, forward strand.
TCGTGGAGCTGGCTCTTTGGATCGCCGGAGACGCGGTTGACCATGCGGCCACGCTTCACAGGGGTGCGCTGCGCGATCTGGTCGGTCCAGCGCTGAACATTCCTGTAGTCCTGCACCGAGAGGAACTCGCCGCCTTCGTAGAGCAGGCCCTTGGCGAGCGCGCCGTACCACGGCCACACCGCGATGTCGGCGATGGTGTAGTCGGGGCCGGCGAGATACTCGCTTTCGGCGAGACGACGGTCGAGTACGTCGAGCTGGCGCTTCACCTCCATCGCGAAGCGGTCGATGGCATACTCGATCTTGGTCGGCGCATAGGCATAGAAGTGGCCGAAGCCGCCGCCGAGATAGGGCGCAGCTCCCATCTGCCAGAACAGCCAGGACAGGCATTCGGCTCGCTTGGCCGGCTCGGTCGGCAGGAAGGCGCCGAACTTCTCGGCCAGATACACCAGGATCGCACCGGACTCGAATACGCGGATCGGTTCGGTCCCGCTGCGATCCAGCAGCGCCGGGATCTTGGAATTGGGATTGATGGCGACGAAGCCCGAACCGAACTGATCGCCCTCGCCGATCCGGATCAGCCAGGCGTCGTATTCGGCGCCGCTGTGGCCGAGCGCCAGCAGCTCCTCGAGCATCACTGTGACCTTCACACCGTTGGGCGTTCCCAGAGAATAAAGCTGCAAGGGATGACGGCCGACAGGCAATTCCTTCTCGTGCGTCGGACCTGCGATCGGCCGGTTGATGTTGGCGAAGCGGCCGCCGCTGGCCTTGTTCCAGGTCCAGACCTTGGGCGGCACATAGCTGTTCTGTTCAGACACGGCAGACTCCGGCGTGAGCGTCAGGAGCGAGCGTTTTAGGCGCATCTGCCGTGAAGCGGAAGCCATGCTGCGCGCGGGCGCCATCAGCATTTTCTGCATTGCGCGGTCGAACCTGCGATGACAGAACGGAGACAAGATAACAATGACGGTCCGTCACGGGCCGGCTCTTGGAAACGCCGATGACTGCAAGTACCCTGCCCCCCGACCGCATTCCCGTGATCGTCGGCGTGGGCGAGATCGTCGATCGTCCCAAGGATATCGGCGACGGTCTCGAGCCGCTGACGCTGCTCGAACAGGCGATCCGCCGTGCGGAAAATGACGCGGGCGCCAAGCTCATCCACGACATCGGCTCGCTCGACGTCGTCAACTTCCTGAGCTGGCGCTACCGCGATCCCGAGCAGCTTCTCGCGCAGCGGCTCGGCGTGACGCCGGCGCACTGCCATTATGGTCCGGTCGGCGGCGAGAGCCCGATCCGCTTTCTGCACGAGGCCGCCTTGCGCATCGCGCGCGGCGAATGCGAGGTCGCCGTGGTCTGCGGCGCCGAGGCGCAATCGACCGCGACCAAGGCCGACCGCGCCGGCGTGCCCTTGCCGTGGACGCCGTTCGCCCACGACGTCGAGGAGCCGAAGCGCGGCGCCGCGTTCCAGAAGCCGCTGGCGGTGAAGCTCGGCGTATTCCGCCCGGTCTCGGTCTATCCGTTCTACGAGGTCGCGAGCGCGGCCAAATGGGGCCAGACGCCGCGGCAGGCGCTCGCCGAATCCGGCGAGCTGTGGTCGCGCTTTTCCGCGGTCGCCGCCTACAATCCCAACGCCTGGCTGAAGCGGCACTTCGCGCCCGAGGAGATCACGACTCCGTCGGCCGACAACCGCCCGATCGCCTGGCCCTACACCAAGCTGATGGTCGCCAATCCCATGGTCAACATGGGCGCGGCGCTGATCCTGACCAGCTTGGCCAAGGCGCGTGCGGCGGGCATTGCCGACAGCCGCATGATCTATCCGCTCGGTGGCGCAGCGGCGGAGGATCCGCGCGACTACCTCACGCGCGATCAGTTCGCCGAGAGTCATCCGCAGAACGCCGTGTTGCGGGCCGCAATGAACATCGTAGGCGGCAACGGCGCGGCGTTCGAGGTCATCGAGCTCTACAGCTGCTTTCCCTGCGTGCCGAAGATGGCACGGCGGATCCTCGGCCTCGGCGCCGACGTGGAGCCGACCGTGACCGGCGGGCTGACCTTCTTCGGCGCGCCGCTCAACACCTACATGACGCACGCCGCCTGCGCGATGGTGCGGCGGCTGCGCGGCGGCGCCAGGCGCGGCCTGCTGTACGGCCAGGGCGGCTTCGTCACCAAGCATCATGCGCTGGTGATCTCGCGCGAGCCGCCGTCGTCCCTGTCACAGGAGGTGAGCGTGCAGGCCGAGGCCAATCGGCATCGCGCCGCCGCGCCGGCGTTCGTCAGCGAAGCCGGCGGCGGTGGCCGGGTCGAAAGCTTCACCGTGCTGTTTGATCGCAACGGCGAGGTCGAGCATGGCGTTGCGATGCTGCGCACCGAGCAGGACACGCGCACGTTGGCGCGCGTTCCGGCGCAGGACGCAGCCACGCTGGCGCGGCTGATGGATCAGGACAGGACGCCGGTCGGCGCGCTCGGCACGATCACGATGGCCGCCGATGGTGTGCCGGAGTGGCGGACGAATTAGTTCGCTTCCGTCGCCTCACACCTCCCGGGCGTCACGCTGCCAGCGCGCATAGGCCGTGTCCCAATCAGGATCAGGATCGCTGTCCGCCACGAAGCCGAGCGTCCTGCCGCCGCCGAGGTCGCGGAAGCCGATCATGGCGCGGCGGTGCGCGCCGCTTCTGACATAGGCGCGCATGCTGGCTTCGTCGGTCCAGACCGTCAGCGTATGATAGATGCCATTCACCGGACGAAGCTCGACGCGCAGATTCCCGGGAGCCGCACGCGCCTGGCGGACGGCGCGCAACGTGTGCCACCAGAATCGCGCCAGCCGATTGAGGCCGCGATGCGGGCGGAAGCCGGTGACGGAAACGTAAACGCTCATGGCGCGCTCCTGGATCGCAGACCGCCGCGCAATGGAACGATCGCGCCGACGGGTGTGAGCACAACGCTGCTCGCCGTCTCCCGGATGTCGGAGCGCAGATCACGGTCCGGCGCTCAGCGCCCGCTACGCCTGGGCTTCGCGTCGGCAGGCACCGTGCCCGTGGTCTCCGCCGCCGCCGGAGGCGCGCCGTCGTCGCCGGCCAATTGCCGGTCGCGCCTGCGCGCGAGAGCCTCATCCCGCCGTGCGGCCGCGATCGCCAATTCCGGATCCAGCTTGAGGGCCTGGTTGAAGTCGGCGAGCGCGCGGTCGTAGCGCCCCTTCGCCAGCCACACCGCGCCACGGTCGCTGTACATTCCGGCATCGCTGAAGCCCATGCGCACGGCGTGGTCGAGATCGACGAGGGCCTCGTCGAGATCGCCCTTGCGCTGATGCGCGAGGCCACGATCGTGAAACAGCGCCGGGTCGTTCGGATCCAGCCGGATCGCCCGCTCAAAATCGCCAAGCGCGCGGTCGATGCGGCCCATGCGGACCAGATCCCTGGCGCGATAGCGATAGAGATCGGCATTGCGGGGCGCGAGCCGGATCGCTTCGTCGAAATCAGCGACAGCGCGCTCGAGATCGCCCTGCCGGCTGCGGTCCATCCCCCGCTTCAGGAAGGATGCGGCGGTCGTCGGTGCAGCCGGGACGACCTGCTCTGTGGCTCTCGGCTCTGCCGGCGGAGACAGCGCGGGGGCCTCCGCCTCCGGAGGCGGCACCGGCAGCACGGCTCCGGTCGCGTCTTGGACGGCAGGCGCCGGGACGGTCTCACCTGCGACCTTGCGCTGCGGCCCCGATCGGGCCTGCGGCGACGGTGTCACGATCGAGCGCGTCGCCGGACTGCTCATCCAATCACCGGCGGAGGGCAAGAGCAGAATCTCGAGGCCGATCAGGATCGCGCTGAGCACGGCGGTCGCCGCGGTGAACTGCAGGATGGCGTCCCAGCGTTCGCGGCGGACGCGGTCGCGCTCAGAAGCAAGATGGGCGTCGTATTCGGCGCGCAGGTCAGGGGCGCGCAGCACGTTGTAGGCGACGATGATCAACTTGAGCTGGTGCTCCGACGCCGGATCGGCGCCGCCCCGGAGGTCGGGATGGTGCGCCTTGGCGGCCTGACGGAATGCCCGCTTGATCGTGTCGAGATCGGCCCGCGGCGATACGCCGAGCACCTCATAATGCGTCGTCATGGCGCGATCCCGAGCCTCTCTTCCGAGGCCGGTTCGGGATCACGCGGGGAGCAGGTCGAGCGCATAATGGGCGCCATCGCGGGTGAGCCGACCGAACGCGGCCCACGGAAAATGAGATCCACAAACCAACATCTTTTCTGCAACGATACGATCGAGCAATCTGCGCCGGCTGACCTCGGCAGCCGCGCCGTCCTGGTCATAGGCGCCGTGCCATTCGGGATGGCGCAGGCACAACGCCGGCACATAGGCGGTGTCGCCCGAGATCATCAGTTGCTCCGCTCCGGAGCTGAGATGAAACGCGGTGTGCCCCGGCGTATGACCGGGGACGCTGACGAAGCGGATACCGGGCACCACCTCGTCCTCGCCCTCGACCGGCAGCACGTTCTTCCAGCCCGGGATCACGCTCTGGATGCGGCGCGCCAGCGACTGCCGCCACGGCGGCAGCCGGCTGGTCAGAGATGCATCGGTCCAGAATTTGTATTCGGCCGCAGCCACGATGATCTCGGCGGAGGGAAACACCGGCACGTTGGTGTCCTCGCCGAGCAGTCCGAAAATATGATCGGGATGGAAGTGCGAGATCAGGATGGTGTCGATGTCCTCCGGGCGAATGCCGGCTGCTTTCAGATTGTCCAGCAGGCGGCCCGAAATGAAGATCGAGTCGGAATTGTAGCCCTGGACCTGACCGCCGCCGCCGGCATCGCACAGCACGGTCTTGCCCTTCAGCCGCACCACGAAGGTGGAGATCGGGACCGGGACGAAGGCGGGGCTCAGACCCGCAGCGCGCAGTGCTTCCTTCACGTCGCTGATGCTGGCATTGTCGATGAAGCCGGCCTCGTGCGGCTTTTCCCATACACCGTCGTAGAGGGCGATCACCTCCGCCTCGCCGATCGTGATCCGGCGATAGCCGTGCGCGGGATCCTCAGTGCGGCGGCGCGGCTTGGCGGCAACCACGGCAAGCCCCGCATCGAGACCCAAGGCGACCGCGGCCGTCGCGGCCGTTAGCACCAGGGTCCTGCGCGAAGGTCTGCTCGCAATCACATTGCCTGCCACTAAATGTACCGCTGGTTGAATAAATATCTAACACAAGTTAATCTCTGCACCTTAGCGGGATTATGGCGCCACAACGGCCTTTCTGGCCGGGGCGTCAGGTGTGGGGAGTCTGCAACGGTGGGGGATGATCCGGTCGAGCGGGGCGCCGCCTGACGAACGGCGCACGCATGAGCGTCCACGTCGACGTGGTTCGCCGCGGCGTCATCGGCTGTGCCCGCGGCTATCGGTCGGGGCTGTGCCGTTCGACTATCGGACGCGACAGCGGGCAATCTCGGCCGCTGTCGCCGGCTTCGTTATCTCGCGGATCAGGCGGCGCGAACCGATTGCAGGAAACGGCCGACCTCCTGCTTGAGACGCTCGCTATCACCGGAGAGCTGGCGCGCGGCGCTGAGCACCTGCCCCGAGGTGTCGCCGGTCTCGCTGGCGCCGCGCTGGACGTTGGTGATGTTGGCGGACACCTGCTGTGTACCCGCGGCGGCGTGCTGGATGTTGCGCGAGATCTCGGCGGTCGCTGCGCCCTGCTCCTCGACCGCGGCCGCCACCGTCGCGGCGATCTCCGACAGCCGCTCGATCGTCGTCGAGATCTCCCTGATGGCGCCGACCGACTCCTGCGTGGCCCCCTGGATGCCGGAAATCTGTTGGCCGATCTCGCCGGTCGCCTTTGCAGTCTGCTCGGCCAGCGCCTTGACCTCGGAGGCGACGACGGCAAAGCCGCGGCCAGCCTCGCCCGCCCGCGCGGCCTCGATGGTGGCATTGAGCGCCAGCAGATTGGTCTGCCCGGCGATCGTGTTGATCAGCTCGACGACGTCGCCAATGCGGGTCGCCGCCTTCGACAGCTCGCCGACACGATCATTGGTGCGGCGCGCCTGCTCGACCGCATCGGAAGCGATGCGCGCGGACTCCTGCACCTGGCGGCTGATCTCACGGACCGACGAGGTGAGCTCCTCGGTCGCCGACGCCACGGCCTGAACATTGGCCGACGCCTCTTCGGAGGCCGCGGCAACAGTGGTGGAAAGCTCCTGCCCCCGCACGGCGGTGCTCGACAGCGAGTTGGCCGAGCTCTCGAGCTCGCTGGAGGCCGAGGACACCGTATTGACGATGTTACCGATGGCGCCTTCGAAACCGTTGGCGAGCTCCGACATCTCCCGCTTGCGCGCGGCGGCTGCGCGCCGCTCCTGCTCTCCGAGCTCCCTGTCGTTGAACCGCACCATCGTCTGAACGGTCTGCAGGTTACGCAAGGCGCGGCCGATCTCGTCGTCGCGCTCGATGCGCATGCGGGTGTCGAGCGTGCCCTGGGTGATGCTCTCCATCGTCTCGTTCAGATGATCGAGCGGCGCCACGATCACGTTCATCGTACGCAGCCCGACCAGACCACACAGCACGACACCAGCGGCAGCAATCGCCACGGCGGTCATTCCGGCGAGCCCGCCCTCCCCGAACGAGATGACGCCAAGCACGAGCAGGAACAGCGTCTGCAATCCGACCAGCGTTCGCAGCCTTGCCGCGATCGAGCCGGTGAACATCGAGAGATGGTCGAACACCGAGCGGCGGCGGACGATGCCGTCGTCGATCTTGTAACCATGCGGCCGCTTTTCGCGGATCGCCGCATAGACCTGCTCGGCCTCCGCGCGCTGGTCGGCGGGCAGCTTGGTGCGCACCGAGGTGTAGCCGACGACTTGGCCGTCTTTGCAGATCGGCGACGCCGTCGCCAGCACCCAGTAATAGTCGCCGTTCTTGCGGCGGTTCTTGACCGCGCCGACCCAGGGTCGGCCGGCCTTGAGCGTGGTCCAGAGATTGTCGAAGGCTTCAGGCGGCATGTCGGGATGACGCACGATGTTGTGCGGCTGCCCCATCAGCTCGGCTTCGGTGAAGCCGGCCGCGTCGACAAAATCCTGGTTGAAGAAGGTCAGCTTGCCCTTCGTGTCGGTCTTGGACACGATCAGCGTGTCATCCGTGATCGGATACTCGACGTTGGTGACCGGCAAATTCTTACGCATGGCGAGTCTTTCGAGCCATGCCGGCATCGGCATGGCTAATTTTGCTGCAAACGATGCGTCCATTGTCGCAGTCGCCGATTAACCTAAGATAAAGTGCCGCAACCGTTGAAATACGGATCGCTGGACCCCATTCATGGGCGGTTGCCGTTGTCCGGCGGGCAAAGCAAAGGGCGCAGCTTGCGCAGCCGCGCCCTCCTATCATCGGCGGCCGTGCGCACTCAGGCGGCGCGGACAGTCTCCAGGAATCGGCTGACTCCGGCCTTCGACCGGTTGCTGTCGGACGACAGCGCCTGCGCGGCGGACAACACCTCGGACGAGGCGGAGCCGGTTTCATTGGCGCCGCCCTGCACCTCGATGATGTTGGACCAGACGTCCTTGGTGCCCTGCGAGGCGTGCTGGACGTTGCGGGAGATCTCCTGCGTCGCCGCCCCCTGCTCCTCGACCGCAGCAGCGATGGTCGAGGCGATCTCCGAGAGCCGCTCGATGGTGCCGGAAATCTCCTTGATGGCGCCGACCGATTCCTGGGTCGCGCTCTGGATGCCGGAAATCTGCTGACCGATCTCGCCGGTCGCCTTCGAGGTCTGCCCGGCCAGCGCCTTGACCTCGGTGGCAACCACCGCGAAGCCGCGGCCGGCTTCGCCGGCGCGCGCCGCTTCGATGGTGGCCTTGAGCACCAGCACGTTGGCCTGGCCGGCGATGGTGTTGATGAGCTCGACGACGTCGCCGATCCGCGCGGCGGCCCTGGACAGCTCGCTCACCTGGTCGTTTGTCCGCCGCGCCCGGTTGACGGGCTCGCTCGCCATGCGGGCCGATTCCGGCACCTGGCGGCTGATCTCGGTCACCGAGGAGGACAGCTCCTCGGTGGCCGACGCGACCAGGAAACGTCCGACCTCGCGCCTGAGGGGGTGTCGCCCGACGGCATCTGCAGCCGACGGCCGAAGAAATCGCCGACAGCATCTCGATGATTGCGAGCTGCTGCATCTCGCGCTTGCGATGCGGCCGCCATGGGCCGCACATGCTGGCGCTCGCTCCCCCTTTTTATCCCGCGCTGCGGGTCACTCCAGCTCGATCGCCTGATAGGCGCCGGTCTCGTCGAGCGCCGTGCCCCAGATCTTGTGCGAGGCCTGATGTTCGGCGGGGCCGAAGTTGAGCAAGGCTCCAAGACCGAGATCGATGTTGCGCATCGACTCGAGGGTATCGATCAACCGCTCGGTATCGAGCTGCGGACCGGCCTTTTTAAGGGCTTGAATCAGGATGCTCGCCTCGATGTAGCCCTCGAGCGAGGTGTAGTCCGGCGGCTCGCCGGGGAAATGCTTCGCCAGCGCGGCCTTGTAGTCGAGCACCACGCTCGAATAGCCGGAGACGGCGGGAACGGTCTGGGTCACGATGACCCCGGAGGCGTATCGCGAACCAAGCAGCATGAGCTCGTTGGCAAGCGCCGATGCACCGACCGCCGACACATTGACGAAGACGACGCCGGGAAGCGCGTCGCGCGCCTTTTCGATGAACTTCGCTGCCGCGCGCGAAGTCGCGACCATGATGACCGCACGGACGGGCACCTTCTGTGCCTTGAGCTGGTTGATCGCGGGCTCCACATCCACGGTGTTGCGGGTGTAGTTGACGCGCAGGATCGCAGCGTCGCTGAGGCCCAGGACGCGAAATGCCTTCGCCACGCCGGCAAAGCCTGCATCCCCAAACGAATCGTCCTGCGCGAACAGCGCGATCTGGCGCGGCGGCACTCGGCGCAGCTTCACCAGGTAACGGACCAGCGCATCGGCTTCTTCCGAATAGCTCGGGCGATAGTTGAAGACGTAGCGGTCCGGCGGATCGTGGCGCGAGACGTTCGCACCGGTGTAGGGGCTGAAGAACAGCATCCGGCGCTCGAGCGAATATGGAATTGCAACGGCCGCGGTCACGGTCCCGAAACTGCCGACGAAGCCGAACACGCGCTCCTTCTCGTAGAGCTGCTTCATGGCATCGAGCGTGCGGTTCGGATCATAGCCGTCATCGGCGACGGCGAGCTTGAGCATCCGGCCATTGACCCCGCCGGCGTCGTTGGCATGGTTGAAGGCGGCTTCGATACCGACCTTGAGCAGACGTCCTGATTCCTTGTTCGCGCCCGACAGCGGCAAGACGCTGCCGAACGTGACGTCACGCTCCGTGACGCCGCGAACCGATGGAGCAGGCACAGCACTCGTCGCGCCAGCCGCAGCGACCGGGAGCGTCGCATCCGGCGGCGCGCCGGCCGCCGTTGCGGGTGCGCCGATCGATCGCTCGATCTCTCCGAGCTGGAGCTCGGCCCGTCGGCAGTCCTGGCGGCCACTCGCCACGGCCGCGCGACCGTCGGCGATGAAGCGGTCGAACTGGCGCGTCAGCTCGTTTCGATCGCCGTCGTTGTTCGAGGCCTCCCGGATGACGGCCTGGAACTTGCCGATGATGGCTTGGATACGCGGCCGAGGGATATCGCTACAGGCAAGGGCTGCCCCGATGACGGGACCGATCCTGCCACTGAGGTCGCGCACGACGGCGAGGTTGTCGCCGGGCGCTGCATGGATCGATGTAGTGAACATGAGGGCGAGGATGATCGCCGAGGAATTCGCGAACGATCGCATCCAGCTTACCACCTCGTGGCGGGGCCGGAAGTCAAGAAAGGTGATCATGGCGGAGCTTCAAACTCGTTGAGACACGTTGGTTGGATCGCTGATTTAGCTGATGAGATTGCTGCCGGCCTCTCAGGCCGCGCGGACCGTCTGCAGGAAGCGGCTGACCTCGCGCTTGAGGCGGTTGCTGTCTGTCGACAGACCCTGGGCCGCCTCCAGCACCTGGGTCGACGCCGAGCCGGTCTCGGTCGCGCCGCGCTGCACGTCGGTGATGTTGACGGAAACCTGCTGCGTGCCGTGCGCCGCCTGCTGCACGTTGCGCGAGATTTCCTTGGTCGCGGCGTTCTGCTCTTCGACGGCGGCAGCAATCGTCGAGGAAACCTCCGACAGCCGCTCGATGCTGCCGGAGATCAGCCTGATCGCCGCGACCGATTCCTGTGTCGCCGCCTGGATGCCGGCCACCTGCTGGCCGATCTCGTCGGTCGCCTTGGCGGTCTGCTCCGCCAGCGCCTTGACCTCGGCGGCGACCACGGCGAAGCCCCGCCCCGCCTCGCCGGCACGCGCCGCCTCGATGGTGGCGTTCAGCGCCAGCAGATTGGTCTGCCCGGCAATGCTGTTGATCAGCTCGACCACGTCGCCGATGCGGCTCGCCGCGCGCGACAGCTCGCTCACCCGCTCGTTGGTCTTCTTCGCCTGCTCGACCGCTTCATTGGCCATGCGCGCCGATTCATGCACCTGGCGGCCGATCTCGGTGACCGAGGACGTCATCTCCTCGGTGGCCGAGGCGACGGATTGCACGTTGGTGGACGCTTCCTCCGACGCGGCCGCCACCGTGGTTGCGAGCTCGCCGGCGCGGACCGCCGTCTTGCTCAACGTGTCCGCCGACACTTCCAGCCTGGACGAAGCCGACGAGACCGTCTCGACGATCTCGCCAACGGCGCTTTCGAAGTCGTCGGCCATCTTGTGCATGTCGGCCTTGCCGGGCCAGCGCCCGCTGCTCGGCTTCCTTCTGCTCCGCTTCCAGCGCGTGACGTGCGACCGCATTGCTCTTGAACACCTCGACGGCGCCGGCCATCTCGCCGATCTCGTCGCCGCGTCCCACGCCGGGGACCTCGACGTCGAGACGGCCGCCGGCGAGGCTCTTCATCGCGCTGGTCATGCGATGTAGCGGGTTGGTGATGCCGCGCCCGACGAGCGTCGACACGACGAGCAGGATCAGCAGCACGATCCCGGCCGCCGTCAACGACTGCCGCGTCGAGGCCCAGGCCTGCGCCGAGAGGTCATCGATATAGACGCCGGTTCCGACCAGCCAATTCCAGGGTGCGAACCCCGCGACATGGGTCAGCTTGGGCTGCGGCGTCTCGGAGCCGGGCTTCGGCCAATCGTAGTCGACGAAGCCGCGGCCATGCTGGCGAACCACATCGATCATCTCGATGAACAGCTTCTTGCCGTTCGGATCCTTCATGTCCGCGACGTCCTGCCCGACCAGCTTGGTCGAGATCGGATGCATCAGCATCTTCGCGGTCATGTCCGTGACGAAGAAATACTCATTGCCGCCATAACGCAGCTGGGAGGCGCGCTCGAGAGCGCGCTTCTGCGCCTCGGCGACCGAGATCGTCCCCTTCTGCGCGGCCGCATGCTCCTCGGCGAAGATGCCGAGCGCGAGCTCGGTCAGATGCCGGAGCTCGAGCTGCTTCTGCTGCTTGAGGCCTGCGGCGAGCTCGCGGGAATTGAAGGCAGTCAGGCCGATCAGGCCGAGGAAGCTCAGACCGATCAGGGCATAGATCTTGATCCCGATGGTGAGCTTGAGGCGATGGGGCATTGCAAAGGACATGTCGGTCTCCACGGCGCGACTCATGCTGGGGGCGCTCGGGGACAGATCACGTCGACGACGGGCGTGGGCTCGCCTCGTCGTCACGCAAACGGGCCCGCAGCCCACGCGTGGAAGCTACGGGAGCTAAAATTAAGTCTGGTTAAGACCATGTCCGTGCAAATACGGAGCAGCGATCGAAAAGTGATCGTTGCCCGTCCAGATCGGTAACGCGCTCCGGCTTGGCCGTGCGGCGCGTCATCTCATGCCGTGCGACCGAACGAGAGAAGCGCCGTTTGCCCGTGGGGCTCGACTGCGCGTTGGCCGCGAATGACCAGACCCTACACGCTGACTCTTAACGTAAGTTAAAAACGCAGATTGACTACGCAAGTTAGTTTTCCGGCGTCGATGTAGCGCGAACAGAAAAGCCGCGGGCGACGGGGCCGCGGACTGTCCCTGTTGGGCCAGAAAACGCAGAAGGCCGGAGCGTTCGATGCTCCGGCCTTCCAATCCCCCGCGCGACCAGCAGTTCGTCGCTTCCGCTGCTCAGCGTTACGCCGCCCGCACCGAGCCGAGGAAGCTCGCGACCTCCTGCTTGAGGCGATTGCTGTCGCCGGACAGCGCCTGTGCCGCTGAGAGCACCTGGGCCGAGGCCGACCCGGTCTCGGCCGCGCCGCGCTCGACATCGGCGATGTTGGACGAGACCTGCTGCGTGCCATGCGCGGCCTGCTGAACGTTGCGTGAGATCTCCTGCGTCGCCGCACCCTGCTCTTCGACAGCCGCTGCGATGGTCGAGGAGATTTCCGACAGCTTCTCGATCGTGGAGGAGATCTCCTTGATGGCGCTGACCGACTCCTGCGTCGCGACCTGGATGCTCGAGATCTGCTGGCCGATCTCGCCGGTTGCCTTCGCGGTCTGCTCCGCCAGCGCCTTGACCTCGGAGGCGACGACCGCGAAGCCGCGGCCGGCGTCGCCGGCGCGCGCCGCCTCGATGGTGGCGTTGAGCGCCAGCAGGTTGGTCTGGCCGGCAATCGTGTTGATCAGTTCGACGACATCGCCGATGCGGGTGGCAGCCTTGGACAGCTCGCTGACACGCCCGGTCGTGGTGCGGGCCTGGCCGACGGCGTCGTTGGCGATGCGCGCCGATTCCTGCACCTGACGGCTGATCTCGGTGACCGACGAGGCCATCTGCTCGGTCGCAGACGCCACCGACTGGACGTTGGTCGTGGCTTCCTCCGAGGCAGACGCAACCGCCGTCGTCAAGCCTTGCGAGCGCGTCGCGGCCTGGGTCAGCGTGGTGGCGGACTGCTCGAGCTGGCTCGAGGCCGACGAGACGGTGTTCACGATTTCGCCGACCGCGGCTTCGAACTGCTCGGCCAGCCGCTGCATGTCGGCCTTGCGCTGGCGCGCCGCGATCGCGTCCTGTGCATTCTTCGTTTCGGCCTCGGCACGCGCCTTCTCCTCCGCGTTGCCCCGGATCACCGTCACGGTCTTGGCAAGATCGCCGATCTCGTCGCCGCGCGATGCACCGGGGATGACGATGTCGAGCCGGCCACGCGCCATCTCACCGAGCGCCGCATTGAGCCGGGTCAACGGACGGGCGATTCCCAGGAACGAGAAGACGACCGAGCTGAGCACCGATGCCAGGACGGCCAGTCCGACGATCAGCATGATGCGGCTCGCCTGCGCGGCCACCTCGTCGGCATCAAATCTTGCGCTGGCGTTGCGCGCGCGGGCATCCTGGATCGCTGCCGTCATGAGTTCGCCGGCCTCGCCGAGATAGACCAGCGTACGGTCGCGCAGCACCGCTTCCTTGATTCCTTCGATCTTGACCACCTCGTCGTTCGCAGCGACGAAGTCCGACGCGATGCCGTTGAGCTTGCTGATCGTCGCCTGGATCTCGCGGTCATCGGCCAGCATGCGGGCATCGGTCAGCGAGCTCTTCAGGATCGGCACCGTCTGCTTCAGATGCGCGATCGTCACGGCATCCCCGGTCATGCCGAACCGCCAGGCCTGGGACCGCATGTAGTTCAGCTTGGCATCGGCCGCATGAAGCTGCCGCTCGACGCGCTCGCGGAAGGCAAGTTTCGGCAGCGCCGGCGAGGCGAGCAGCGCCTTGAGACCGTTGGTCCACTCGTTGGAGACAGCGCTCCGCTTGTCGATCTGCAGCAGCAGCGCCTTCTGCGCCTGGGCAAGCTCCACCGCGCCGGCGGCGTAGTTCGTCATCAGCTCCTTGAGCCGGCTCAGCCGAGACCGATTTTCGGCCGTCGCCACGTTCGCAAGGGCGCCGTCGATGTCCGTGACCATCGCGGCCGAGAACTGCTGAATGTCGGCAGCGGCCTTCTCGGCATCGGCCGGCACCCGCGCCAGCCGGGCCGAGCGGCCCGCGAGCTGGGTCTGCTGCATGTTGATGCTGGCCGACATGACGCTCTCGACCACGCGCCGGGAGCTCTCCGCCCGCTGATTGGCTTCGTTGACCGCTCTCTCGGCAATCATCTGATTTGCGATCATGCCGACCGCGAGAGATGCGCCGATGGCGCCAGCAAGCCCGAGTTTGTAGCCGATCCGATTCAGTTTCATTGCCCTACCCACAGATGGACGCGTCACGCGACGGTCCGTACCGGAGGTATAGCGGTGAGGTCCCTAGAGACCGTTAATTTACGGGAGTTATCGGGCATTACACGCAAAAAACTTCTGCTTTTTCAGTGTGCGTCCCGATGCTTATGGCGGCACGGCGGCGCTGCCGTGCCGAGCGACGGCTCACAAACTAAGCAGATGATGAGATCGGGACCGAGGCCCAGCACGTCGTTCCAAAATCCGGCACAGGCCGACGCAGCCGGCAGTCGGCTGACGCGCAGTTAGCGCATCAGCCCGAGCGCGTCGGCGAAGAACTGCGGCCCGCCGAAATTGCCGGACTTCAGCGCCAGCAGCATGTCGCCGCCCTGCGCGCCGATTGCGCGAAGCACTGGCACGCCGGCCGCGATCTCTGGACCAACGAGGAAGCCGGGAATCCCCAGCCGGTCAACGACGGCGCCCGAGGTCTCGCCGCCGGCGACGATCAACCGCCGCACGCCGGCCTCAATCAGCCCCTCGGCGAGATCGGCCATCGCCTGCTCGATGGCGTGCCCCGCCGCTTCGCGGCCGTGCCTGGATTGCAGCGCGCTGACCTGATCCGGCGTCGCGCTGGAGGCAATCAGCACAGGCCCCTTGGCAATGCGCTCACGCGCCCAGGCCAGCGCGCGCTGCGCCTCGTCCGGACCGGCGACCAGGCCCGCCGCATCGAGATGCAGCACCGGCATGATGGTCTCGGCCTGCGCAATCTGCTGCAGCGTCGCCTGCGAGCAGCTTCCGGCGAGGCAGGCCGCCATGCCGCCGACGGGTGCATCCGCGTGATGCGCCAAGCCGTGGGTATGCACGTGCCCGGCCTCGACCAAAGCGCGCGCCAGCCCGAGCCCGATGCCGGACGCGCCGACAGAGACCCGGTTCTTCAAGGCGGCCGCGCCGATCGCAATCAGGTCGGCGTCGAACACGGCGTCGACGATCGCCGCACCAATGCCCTGCGCGGCCAATTCCTGCAGCCTGTGGCCGATCGCCTCCGGCCCGTGCACGACAGCGGCGAGGTCGACCAAGCCGATTTTCCTGCGGCTCTGGCGCGCCAGCACGCGCACCAGATTGGCGTCGTGCATCGGGTTGAGCGGATGATCCTTGAGCGGGCTCTCGTTGAGCGGCACGCTGCCGACGAAGAGGTTGCCTTGATAGACGGTCCGCCTGGTTTCCGGGAAGGCCGGGGTCACCAGCACGATGCCGTCGCCCGCATCACCGGCGAGCGCATCCATGACAGGGCCGATATTGCCGGCGTCGGTGGAATCGAACGTCGAGCAGATCTTGAACAGCACGTGGTCGGCCCCCCGTGCGCGCAGCCATTTGTCGGCCTCGCGTGAGCGGGCCACGGCAAGCGAAGCCTCGATCGACCGGCTCTTCAGCGACACCACGACGGCATCGACCTCCGGCAGCGTGAGGTCATCAGCCGGCACGCCGATCGTCTGCACCGTGCGCAGGCCGGCGCGAGTCAAGGTGTTGGCGAGGTCGGAGGCGCCGGTGTAGTCATCGGCGATGCAGCCGAGCTTCAAGGTCACGGCTTCACTCCCTTGTAGGGCACAAACCAGCCGAGCCCGTCCTCGGTGCGACCGCGCGGATTGTACTCGCAGCCGACGAAGCCGGCATAGCCCAGCCGGTCGAGCTCGGCGAACAGGAACGGATAGTTCAGCTCCTCGCCGTCGGGCTCGTTGCGCGAGGGAATGCTGGCGATCTGGATGTGGCCGATGATGTCCATCATCTCGCGCAGCCGCATGGTGACGTCGCCATGGATGATCTGGCAGTGATAGATGTCGAATTGCAGCTTGAGATTTGGAATCTTCAGCTCGCGGATGAGATCGCGGGCGAAGCCGAAATCGTTGAGGAAGTAGCCGGGCACGTTGCGCGCATTGATCGGCTCGATCACGACGTCGAGGCCATGGGGCGCGAAGAACTCGGCCGTCCATGCCACCGACTTGTAATACGCCTCGACCGCCTTCGCATCGCCGCGCTCGGCAATCCCCGCCATCAGGTGCAGCCGCTTCACGCCGGTGGCCTTGGCATAGGGCAGCGCCGTCTCGAGGCTCGCCTTGAGATCATCGAAGCGCTGGGGCAGCGCGGCAAAGCCCTTCTCGCCGGCATCCCAGTTGCCGGGCGGCAGGTTGAACAACGCTTGCGTCAGGCCGTTGCCGTGCAGCCGCTTGCCGACCTCCTCGGCCGGATAATCATAGGGAAACAGGAATTCGACCGCGGTGAAGCCGGCCTTGGCGGCGGCGGCGAAGCGGTCGAG
This sequence comes from Bradyrhizobium sp. SZCCHNRI3043, assembly GCF_032377735.1. Taxonomy (NCBI): domain Bacteria; kingdom Pseudomonadati; phylum Pseudomonadota; class Alphaproteobacteria; order Hyphomicrobiales; family Nitrobacteraceae; genus Bradyrhizobium; species Bradyrhizobium sp. SZCCHNRI3043. The sequence goes on from NZ_JAUHID010000010.1 coordinate 132,273, forward strand.
GAACGGATGCTCGGTGAACATCATCGAGAGATTGGCGGCGAAACGGGGCATGGCGTGAAAACTCGTCGTACTGCTTGCTACTTGGAGGAGCCCGGCAGCGTCGTGCCGGTGACCTGCGCGTACATCCGCGCCACCGAGGCGTCGTCGTCGCGGCCCATGCCGGCGGCCGACGTCATCAGGAACATCTGCAGCGCGGCGGCCGAGACGGGCACCGGAAAACGATGGCTGCGCGCCATGTCCTGGATGATGCCGAGATCCTTGACGAAGATCTCGACCGCACTGCGCGGCGTGTAGTCGCCGTCGAGGACGTGCGGCATGCGGTTCTCGAACATCCAGGAATTGCCGGCCGAGGCTGTGATGACCTCATAGACCTTGCGGATGTCGAGGCCCTGCTTGGCGGCAAAGGCGATGGCCTCGCTGGCGGCTGCGATGTGCACGCCGGCGAGCAGCTGGTTGATCATCTTGAACGCGGCGCCCTGCCCGGCCGCATCGCCGAGCTCATAGAGCTTGGCCGCCATCGCATCGAGCGCCGGCCGCGCCTTGGCAAACGCAGCCGCGCTGCCCGAGGCCAGGATCGTCAGCTCGCCCTGCGCGGCGCGCTGCGCGCCGCCGGAGATCGGCGCGTCGAGGTAGTGCCGGCCGGTGGCTTCGAGCTGCTTCGCGAGCCGCCGCGCGACGTCAGGGTCCATGGTCGCGGAGGAGACGAACACGGAGTCCTTCGGCATGGTTTCGGCAGCACCGCCGGGGCCGAACAGGATGGCTTCCGTCTGCGCCGCGTTGACGACGACACTGACCACGATGTCGGCACCTCGCGCCGCCTCGGCCGGGCTCGCCGCGCCTTTGCCGCCGTCGGCGACGAGGCGCGCTACGGCATCCGCCGAGACATCGCATCCGGTCACCTCGAAGCCTGCGCGTTTCAGCGAGGTCGCCATGCCGAACCCCATCGAGCCGAGCCCGATCACGGCGACTTTCAATTGCGATGGCGACGGCATGCGGCAGATCCCTGAAGCGTTTCCTGGTGACGTCCGGTTGCCCCGGACTGCACTCTGGGTATCACGGCTTGGCCGCGTTGCCAAAGCGTGAGACAAAGCGGCCAAAGAGCGAAATGCGAGGAAAGTCCCGTGGCGGAAACTGCGATTCGCGAGGCCATCTGCCGGTTCGGCCGCTCGCTGTTCGAGCGCGGGCTGACGCCGGGCTCTTCCGGCAACATCAGCGTGCGGCTCGATGATGGCGGCTGGCTGGTCACGCCGACCAATGCCTCGCTCGGCTTTCTCGATCCGGCCCGTTTGTCGCGGCTCGATGCCGCGGGAAAGCTGGTCTCGGGCGACGCGCCGACCAAGGAGGTGCCGCTGCACACCGCGCTGTACCAGACGCGCAATGCTGCCCGCGCCGTGGTGCATCTGCACTCGACCCATTCGGTCGCGATCTCGATGCTGCCGGACATCGATCCGCGCGCCGCGCTGCCGCCGCTGACACCTTATTATTTAATGCGCTGCGGTCAGACCGCGCTGGTGCCCTATCATCGTCCCGGCGATCCCGCGGTAGCCGATGCCATCAAGGGTCTCGCCGGCAAATACGCCTCGGTGCTGCTCGCCAATCACGGGCCGGTGGTGTCCGGCGATACGCTGGAAGCCGCCGTGTTCGCGATGGAGGAGCTCGAGGAGACTGCAAAGCTGTATCTGCTGCTGCGCGGGCTCAACCCACGTCACCTCTCGCCGCAGCAGGTCGACGATCTGGTGAAAGTGTTCGGCCTCGGCCTGCCCGATCACAGCGATCATCACTGATCCCACCGGTCCGGATGGATGGGCATGCAATATCCCGCAACAACGCCAGCCGAGATCGATGCCGCTGTGCGGGTGCTCTATGACGAGGCCCGCTTCTATCGCTGGTTTCCGATCGCAACCGACTCCTATGACGCGTTCGCCGCCTCCGATCCAATCGCGGTCAGCGAGCTGCGCGACATCGCCGAGCGCATGCTGGTGGCCGCCGCGCAGGCCAGATCGCGGGCACGGCGGGTCTAGCATCCCGCCCGGCCTGCCTGCATGCATGCCGCGGAGCCTGCGCCGCCTTGTCACTGATCAAGCTGCCTTGCCTCCAGACGGCAACGATGCCTAATATTGAGGCAAGATAAGGCTGCGGCAGCAATCACGGGCGGATCGATCGAACAAGGACGGCACCGGCAGCACACCACTGCCGCGGCGCGAGGATGCGCCCCGCTCTTCCACCATCGATTGCAGCCCATCGCTCAGCACGCCCGGAGCACGAAAGGACAAGGGCAAAATGCCTCCACATCGGCGTGGGCGCGGCTGTTTGGCCGGATCGGCGCCCGATCTGAGCGGGCTGCCGCCGGGACCGGGGAATGCCCTTTCGAACGTTGCATACGCATCTCGCCCAACGCGCAATCTTCGCGCACTGCCCCACCCCCACGGCGACCCTTGGCATATCCGTTGCAGACATCAGACGGATCGGATCGCAGCCGCCCGATGGAGCGAGCCGCGATCATGACCGACACGCAACAGGACGACGGAGGGCGGATGGCGGCGGGCGCGAGCTTGGAACTGGTGAGGGTGACGAAGATGTACGGTCACGTCACCGCCGTCGACGCGATCGATCTGCGGATTCCCGCCGGCTCCTATTGCTGCCTGCTCGGTCCGTCCGGCTGCGGCAAGACCTCCACCCTGCGCATGATCGCCGGCCATGAATCGGCGACATCGGGCGACATCATCGTCGGCGCCAAGAACGTCACCGAGCTGCCGCCCGCCGGGCGCGGCACCGCGATGATGTTCCAGTCCTACGCACTGTTTCCGCATCTCTCGGTGATCGACAACGTGGCGTTTGCGCTGAAGATGAAGGGCGTCGCCAAGCCCGAGCGCCACGCAAAGGCACGCGAGCTGCTCGAGCTGGTGGACATGCAGAGCTATGCCGGCCGCCTGCCGGCGCAGCTCTCCGGCGGACAACAACAGCGCGTGGCGCTGGCGCGCGCATTGATCACCTCGCCGCAGATCCTCCTGCTCGACGAGCCGCTGTCGGCGCTCGATCCGTTCCTGCGCCTGCGCATGCGGGCCGAGCTGAAGCGGCTGCAGCGCGAGCTCGGCCTCACCTTCGTCCACGTCACCCACGGCCAGGACGAGGCCATGGCGCTGTCCGACCTCGTGGTGCTGATGAATGGCGGCCGCATCGAGCAGCAGGGCAGCCCGCGCGAGATCTTCAATCATCCGCGCACCGAATTCGCCGCCCGCTTCATCGGTGGCCACAACGTGATCCCGCTGAACGGCGAGACCTTCGCGGTGCGCGTCGACCGCATCCAGCTCAAGGCGCCGAATGCGGCGATCGACGGTCCGGCGGTGCCGGGCACGATCAGCAAGATCGAATATCAGGGCACCTACGTGCTGGTCGCGGTGGCGACCGATGGTGGCCCCGAGATCTCGGCGCAGCTCAGCGACGATCAGTTCGATGCACAGACCCACAGCATCGGCGAGCGCGTCGTCGTCACCTGGAATCCGGCGCTCGCCGATGCGCTGACGACCCGTCCCGCAGCCGCCGCCGCACCGGCCGCTGAGCTGGTCGCCTGATTTCGTTTGCTCGTTTTCCCAAGGAGATGATCATGACCGACCGATCGAAGACAACATCCATCAGCCGCCGCGCGCTGCTCAAGGGCGCGGCGGGCGTCGCCGGTCTCGCCGGCTCGGGCACGCTGCTCAGCGCGCCCTATGTCCACGCAGCCGACGCCAAGGTGCTGCGCTATCTCGGCACCGCCGTGAACGAGGGCGACGAGATCTCGAAGAAATGCCTCGCCGACACCGGCATCAAGATCGAATACATCACGGCGACGACCGACGACGTGACCAAGCGCGTCATCACCCAGCCGAACTCCTTCGACGTGCTCGACACCGAATACTTCTCGCTGAAGAAGCTGGTGCCGTCCGGCAACATCTTTCCGCTCGATGCGCGCAAGATCAAGGAGTTCGACAACATCACGCCCGTCTTCACCAAGGGCGAGCTGCCGAACGGCAAGAAGATCGGCGGCCAGGGCACCGCGCCGTGGAAGGTGCTCTATCTCGACGGCCCGAACTCCAAGACGTTCTCGGCGACGCCGACCGAGTTCGTCACCTTGATCCCGACCGTGTACAATGCCGACACGCTCGGCATCCGTCCCGACCTGATCAAGCGCCCGATCAACTCCTGGGCCGAGCTGCTCAACCCCGAATTCAAGGGCAAGGCCTCGATCCTCAACATCCCCTCGATCGGCATCATGGACGCCGCCCTCGTCGTCGAGGCGACCGGCCAGTACAAATATGCCGACAAGGGCAACATGACCAAGGCCGAGATCGACCTGACGATGAAGGTCCTGACCGAGGCCAAGAAGGCCGGCCAGTTCCGCGCGTTCTGGAAGGACTTCAACGAGTCCGTCAACCTGATGGCCTCGGGCGAGACCGTGATCCAGTCGATGTGGTCGCCGGCGGTCACCAAGGTGCGGTCGATGGGCATCCCCTGCACCTTCCAGCCGCTCAAGGAAGGCTACCGCTCATGGGCCTCGGGCTTCTGCGTCTCCAAGGCGGTGGCCGGCGGCCCGAAGCTCGACTGGGCCTATGAGTTCGTCAACTGGTACTTGTCCGGCTGGGCCGGCGCCTATCTCAACCGCCAGGGTTACTACTCGGCCGTGCTCTCCACCGCCAAGGCCAACATGACCGAGGACGAGTGGGGCTATTGGATGGAAGGCAAGCCGGCGAAGGCCGACATCAAGGCGCCGGACGGCACCCTGATGGAGAAGGCCGGCGCCGTGCGCGATGGCGGCTCCTACGAGGACCGCATGGGCAACGTCGTGTGCTGGAACGCGGTCATGGACGAGAACGACTACATGGTCCGCAAATGGAACGAGTTCATCGCCGCCTGATGTGACGATCCCGGCCTGCCGTGCCGTGCTTTCCCGCGCGGCAGGCCTCCTTCTCTCTCTCCCCGCACACACAGGACGACAGGTTGCATCCGTGGCCGTGACGATCGACAATTCGCCTGACAGCGTGGCGCCGGCGGAGAGCGCTTTGCGCAAGATCACCATGCGCTCGATCGCCTGGCTGCAGGCCGGCCCGATGATGCTGGTGTTCGCGCTGTTCTTCCTGTTGCCGCTCGTGCTCGTCGTCGTCGTCAGCGCCTGGGACTACAACGAATATGAGATGATCCCGGCGTTCAGCTTCCGCGGCTACACCGACACGTTCGAGGGCTGCGTCGCCAACCTGCCCGAGCTGTGCACCATCCTGAAGACCTATCTCAAGACGCTGAAGCTGTGCCTCCTGACCTGGGGCCTGACGCTGATGATCGGCTTCTGGGTCGCCTATTTCCTCGCCTTCCACGTTCGCAGCAAGACCTGGCAGATCGTGCTGTCGCTGTTGTGCACGATCCCGTTCTGGACCTCCAACGTCATCAGAATGATCGCCTGGATCCCCCTGCTCGGCCGCAACGGCCTCGTCAACCAGGGCCTGGTCGGCGCAGGATTCGTCAACAAGCCGATCGAATGGCTGCTGTTCTCCGAATTTTCGGTGGTGCTGGCGCTGGTGCACCTGTTCACGTTCTTCATGGTGGTGCCGATCTTCAATTCGATGATCCGCATCGACAAGCGGCTGATCGAGGCCGCCTATGATGCCGGCGCGTCGGGCTGGCAGACACTGGTCAACATCGTCATTCCGCTGTCGAAGCCCGGCATCGTGATCGGCTCGATCTTCGTCATCACGATCGTCATGGGCGACTTTGTCACCATCGGCGTGATGGGCGGCCAGCAGATTGCCTCCGCCGGCAAGATCATCGAAGCGCGCCTCTCCGCGCTGCAATTCCCGGCCGCCGCCGCCAATGCCGTGATCCTGCTCGGTATCACCATCATCATCATCTCCGCGCTGACGCGGATCGTCGACGTGCGCAAGGAGCTCTGAGCCATGGGCGACAAGCGGCCGCGCTCGTTCTACATCCTCGCCTTGTTCTTTTCGGCCTATGTGCTGTTCCTGTACGGGCCGATGATCGCGATCTACATCCTGTCATTCCAGGGGCCTGACGGCGGCCTCACCTTTCCGATGAACGGGGTGTCGCTGACCTGGTTCGGAAAAGTGTTTTCCGGCGGCGGCATCGTCGATATCGGCGCGGCGTTCAAGCGGTCGCTGGCGCTCGGGCTCGTCGTGATGGTGATCACAGTGGTGCTGTCGGTCGCCGCAGGCATGGCCTTCCGCAAGCCGTTCCGCGGCGCCTCGGTGCTGTTCTACACGGCCATCGCCAGCCTGATCATGCCGTCGATCATCACCTCGCTCGGCATCGCGCTCGAATTCCGCCTGATCGACGACTTCGTCAACAAGCACGGCGCCAATGTCGGGCTCGGCTGGCTCGCTGACGGCTATACCACGGCCATGGGCCTGTTCACGTCGGGCCTGGGTGCGCATCTCACCTGGACCTTGCCGTTCGGCCTCCTGATCATGTTCGCGATCTTCAACCGCTTCGACGGCCGGCTGGAGGAAGCCGCACGCGACCTCGGCGCCACGCCCTGGCAGACCTTCCGCCACGTCGTGCTGCCGATCATCCTGCCCAGCGTGGTCGGCATCGGCCTGTTCGGCTTTACGCTCTCCTGGGACGAGCTCGCCCGCTCCAGCCAGGCCATCGGCTCCGTCAACACCCTGCCGCTGGAGCTGCAGGGCCTGACAACGACGGTGACGAAGCCCGACATCTACGCGCTGGGCACGCTGACCTCGGCGGTGTCGTTCGTGGTGATCTTCGCCGCGCTGTCCGTGATCCTGGTGCTGCAGGCCCGCCAGCGCCGCCAGGGCTCCGACGCTGGTAAGGGCATGGTGTAAGCTACGACGGATCATAACGCGGCCTCGGTCATTGCGAGGCGGTCTTGCGCTGAAACAATCCATACCTTCTAATCGGCTGGAATCCCCGGATTGCTTCGCTGCGCTCGCAATGACGGCTGTGGTGGGCGCCGTCTCCTCCTCATACTCCGTCATCGCGAGCGCAGCGAAGCGATCCAGGGGCAGCGGAAAAGACTCTGGATAACCTCGCTCCACTCCGGTCGCCCCGGACCTCGTAGCCGATCCGATGAAACAACCCTGCGTCTACATCATGGCGAACAGGCGCAATGGAGCGCTCTATGTTGGTGTGACCAGCGACCTGCCTAAACGCGCGTACCAACATCGTGAAGGTCTCGTTCCGGGATTCACCAAGACATACGGGTGCAAGCTGCTCGTCTGGTACGAAGTCCATGAAACGATGGTAGCCGCGATCGAACGCGAGAAACAGATCAAGGCAGGCAGCCGAAAGAAGAAATTGGCACTGATCGAGGCGATCAATCCGCAATGGAATGACTTGTACGATGCTCTGACCTGATTCTTCCGATCGTGATTTCGAAATACCGAGAGAACAAATGCCAGACCTCCTACTGGTCTGGCATTCTGGATTGCTTCGCTCCGCTCGCAATGACGGTCGTGGTGGGCACGGGAGCCCCCACATACTCCGTCATACCGAGCAAAGCGATCCAGGGGGCCGCAGCAAGAACCCTGTATTACCCTTGCTTTGCAGCGGCTCGGCGGCTGCGAAGCACACAGTCGATCACAGCCCCAGATACGCCTTCCGCACATCCTTGTTGCCGCTGATCTCAGCCGCCGTGCCCTGCATCAGGACGCGGCCGGTCTGGAGGATGTAGGCGCGGTCGGCGATCTCCAGGCATTCGGCCATGCGCTGCTCGACGATCAGCACGGTCATGCCGGCATCGCGGATGCGCTTGACGGCCTGGAAGATCTCGTCGACCAGCTTCGGCATGATGCCCTGCGACGGCTCGTCGAGCATCAGAAGCCGCGGCCGGGTCATCAAAGCGCGGCCGATCGCCAGCATCTGCTGCTCGCCGCCGGACAAGGTCTCGGCGCGCTGCTCGAGCCGCTCGGACAGCCGCGGAAACAGTGTGAATACGAAGTCGAGCGGCTCCTCGCGGTTGGCCTCACCGCGATACAGATAGCTGCCGAGCCTCAAGTTGTCGCGTACCGAGAGCCGCGGAAACAGCCGCCGGTTCTCCGGCACATAGGCAATGCCCTTGGCCGTGATCAGATGCTGCGCCATGCCGTCGATGCGATTGCCGTCGAAGGTGACGGCGCCGGCACGCGGCCGCTCGGCGCCGGCGATCGATTTCAGAAGCGTCGACTTGCCGGCGCCATTGGCGCCGGCGACGCAGACGATCTCGCCCTTGTTGACGTCGATCGAGACGTTCGAGATCGCGACCAGGCCCTGATAGGCGGTGGTGACGTCACGCACCGACAGCATGGCGGTCTCCAAGATAGGCGGAAATGACTTTGGGATCGCGGACGACATCCTTGGGCTTGCCTTCGATCAGCACCTTGCCGAGATCGAGCACGATGGCGCGGTCGACCAGCGGCATCACGATCTCCATGACGTGCTCGACCATCAGCACCGTGATGCCGGTGTCGCGCACGCGGCGCACGAGCTCGACGCCCTTTTGTGACTCGACCGGCGTCAGGCCGGTCAGCACCTCGTCGAGCAGCAGCAGCTTCGGCTCGGTCGCGAGCGCGCGGGCCACTTCCAACCGCCGCTTCTCCGACGGGACGAGATCGCTCGCCAGCACGTCGGCACGCGTATCGAGCCCGCAGAAGGCCAGCACGTCATGCGCCTTCCGCCGCGCCTCGCGCATGACAGTGTTGCGCACCAGCGCGCCGACGATGACGTTCTCGATCACCGTCATGCTCTCAAAGCTCTTCACGACCTGGAAGGTGCGGCCGATGCCACGCTGGCAGCGCTCGGCTGCCGGCAGCGCCGTGACGTCCTCGCCGTCGAAGATGATCGCGCCTTCAGTCGGCTTGAACGCGCCGGCAATCAGGTTGAACAAGGTCGACTTGCCGGCGCCGTTCGGCCCGATCAGGCCGACGATCTCGCCGCGCCCGACCGAGATCGAGACGTCGGAGTTCGCCGTCAGGCCCGAGAAGCGCTGGGTGATGTTGCGGGTTTCCAGCAGCGCGGTCATGACGCCACCGCCTCTCGCGCCGGCTGAGCGGCCGGCTTCGGCTTGCGCGAGAACAGGCTGACCAGACCCTGCGGCCGCGCCAACGAGATCGCAACGATCAGGCCGCCATACACGATCAGGTCGACGCCGCGGCCGGAGCCGCCGATGAAGGAGCGGGTCAGCTCGGTCAGCGGGATCAGGATGACCGCGCCCAGCATCGGTCCCCACAAGGTGCCGATGCCGCCGAGCACGGCCGGGAGCGCCATCAAGAGCGAGAACTGGAATCCCATCACGCTTTCAGGATCGATGTAGGACACGAACTGCGCATAGAAGCTGCCGCCGATCGCGACCAGGAAGGCCGAGACGGCCGCTGCGCCCATCTTGGAGTTGAACACGTCGACGCCGAGGCTCTCGGCGGCGACCGGGTTGTCCTTCACCGCGCGCCACCAATAGCCCCATTTCGAATCCTCCAGCCACCAGGTCACGAACCAGGCGACGCAGGCGAGCACGAGCGCAAAGTAGAAGTACGGCAGCTTGGAGCGGGTGAACTGGAAGGTCAGCCACGAGTCGCGCCGCACCGGAATGTCGATGCCGAGCGCCGCACCCGCCCAGTCCCAGTTCTGAAACAGCAGCAGCGTGATCTCCGCGATCACGATGGTTGCGATCACGAAGTAATGGCCGCCGAGCCGGAAGCAGGGATAGCCGAGCGCCATCGCAATGACGGCTGAGATGAGACCGCCAGCGAGCATGCCGAACCACGGCAGCACGCCGAACTTGGTGAACAGGATCGCGGTGGTGTAGGCGCCAAGCCCGAAATACAGCGCGTGTCCCAGCGAGATCTGGCCGCAATAGCCGGACAGGATGTTCCAGCTCTGCGACAGCGCCGCATACATCAGGGTCAGCACCATGATGTTCTGGACGTAGACGTCCTTGACGAACAGCGGCACCGCGGCCGCGACCGCGGCGAGGAAGGCGGCGAGGACGAGGTCGCGCCGGCGGCGTTGGATGAATGCCTTGTCCATCAGATCGATCCGAACAGGCCGCGCGGGCGGATGAAGACGACGAGGAGATAGACGCCGTAGATACCGACGGTCTTGAGTGACGGCGGCAGGATCAGCGTGGTGATGGCCTCGACCAGGCCGACGACGATGCCGCCGGCAAAGGCGCCGAATACGCTGCCGAAGCCGCCGAGCGCGACCGTCACATAGGCGATGGTCGCGAACGACGCGCCGACATCGGGGAAGACGTAGAAGAAGATCGCCATGACCGCGCCGGCAAGACCGACCAGCGCAGCTCCAAGGCCCCAGCCGAGCGCGAACACCTTGTTCTTGTCGATGCCGACCAGCGCCACCGCGCCGGCATCCTCTCGCGTCGCCTCCAGCGCCCGGCCGAAATCGGTGCGGTGGATGAAGAAATAGAGCCCGGCGAAGGCCGCGATCGCGATCAGCGCACCGACCAGTTGCGGCTGCGGCAGGTAGATCCCCGCGATCGAGATCGTCTTGCCGCCGAGCCAGGAGTGCGGAATGCTGCGATAGTCCGGCGTGAAGAAATACTGCGCGACCCCGCGCATCAGCACCGCGAGCCCGAAGGTGGAGAAGATCTGCACCATGCCGGTATTGGCCTTGGCACGGACCGCGAATCTGACGATCAGCAGATAGACCACGGCCCCGAACACGAACAGAGCGGCGGCGACCAGCGGCGCCGCAAGCAACGGGTCGAGCGCAAAGAACGCGAACAGGAAGAAGGTCGCGTACATCGCGATCATCAGGAACTCGCCATGGGCGAAGTTCACGACGTCCATCAGCCCGAAGATGAGCGCCAGCCCCACGGCGATCAGGCCGTAGAGCAGGCCCATCAAGAGGCCGCTGGCGAGACTTTGGATGATTGTTTCTGCTGTCACAGATCTTGCCCCACTCTCGATGTGACACTTGGTGTCGTCCTGGCGAAAGCCAGGACCCATAACCACGACTGTTTTTGTGGGGCACGACGACGACCAATCATCGTCCAACCACGGCCTCGGAGTATGGGTCCCGGGTCGGCGCCGCCACGCGCTGACGCGCGTCGCGGCTTGCCCGGGACGACACTCGAGGTTGCTACTTCATCGGCCAGGTGGCTTGGGCCACCGCGGCCTGGGTCGGGAAGATGGTGACGAACTTGCCGCCGACATATTGCAGCAGCACCGGATCCGCGTCGTTGTTCTGGCCGCTCTCGTCGAACTTCACGCGCTTCCACGGCATGATGGTCTGCTCGCCCGGCATGTCGGTCGCGGCCAGCGCGTCGCGGATCTTCTCGCCGTCAACAGACTTGGCGCGGTTGATGGCATCGGCCATCACGATCAGGCCCATGAACTGCCGCGAGGAGTAGTCGTTGAAATCCTTGCCCGACTTGGCCTTGAACATGTCGTTGATCTTGCCGACCATCGGCCGCTTGGCGGCGAGATCGAGCGAGAACGAGCCGCGCGAGATCACGCCTTCGAGCTTGTCGCCGACCGCGTCATACAGCGCCTTCTCCGAGAAGCCGGCGTCCTGCGCCACGATCGCATTCGGCTTGTAGCCGAGCTCGGCCATGGTCTTGACCAGCAGGATGCCGTCGGTGGTGTAGCTCGACGGCATCAGCACGTCGGCATTGGCCGCCTTGAGCTGCTGCACCTCGGCCGACAGCGACGGCGAGTTGGCGCGGTACTTGATGTCGGCGACGATCTTGTAGCCGCGCTCGTTGGCGAGCTTGAGCTGGGCGTTGCTCGAATCCGTGCCGAAGATCGTGTCCTCGTGGAACAGCGCGAGCGTCTCGATCTTGGTGCCCTTCTTCTTCATCGCATCGAAGAAGTCGAACATCGCCTGCGAGAACATCTCGTCATGCGGCGCGGCGCGGAAATAGTATTTCAAGCCGCGGCGATGCAGGCTCGGCGAGGAGTTGTCGGCGGAGAGATACGGAATCTGGTAGCGCTCGCAGATCTGGCTCGCGGTAACCGCGACGGCACTCTGGTAGGAGCCGATGACGGCTGCGACCTTCTCCTGCGTGATCAGGCGCTCGGCCTCGGCGCGGCCCTTCTGCGGATCCGCCTGATGATCGGCGAACACCAGCTTGATCTTGGCGCCGCCGAGACCCGGCAGACCCTCGGTACGGGCCAGCGGCAGGTCGTAGTCGTATTTGCCGTTGATGATCTCGGCCGCCGTCTCGAACGCGCGCTGCGCGTCGACGCCGATCTGGGCGCTGGCGCCCGAGAACGGATAGATGACGCCGATCTTCACTTCCGACGTCTGGGCGCGGGCGGCGATCGGACCGAGAGCAGCGGCAGCGGTGGCTCCAAGCAGGACGTTACGGCGCGTAATGGTCATGGCAAGATCCTCTGATGAAAGCGCATCGATGAAGCGGTTGACGTCGGTGGTAAAGGCTCAAAAAGCAGCACAAGCTGGCTGATTAGAGGACGGCGAGATCCTTGTTCCTGAGATCGGTGATCAGCATCAGGCCCGGCGCGTGGGTGATCGCGAAGGGCAGCTTGGCCGCGGCGATGACCGCCTGCGGTGTGACGCCGCAGGCCCAGAACACAGGGATTTCGTCCGCGGCGACGGGCACCGGATCGCCGTAGTCCGGCTTGTTGAGATCAGCGATGCCGATCTGCTCAGGATGACCGAGATGCACCGGCGCGCCGTGCACCGCGGGAAAGCGCGTCGTGATCTGCACTGCGCGGATCGCCTGCGCCGGCTTGAACGGGCGCATCGACACCACCATCGGCCCCGCGAACGGCCCCGACGGCGTGCAGGCGATGTTGGTGCGGTACATCGGCACGCGACAGCCCTGCTCGATGTGGCGGATCGGCAGACCGTCCGCCATCAGCGCCTCCTCGAACGAGAACGAGCAGCCGAGCACGAAGGTGACGAGGTCGTCGCGCCAGTGCGCAAGCAGATCGGTCGGCTCCTCGACCATCTCGCCATCGCGCCAGACGCGATAGCGCGGCACATCGGTGCGGATGTCGAGGTCGGCGCCGAGCGCCGGAATGAAAGGATTGCCCGGTTCGGACATGCCGATGATCGGACACGGTTTTGGATTGAGCTGGCAGAAGCGATGGAAGGCGCCAGCGTACGTCTCGGGGATAATCGCCAGATTGCCCTGGACGAAGCCGTTTGCGACCCCCGCCGTGCTCCAGCCCCTGCCGGTGCGATAATCCAGGCGGGCTTGATGGCTCGGGAGAAGTTCAGTCCCACCCGCTGATTGCTGCAGTGCCGCAGAAACAGTCATTTGTGCCACTTGCCTAATATCTCGACAAACTCACTGAACATCAGCCATGCTATAAAGTCTAATCTTCGTTTTTAATCGAGATCGATAAGACAAATTGATCCGAGCGGGGCGCGATGTTGGATTTCCGTTCCATCGAGACCTTCCTCTGGGTGGTGAAGCTTGGCAGCTTTCGCGGCGCGGCGCAGCGCCTGAACACCACTCAGCCGGCCATTTCCCAGCGGATCGCCCAGCTCGAGCGCGAGCTCGGCGTCAAGCTGCTCAACCGCGACCACCGCGTGGCGTCGCCGACCGCGAGCGGACGGCAGATGCTGGTGTATGCCGAGAAGCTGATCGGCCTGCGCGCGGAGATGCTGGCCGAGGTCGGCGACCGCTCCGCGATGCGCGGCGTGCTCCGGCTGGGTGTCGCCGAGACCATCGTGCACGACTGGCTGCCGCGGCTGATCAAGAGCGTCAACGAGAGCTATCCGAACCTCTCGCTGGAGATCGAGGTCGACGTCACGCCGAACCTGCATGCGCGGCTGCTGGCGCAGGAGATCGAGCTCGCCTTCGCGCTCGGCGCGCCCTCCGAGTCCGGCATCCGCAGCCGCGTGCTGTGCGACTATCCGATCAGCTTCCTCGCCAGCCCCTCTTTGGGTTTCGGCAAAGGCCTGATCACGGCGGAGCAGATGGCACGGTTTCCAATCATTACCTTCCCGCGCAACACCCAGCCCTACGACAATGTGCGCTCGCTCTTCAATCGCCCGCATCTGCCGCCGATGCGTCTGCACGCCAGCGCCTCGCTGGCGACCGTGATCCACATGGCCGTCGAGGGCCTCGGCGTCGCCGTCATTCCCGCGGCGATCGTCGCCAACGAGATCGAGCGCGGACGCCTGCAGGAGTTGAAAACGGATTTGCGGATTCCGCCGCTGACCTTCACGGCGAGCTGGCTGTCATCGCCCGAGATGGTCGCGATCGAGCGCGTCGCCGAGCTCGCAGCCAGGACGGCGCAGACGGCCAGCCATCCGGCGGCATCGGTTGACGCCATCGTCGCGGCGCGCGATGGACAGGATGCCGGAGTACAGGGATTTCAAGCATGAGCCGCGCCGTCACCAATCTGCAGATCGATTCCGCCCGCCTCTGGGACAGCATTCACGAGACCGCCAGGTTTGGCGCGACGCCGAAGGGCGGCGTGCGGCGGCTGACCTTGAGCCAGGAGGACAAGCAGGTCCGCGACTGGTTCCGCAAAGCCTGCGAGGATGCCGGGCTCGACGTGCACGTCGACACGCTCGGCTCGATGTTCGCACTTCGCAAGGGCCGCGACATGTCGAAGCCGCCGGTCGGGCTCGGCTCGCATCTCGACACCCAGCCGACGGGCGGCAAGTTCGACGGCATTCTCGGCACGCTCGGCGCGCTGGAGGTGATCCGCACGCTCAACGACGCCGGCATCGAGACCGACGCGCCGCTCTGCATCGTCAACTGGACCAACGAGGAAGGCTCGCGCTTCGCGCCGGCGATGATGGCGTCGGCCGCCTATGTCGGCGACTTCACGGTCGAGGACATTTTGTCGCGGACAGATGCCGCAGGCATGACCGTGGGCGCGGCGCTGGACGAGATCGGCTATCGCGGCGAGACCAAGGTCGGCACGCAGAAATTCTCAGGCTTCGTCGAGCTGCACATCGAGCAGGGTCCGATCCTGGAGGCCGAGAACAAGACCATCGGCGTGGTCGACCACGGCCAGGGCGTGTTCTGGTACGACGGCAAGGTCACGGGCTTCGAGAGCCATGCCGGCTCGACGCCGATGCCGCTGCGCCGCGACGCGCTGCTGGCGCTGTCGGAGTTCGCGCTCACCCTGGAGCAGATCGCGCTCAAGCTCGGACCGAACGCGGTCGCCACCATCGGCGAGGCCGTGATCGCCAATCCCTCGCGCAACGTGATCCCCGGCGAGATCGCCTTCACCATCGACTGCCGCAGCGCCGACGCCGAGACGCTGGACGCGCTCGATACCAGCCTGCGTGCGGCGGCGAGCGAGATTTCCAAGAAGCGCAAAGTCGAGATCGCGATCGACCAGGTCTGGCGCAAGCCGCCGACGCACTTCGATCCCAAGCTGGTCGATGCCGTCGAGCGCGCTGCCGGCACGCTCGGCTATTCGCACCGGCGCATCACGTCGGGAGCGGGCCATGACGCCTGCAATCTCAACACGATCATGCCGGCCGCGATGGTGTTCGTGCCCTGCAAGGATGGCATCAGCCACAACGAGCTCGAGGATGCCACGCAATCCGACTGCGCCGCCGGCGCCAACGTGCTGCTGCACACCGTGCTGTCGCTGGCGGGCGTGGCGTCGTGACGGGCTGATTGCTCTCACTCGCTCCTACTTTAAGTTATCATTCTCCGATCTAAGTCGCGCAGGCACACTGAGCTCCCCTCCCCCTTGCGGGGAGGGGTCGGGGGTGGGGGTCCACAACGGCGGTGTCGCCCGGGGCTCCCCCTCCCCAACCCTCCCCCACAAGGGGGAGGGAGCACAGCTTCGTCGGCGCGACTGCTCGGCACATCCCGAAAGGAGACCATCACGTGCGCGGAGTTTTCATCGACGCCAACGAGTCGCTTGCCGAGATCTTCGAGCGGCAGCGCAAATCGGGCGATCCCGAGATGCGCGTGCATCTCGATCCGGACATCAAGCCGGACGACTGGCCCGCCATTCTCGATGGCGCCGAGATCGGCGTGGTCGATCACACCACCCTGCCCACCGATGTCGCCATGCAATGCAAGGGCCTCAAGCACGTCGTGTTCCTCGGCACCGGCGCACGCAGCTACATGAATCCGGAGGAGCTGGCCGATCTCGGCATCACCGTGCACCTGATCAAGGGCTATGGCGATACGGCGGTGGCAGAAGCAGCGATCGCGCTGATGTGGGCCTCGGCCCGCGGCATCGCGCAGATGGACCGCGAGATGCGCGCCGGCAACTGGCTGCGCGACGACGGCATGCAGTTGACCGGCAAGACCCTCGGCCTGATCGGCTTCGGCGGCATCGCCGCGGAAGTCGCGCGCATCGCGTCCGGCAGCGGCATGAAGGTGATAGCCTGGAACCGCTCGCCGAAGAGTCATCCGGGCGTGGAGTTCGTCGATCTCGACATGCTGCTCAAGGAGAGCCACGTCGCCTCGCTGCATCTCCTGCTCAACGACGAGACCCGCGGCTTCCTGTCCCGCGACCGCATCGCGCAGATGCGGCCGGGCGTGATCTTCGTGAACACCGCCCGCGCGGCCATCGTCGACGAAGCAGCGATGATCGACGCCCTGCGCTCCGGCCACATCCGCCACGCCGGCCTCGACGTCTTCAACACCGAGCCGCTGCCCGCCGGTCACGTACTGACCACCATCCCCAACGTGACGCTGTCGGCGCATTCGGCGTTCCGCACGCCGGAAGCCAGCGAGAACCTGATCCACGCCGCTTGGGAGCACTGCCGCAGGGTGGCGAAGAAGTAGTTGTTGACGCGTAGGGTGGGCAAAGCGGCCGCCGCTAGGCGGCAGCGTGCCCACCGTCGATCAGCGCGTACGCGGCAAGACGGTGGGCACGGCGCCACCGCGATCTCATGCGGGGATGCAGCAGAGCCGCGCCTTTGCCCACCCTACGGCTCTCTCCTTCGTCATTGCGAGCGAAGCGAAGCAATCCAGAGTCCCCGCGACGGCCCTGGATTGCTTCGTCGCTACGCTCCTCGCAATGACGATGTTGATCGAGCTGCCGCCCCCCCACCGTCGTCCCGGCGAACGCCGGGACCCATACCGCGTGATTTATCAGTGGCGCGCGGTGGCAGATATCGGCGGCTACAACGACGGCCGGTGGTTATGGGCCCCGGCGTTCGCCGGGGCGACATCGAGCAAATAGCGGCGACTAGTCCACCATGTCCGCGACGGCCTTGCCGCACGCCACCGTATCGGCGTTGCCGCCCAGATCCCGCGTGCGCAGCGTCCGCTCGGCCAGCGTCCGCTCGATCGCGCCGACGATCGACTGCGCTGCAGTCTTCTCTCCCAGATGCTCCAGCATCATCGCGCCCGACCAGATCATGCCGATCGGGTTGGCAATCCCCTGCCCTGCGATATCGGGCGCCGAGCCGTGCACCGGCTCGAACACCGACGGGAAATTGCGCTCGGGATTGATGTTGCCCGACGGCGCGATGCCGATCGTGCCGGTGCAGGCAGGTCCCAGATCGGACAGGATGTCGCCGAACAGATTGGAGCCGACGACGACGTCGAACCAGTCCGGGTGCAGCACGAAATTCGCGGTGAGAATGTCGATGTGGTACTTGTCCCACTTCACGCCCGGATAGTTCTTCGCCATCGCTTCCACGCGCTCGTCCCAATACGGCATCGTGATCGAGATGCCGTTGGACTTCGTGGCCGAGGTCAGGTGCTTCTTCGGCCGCGACTGCGCCAGCTCGAAGGCGAACTTGAGGATGCGGTCGACGCCGACCCGCGTCATCACCGTCTGCTGGGTGACGAACTCGCGATCGGTGTCCGGGAACATGCGGCCGCCGACCGACGAATATTCGCCTTCGGTGTTCTCGCGCACCACCCAGAAATCGATGTCGCCGGGCTTGCGACCCGCCAGCGGCGACGGCACGCCGGGCATCAGCCGCACGGGACGCAGATTGACGTACTGATCGAACTCGCGGCGGAACTTGATGAGCGAGCCCCACAGCGACACATGGTCTGCGATCTTGGCGGGCCAGCCGACGGCGCCGAAATAGATCGCGTCATGGCCGCCGATCTGCGCCTTCCAGTCGTCCGGCATCATCTGGCCGTGCTTCTCGTAATAGTCGTAGCTCGAGAAGTCGAAATGATCGAACTGCACCGCGACGCCGTGCTTCTTGGCCGCCGTCTCGATCACGCGAATGCCCTCGGGCATGACCTCCTTGCCGATGCCGTCGCCGGGAATGACTGCGATGCGATAGGGCTTCTTGCTCATCGAGCGGATCCTTGGTCGTTTACGCCGGTACGCCCGGCTGAAATGGCGAATGCCTGAATGAACCAAACCACGCCCAAGCGCAACGCTGCGGTGCAAGATTGACCGCATGGCTGACGCGCCAGACAATCCTATCTCCTCACCCATCCCAGCGAGCACGTCCATGGACCTTCATTTGCGCGGCAAGCGCGTTCTCATCACCGGCGCGTCCAAGGGGATCGGTGCCGCAGCCGCCGAAGCCTTCGCCGAGGAAGGCTGTCACGTCAGGCTTGCAGCGCGCAGTGGCGACCGGCTCGCGGCGCTGGTCGAGCAGCTGCGATCGAAGCATCAGATCGATGCGGCCGCGCATGTCGTGGACCTGCGCAAGAGCGAGGACGTCGCGCGGCTGGCCGAAGCCGCTTCCGATATCGACATCCTCGTCAACAATGCCGGCGACATTCCGGGCGGCGCGATCGACAAGATCGACGAGGCGGCCTGGCGGCATGCCTGGGACCTGAAGGTGTTCGGCTTCATCAATCTGACGCGCCTGGTCTATGCGCAGATGAAGGCGCGCGGGGCCGGCGTCATCATCAACGACATCGGCGCGGCCGGCGAGAAGTTCGACGCCAACTACATCTGCGGCAGCGCCGGCAATGCGGCGCTGATGGCCTTCACCCGCGCGCTCGGCTCCAAGAGCCTCGCCGACAACATCCGTGTGGTCGGCATCAATCCCGGGCCGGTCGGCACCGATCGCCACGTCACTCTGCTCAAGACCCGCGCCAAGCATCAGTTCGGCGACGAGAGCCGCTACACCGAATTCCAGAAGAGCCTGCCGCTCGGCCGCCCCGCGCATGTCAGGGAGATCGCCGACCTGATGGCGTTCCTGGCCTCGGACCGTGCCGGCTACACCTCGGGCGTGATCTATACTGTCGATGGCGGCATCAGCGCAGGGTGGGGTTGACCGCCGCAACCTTTCCACCCCACACGAAACGTGATCTACAACATGGCGCCGGGACGCTTGCCATCAGGAGAACTGCACTTTGGCCGACCAGGGACTGATCCGTGAGACCGCCTGCGCCGTCGTCGACAGGTTGAAGGCCGGCGAGGTCACGCCGCTCGATTGCCTCGACGCACTGGAAGCGCGCATCAAAGCCGTCGACGACAAGGTCAACGCGCTGCCGACCCTGTGCTTCGACCGCGCCCGCGAGCACGCCAAGGCGCTGATGCAGAAGCCGGTTGCCGAGCGCGGGGTGCTGGCCGGGCTGCCCGTCCCGATCAAGGACCTCACCGACGTCGCCGGCGTGCTCACCACGCAAGGGTCGCCGATCTTCAAGGACCGGATTCCGGAACGCTCCGATCTCCTGGTCGAGCATCTCGAAGCCAATGGCGGCGTGATCTATGCCAAGTCGAACACGCCGGAGTTCGGCGCCGGCGCCAACACGTTCAACGAGGTGTTCGGCGCGACGCTCAATCCCTGGGACACGTCCCGCTCGGCGGCAGGCTCCTCGGGCGGCGCTGCAGTCGCGCTCGCGACCGGCATGGCCTGGCTCGCGCATGGCTCCGACATGGGCGGCTCGCTGCGCAATCCCGCGAGCTTCTGCGGCATCGTCGGCCTGCGCCCGAGCTTCGGCCGCGTCGCCCATACGCCGGCCGTGGCCATCGACCGCAATCTCGGCGTCCAGGGCCCGATGGCCCGCAACGTCGAGGATCTCGCGCTGCTGCTCGACGCGATGAGCGGCGAGCACGCCGCCGATCCGATCTCGCTGCCCTCGCCTGCGACGTCGTTCCTGGCCGCGGCGCGCTCCGGCAAGAGGCCGGTTCGCGTTGCCTACTCTCCGGATCTTGGCATCACGCCCGTCGATCCGGAAGTCGCGGCGGTCACGCGCAAGGCGGCGCAGCGCTTCGCCGAGTTGGGCGTGATCGTCGAGGAGGCGCATCCCGATTTCAGCGAAGCGCACGAATGCTTCCACGTGCTGCGCGCGCTCGACTTCGCGATGAGCAAGGCCGAGCTGTTGCGCACCAAGCGCGACCTGTTGAAGCCGGAAGTGATCTGGAACATCGAGGAAGGGCTGAAGCTGACGGTCGCGCAGATCGCGCGCGCCGAGGCCCAGCGCGTGGCGATCACCGCGCGCGCCGTGAAATTCTTCGAGACCTACGACCTGCTGCTGGCGCCGGCGACCATCGTACCGCCCTTCCCGGTCGAGAACCGCTACGTCGCCGAATGCGCCGGGCATAAGTTCGACAACTACGTGCAATGGCTCGGCATCGTCTACGCGATCACGCTGGCCTGCTGCCCAGCCCTGTCGCTGCCCTGCGGCTTCACGGCGTCGGGTCTTCCGGTCGGACTGCAAATGGTCGCGGCACCGCACGCCGACGCCAAGCTGCTCGCAGGCGCCAAGGCGCTGGAGGACGTCCTCGGCGTTGCCGGCTCGATCCCGATCGATCCGCGCGCGCCGAAGGGCTAAGTCATTCCCCCCATCCTGAGGAGCCGCACAGCGGCGTTTTGAAGGATGAGGCCGCAGCGTGATGCGCCCCCGCCTCGACACTGTTTGTGACACGCGCGCAGAGTTCCATGCGCTGAACATGGGACCCATGTCCGTTATCGTCTGTGGCAATCGGGGCTGCTGCCGTAGAAGGGCCGCAAATCACGCTTGCCGGAGACCGGATATGACTGACCAGGTGATCGAGCCTGCCGAAGAAGCCACGACGTTCAGCGATGTCGAGCGCCGCATCAAGGCGATCCTGATCGGCTCGGCCGGCAACCTGGTCGAATGGTACGATTTCTATGCCTACACGGCATTCGCGCTGTATTTCGCGCCGGCATTCTTTCCCTCGAAGGACCCGGTCGTCGAGCAGCTCAACGCCGCGGTCGTGTTCGCCGCGACCTTCCTGATGCGCCCGCTCGGCGGCTGGCTGTTCGGCTATCTCGCCGATCACCATGGCCGGCGGCTGTCGCTGACCGTCTCGGTCCTCTGCATGTGCTTCGGCTCGCTGATCATTGCGGTGACGCCGACCTATGCCACCATCGGCATCGCCGCGCCGATCATCCTGGCGCTCGCCCGCGTCATCGAGGGCCTCAGCCTCGGCGGCGAGTATGGCGCCAGCGCCACCTACCTGTCCGAGGTCGCCGACGCCAAGCATCGCGGCTTCTATTCAAGCTTCCAATACGTCACCCTGATCGGCGGCCAGCTCACCGCGATCATCGTGCTGCTGCTCCTGCAGAAGGTGTTCTTGACAACCGAGGAGCTCAAGGCATGGGGCTGGCGCATTCCATTTGCGATCGGCGCCGGCCTCGCCATCTTCACCGCCGTCATGCGGCGGAACCTGCATGAAACCGAGGCCTTCGTGGAAGCAAAGAAGACGGTCAGTCCGTCGGGATCGATCACCACGCTGCTCAAATATCCGAGAGAGCTGCTGCTGGTGGTCGGCCTGACCGCGGGTGGCACGGCGGCATTCTACACCTTCACGACCTACATGCAGACTTTCGTCAAGCTGTCGGTCGGCCTCACCGAGGACCAGACCACGATGGTGATCTTCGGCTCGCTGCTGTTTGCCTGCGTGCTACAGCCGCTCTATGGCGCGATCTCCGATCGCATCGGCCGCAAGCCGCTGCTGATCTTCTTCGGCGTCGCCGGCACGCTGGCGACGATCCCGATTCTGACCGTGCTGCAGGGCACCAAGGAGCCGTTCACAGCTTTCCTTCTGATCTGCGGCGCCTGGATCTTCACGGCCGGCTACACCTCGATCAACGCGGTGGTGAAGGCCGAGCTGTTTCCGACCAATGTCCGTGCGCTCGGTGTCGGCCTGCCCTACGCGATCACCGTCTCGCTGTTCGGCGGCACCGCACCGGCTATCGCGCTCTACTTCAAGAGCATTGGGCACGAGACCTGGTTCTATTATTATCTCACGGGCGTGATCTTCACGTCGCTACTGATCTATGCGACCATGCGCGACACCAAGCATGCGTCGGCGATGCACCGCCATGAATGAGCTGCCACCACGGATGAGGTGCCGTCATGGCTGACGAGTCCGGGCTACCGCCCGAGAGCAAGCTGACCCGCAGCAAGGAGCGCTGGGCTCACGAGGGCAAATTCCTGACCGGCCGGATCGTGCGGCCCGAGGACCAGCGCCTGCCGCCGGGCCAGCATCTGACCCGCGACTGGCCGGTGCTCGATCTCGGCCTGACGCCCTCGGTCACATCAGAGCGCTGGCGGCTCGATGTCTATGGCGCGGTGGAAAATCCTCTGTTCTGGGATTTCTCCGCCTTCCTCGCCCAGGAGCAGCGCCAGTTCACATCCGACATTCATTGCGTGACGACCTGGTCGCGCTACGACAATCAATGGGAAGGGCTTGCGACGCGCGACCTGCTTGCCGCCTGCCGGCCGCGCGACACAGCCGATTTCGTCGTGCTGCATTCCAATGACGGCTACACCACCAACTTGACGCTGGAAGATTTCGCCGCCGAGGATGCGCTGCTCGCACACAGTTGGTCCGGCGCGCCGCTCAGCCAGGAGCATGGCGGCCCGGTCCGCGTCGTGGTGCCGCATCTGTATTTCTGGAAGAGCGCGAAATGGCTGAAGGCGATCGAATTCCTCGATCACGACGCGCCCGGCTATTGGGAGGTGCGCGGCTATCACAACCGCGGTGATCCCTGGGCCGAGCAGCGCTATTCGGAGTGACGGGCTCCGCTCGAGCCCCCCAACGGAGACCGTAGGGTGGGCAAAGACGCGAAGCGTCGTGCCCACCGCCGTCGCCGCTGAAAATGAAGCTGAAAAGAAGCTGAAAAGAAAAGAATAGTGGGCACGCTCCGCTTTGCCCACCCTACGGGCTCAGTTTCCGAACCTGCCAGAGATATCGCATGGAGTTCACCTCAGAAACCGGCAAGATCCCCAAGGGCTACGGGTATCTTCTCAAGCCGAGCGTCATCCTCGCCGCACTGACCGCAAGAGATCTCGGCGGCATTCGCATCCACCTCGTTCGCAGCCACGGCAGGCGTCTGTTCGATGCGCGATATCGGCCGCCGGACGGCGACATTCCTTATGAGCGTCTCAACATCAAAGTCGGCACCGCGCACGAGCGGGACTTGCCTGGACTTCGTCGGCGCGCGAAGGACGAAGCCCTGCCCGCGCTCGTCCAATGGATTTCCGACCTCGTCGCGCAAGACCTGCCGACAGCGATCCGGCACGGCGAACAGGAGATCGAGCTTCTGCCGCCGCGAGAGTGATCATGGCCTGGTCTTGAGATCGATCGCTTGCCTAGGCTGACCGGAGTCCGACTGCATATGGAGATACGTCGCGACGAACAAGTACGCCAGTTAGTTACTCCGTCATGCCCGGGCTCGTCCCGGGCATCCACGTCGTTCCCAGCATGCCGAACGGCGTGGATGGCCGGGACAAGCCCGGCCATGACGACCTTGAGGCAGGCGAGCGCAAAACTACGATCGTCAAATGCGATAGCCCCGGGGCGGACCGAACGGTGATGGCGTCAATGATGTGATCCCTCGTCCCACCTCGTTTCCACAAAATATGCCCCTTGCATATTTCTGAAAATCGTGATTTACTCACCGCCGTCCCGCCTCGTTGCAGAGGGGCGTATCGCGATCGTCACGGACGTGGAGCGCGGGATGCGGTGGGCGCAACGGGTCGCAGCGTGGTCCTCCATGCGGACGAACGATCCGGTACGCACGGCGAAATCGTGTGGTCTCGGCGCCGCGGTGCTGGCGTCAAGTCGCGGTGCGGATGACGCGCGTCGCGATGACGGGGGCAAGACAGCCGTTCCCCGGAGAGAGCACGTATAAGCCGTTCCAACCATTGCGCAGGGAAGGCCGGGATGTCCTCAGCCATACCTGTGGTTCTGCCGCCTGCATTTTTTTCCGCAGGCGGGCCATGGGGGCGGCAGGCTCCCGACCTTCCCTGCGCCCTCTCGATTGCAGAGGGCGAATAGCCGCAAAGCTCGGGCCGTACAGGCCGCGAGAATGCGCCATCATGTCTGCTGGTATGGCCTTATCTGTTGTATGACGATGTGAGACGATGTGGTGTCATCGCCTCGAGCGGTAGTGAAGACGCGACGAATGGGGCACGATATGCCGACCGAACGTTTCCAGTTTGAAGGCGCAAGCGGCGAGCAGCTTGCCGCTGCGCTCGACCTGCCCAACGGTTCGCCGCGCGCTTACGCGCTATTCGCGCATTGCTTCTCCTGCGGCAAGGACACGCATGCGGCGCGGCGCATCGCCATGGCGCTGACGGCGCATGGCATCGCCGTGCTGCGGTTCGACTTCACCGGCCTCGGCTCCAGCGAAGGCGACTTCGCCAACACGACATTCTCCTCCAACGTCGCCGATCTTGTCCGCGCCGCCAATCATCTGCGCGAGACCCGACAGGCGCCGGCGATCCTGATCGGCCACAGCCTCGGCGGCGCCGCCGTGCTGGCGGCCGCCGGCGACATTCCCGATGCCAAAGCCGTCGTGACGATCGCCGCGCCTTCGGATCCGGGCCATGTCACCAACATGTTCAAGGACAGCCTCGAGGCGATCCGCCGCGACGGCTCGGCCGAGGTCTCGCTCGCGGGGCGCCCGTTCCGGATCAGCAGCTCCTTCCTCGACGACATCGCCGAGCAGCGCCTGCTGGACAAGGTCAAGCATCTGCACAAGGCGCTGCTGGTGATGCACTCGCCTGTCGACGAGACCGTCGGCATCGACAACGCGACCCACATTTTCGTCGCTGCCAAGCATCCGAAGAGCTTCATCTCGCTCGATCACGCCGATCATCTCATCAGCAGCAAGCTAGATGCCGCCTATATCGCCGAGGTGATCGCGAGCTGGGCCGGCCGCTACGTCGCACCGGCGCCGGTCGAGCCGGCGGCCACCGATGGCCCGCGCGACGTCGTCGTGCGCGAGACGCGGGCGAGCAAGCTGCAGCAGAGCATCGCGCTCGGGCCCCACCATCTCACCGCAGACGAGCCGCTCTCCGTCGGCGGCCAGGACACCGGCCCGGGCCCCTACGACCTTCTGCTCGCGGCGCTCGGCGCCTGCACCTCGATGACGATGCGGCTCTATGCCGATCGCAAATTGCTGCCGCTCGACCTGATCACCGTGACCCTGCGTCACAACAAGATCCATGCGGAGGACTGCGCGGCGTGCGAGACCAAGGTCGGGCTGATCGATCAGCTCGAGCGCGAGATCCACATGGACGGCGCGCTCGATGAGGAGCAGCGCAGGAAGCTGATGGAGATCGCCGACAAGTGCCCGGTGCACCGGACGCTGACGTCGGAGATCCGCATCGTCACGCGTGCGACGGACTGAGCTAACGCGCCGCTTCCGGCTCCATCTTCAGCGGCCGCACGCGCAAGGCGCCGCGCAGGCCTGCGGCCGTGCCGATGAAAATGCCGGTGATGGCAACGAACGATGGCAGCGCCAAAGTGGAGAGTCCCGTGAGCCCCTGCCCGACCGAGCAGCCCAGCGCCATCACGCCGCCGATGCCCATCAGCGCGGCGCCGCCAACCGAGCGCAGCATGTGATTCGGCGAGTGAAAACCTTCGAGCTTGAAGCGGCGCGTGACCAGCGCCGTCACGAGACTCCCCGCCAGCACGCCAGCGACCGTTGCAATGCCGAAGTTCACCGTCGAGCCGGTCGACAGCATCACATATTGCAGGCCGTCGGCGATCGGCGCGACGAAGGTGAGCGAGCCCACCGGCACCGGATTGAACTCATCGGCGCCGAGATAGCCGGTCGCAAACCATCCGGCCGCGACCAGCAGGCCGACGACGAGACCGGCGAGCATCTGCCCCGGTGCGCGCCGGAACGGCGCATGCGCGAAGGCGAACACGATCAACACGCTGCCGAGCGCGAGCGCCGGCAAGAGGCGCGCTGGCGCACCGTGCAGGCCGCCGGCCGACAGCAGCGCAGGAAGCGATGTCGCCGCGGCCGTGGTCTGCGAGGCCTGCATCAGCGCGATGCGCAACGGCGCGATCAGGCCCTTCAACGTCATCTCCGCTGCGATCGCCAGCACCGTCACCACGACGAAGGAGCGCAAATTGCCGCGGCCGAGCAGCACCAGCGCGCGCGAGCCGCAACCGTTGGCGAGCACCATGCCGTAGCCGAACAGGACACCGCCCAAGAGCATCAGCGGCACCGAGAAGGTCGGCTGCAGATAGATCGACTTGCCGAGATCGACGGCCCCGTTGGCCGCGAGCAGCTGTGTGGCGACGATGGCGATGCCCATCGCCAGGACGTAAGTTCGCACCAGCCGGCGGTCGCCGTCGGCCCACCAGCCGCGCAGGCTGCTCATCATGCAGAAGCCGCTGAGCAGCCCGACCACGCCATAGATCAGGCCGATCATGAGACCGGCCATCACGGCCAGATTGGCGGCTTCGGGCACGTTCAGGAATCCTTCCGGTTGCGGACAACACGCGCGTTGCGCGGGCAGCGCTTTCGCTTGACGCGCGCAGAATATTTGCCACGATGTCGCACCTAACTAGATGAGAATGCTTGTTCCAACAAGCACCGACGGGAGAGAACGCCGTGATTTCAGAAACGCATCCTCAGGGGTGGCCGACGCATTGCGCATGCATGGAGGCCGCACAGTGAGCGGCGTGGCGACACTTTCCCCCGACGCTCTCGCCCGCGCCTGCGCCGACGCGATGTGGCAGGATGATCGCGCCAGCCAGGGGCTCGGCATGCACATCGTCGAGATCGGCCCCGGACGCGCCACCCTGCAGATGAAAGTGCAGCCTCACATGGTCAACGGCCATGGCATCGCCCATGGCGGCTTCATCTTCACGCTGGCCGATTCCGCCTTCGCATTCGCCTGCAACTCGCACAACGACCGCACCGTGGCCGCACAGGGCAGCATCAGCTTCATCCGCCCCGGCAAGCTCGGCGACGTTCTGCTTGCCCGCGCGCACGAGGTGTCGCGCAGCGGGCGCTCCGGCATCTATGATGTCCGCGTTACGGCAGGCGACACGGTGATCGCCGAATTCCGCGGCCATTCGCGCAGCATCGGCGGCACGCTGGTCCCGGCCGCCGCGAGCTGATCCGCTTCCCTATCGCCCCGCGCCCCCGCCGGAGGACCTGACCATGACATCGACCAAGCTTCAATCGACCGGCAGCTACGTTCCCGAGATGGACGACACCGAGCGGGCCTCGCGCGACGAGATCATGGCGCTGCAGACCCGCCGGCTCGCCTGGTCGCTCAAGCACGCCTACGACAACGTCACCCATTACCGCCAGGCTTTCGACAAGGCCGGCGTGCATCCGTCGGATTTCCGCGAGCTTGCCGATCTGGGCAAGTTTCCGTTCACGGTGAAGACCGACCTGCGCGACAATTACCCGTTCAACATGTTCGCCGTGCCGCGCGAGCAACTGGTACGGGTGCACGCCTCCTCGGGCACGACCGGCAAGCCGGTCGTGGTCGGCTATACCCGCAACGACATCGCGACCTGGTCGGCCGTGATGGCACGCTCGATCCGCGCCGCCGGCGGCCGCAGCGGCATGATCATCCACAACGCCTATGGCTACGGCCTGTTCACCGGCGGCCTCGGCGTCCACTACGGCGCCGAGCAGCTCGGCTGCACGGTGGTGCCGATCTCCGGCGGCATGACCGAGCGGCAGGTGCAGCTGATCAATGATTTCCGCCCTGACATCATCACCGTGACGCCAAGCTACATGCTGGCAATCCTCGACGAGTTCAAGCGTCAGGGCCTCGATCCGCGGCAGAGTTCGCTCAGGATCGGCATCTTCGGCGCCGAGCCATGGACCAATGCAATGCGCGCCGAGATCGAGGACGCATTTGCGATGGATGCCACCGACATCTACGGCCTGT
Organism: Bradyrhizobium sp. SZCCHNRI3043; assembly: GCF_032377735.1. Lineage (NCBI taxonomy): Bacteria > Pseudomonadati > Pseudomonadota > Alphaproteobacteria > Hyphomicrobiales > Nitrobacteraceae > Bradyrhizobium > Bradyrhizobium sp. SZCCHNRI3043. The sequence goes on from NZ_JAUHID010000010.1 coordinate 160,225, forward strand.
CCGAGGTGATCGGCCCTGGCGTGGCGCAGGAATGCCTGGAAACCAAGGACGGACTGCACATCTGGGAGGATCACTTCTATCCGGAGATCGTCGATCCCGACACCGGCAAGGTGCTGCCCGACGGCGAGATGGGCGAACTGGTGTTCACCTCGTTGACCAAGGAGGCCTTCCCCGTCATCCGCTATCGCACCCGCGATCTGACCCGGCTGCTGCCGGGCACCGCGCGGCCGGGCATGCGACGGATGGAGAAGGTCACGGGCCGCTCCGATGACATGATCATCCTGCGCGGCGTCAACCTGTTCCCGTCACAGATCGAGGAGATCCTGCTGTCGACCGAATGGTGCGGCGGCCATTTCATGCTGGAGCTGACGCGCGAGGGCCGCATGGACGAGCTGACGATCTACGCGGAGTCGCGACCGGAGCATTGGGACGAGACCGGCCTCGGCGCGCACGCCGAGCGCATCTCCATCCACATCAAGAACACCATCGGCCTCACGGCAAAGGTGAAGGTCGTCCCGCCCGACACGCTGGAACGCTCGGCCGGCAAGGCGAAACGGATCAAGGACAAGCGGCCGGTGGGGTAGCCGTTCAGAGATGAAATCGAGATTGAGCGCCGATGACAGTGAGCTCCCTCGCCACGCCTGCGGGGAGAGGGTTGGGGTGAGGGAGACTCTCCACGCACCGAACTCGCGGAGAGTCCCCCTCACCCGGATTGCATCTAACGATGCAATCCGACCTCGCCCCGCCTGCGGGGCGAGGTGCAGCGAGCGAGCCGAGCGAGCGTGCTCACATCAGCCTCGATCAGCGGTCGAAATTTCGCGGCCACTACCTCACACATGATCGTAGTCCACCACCACGCGCTCCGTCACCGGCCTGGCCTGACACGTGAGCACAAAGCCAGCCTGCAGCTCCCATGGCTCCAGCGAGTAGTTCAGCTCCATCTCCGCTCTCCCCTCCACCAGCTTGGCGCGGCAGGTCGAGCACATGCCGCCCTTGCAGGCGAAGGGCAAGTCCACACCGGCGCGAAGCGCGGCGTCGAGAATGGCCTCGCCGTCGGCGACCGGGACCTCGCGGCGCTTGCCGTCGATGATCAGCGCGGCGATCGCCTTGGGGGGCGCCGTATCAGGCACGACAGCTTTCGGCCGCGGCTTGCCGCCGGCGCCCGAGACGAAGCGCTCGACATGGACGCGCTCGTCAGCGATGCCGAGCGCGCGGCAGGTGGCCGCGATGTCCTCGCTCATGCCGGTGGGGCCGCAGATGAAGACATGATCGATGCTCTCGGCCGGCACCAGCGAACGCAGGAGCACGCGCACCTTCTCGCCGTCGAGGCGGCCGTGCAGGATCGGCAGGTCCTGCTCCTCGCCGGAGATGACGTGGAACACCGAGAAGCGGTCGAGGAAGCGATCCTTCAGCTCCTCGAGCTGTTCGCGGAACAGCATGCCTGCGGTGGTGCGGTTGCCGTAGAACAGGAAGAAGCGGCTGCGCGGCTCCCGCGCCAGCACGGCTTTCACGATCGAGAGGATCGGCGTGATTCCGGAGCCGGCGGCAAGGCCGACATGAGTACGCGCGGCCTCAGGCTGCAGTGCCACGCCAAAACGGCCGGTCGGCGTCATGACGTCGATCTCGTCGCCGCGCCTCAATTCGTCGGTGACGAAGCTGGAGAATGCGCCGCCATCGACACGCTTCACGGCGATCCGGATCTCGTCGTCATCGGGACCGGAGCAGATCGAATAGGAGCGCCGGACCTCCTCGCCGCCGAGCGTGGTCTTGAGCGTGAGGTATTGCCCTGGCGCGAAGCGATAGTCATCGGCAAGCTCGTTCGGAATCGCAAAGGTCAGCGACACCGCATCGGGCGCCTCCCGGCGCAGGTCACGGACGGCGAGACGATGGAAGCGTGGCGTTGTCGACATCGGGTTCATCCTCCCGTCATTGCGAGGCGCGAAGCGACGAAGCAATCCAGGGCTTCGGGCGTGGCCCTGGATTGCTTCGCTTCGCTCGCAATGACGGCTGTGGCATCAGTGGCACTTGAAATAATCGAACGGCTCGCGGCACGATCTGCAGCGCCACAGCGCCTTGCAAGAGGTCGAGCCGAATTCGGCGAGCTGCTCGGTGTTGGCGGATCCGCATTGCGGACACGCAACCTCGGCCACGCCGAACAGCGCGCGCCGGCCGCTCGACGGCTGCGGCGGCGCGATGCCGTACTCCCGCAGCTTGCGTCGCCCCTCCTCGCTCATCCAGTCCGTGGTCCAGGCCGGCGACAGCACAGTACGCACGCTGGCCTCGCGGAAGCCGGCGCGCTCCAGCGCCAGCTCGATCTCGAGCGCGATCATGTTCATCGCCGGGCAGCCGGAATAGGTCGGCGTGATCGCGACCTCGACCCGTTCGCCGACCACCTCGACCTCGCGCAGCACGCCGAGATCGTCGATCGTCAGCACCGGGATTTCCGGATCGACCACCGACGCCGCCGCCTCCCAGGCACGCTGGCGCAGCTCAGCCGGGCTCAATTCGGCGACTACCACGACGCACCGGGGAAGCTGCGCTGCATGTATTGCAGCTCGCTGAGGAGATGGCCGAGATGCTCGCTGTGACGCCCGTCGCGGCCGCCCTGCTGCATCCAGTCGTTCTCCGGCAGCACCAATGTCGCCTCACGCGCGACATGCGAGACGATCGACAGCCATTCCGGCAGCAGCATCGTCGGATCGATCGCGATGCCGGCATCGATCAGGCCGCGCTCCGCATCGTCGACACTGAACATCTCTCCCGTATAGGCCCAGAGATCGTCGATCGCAGCCTGCCCGCGGCGGTGGCTTTCGTCGGTGCCGTCACCGAGCCGGATCACCCATTCGCTGGCATGGCGCAGATGATAGGCGCATTCCTTCTCAGACTTGGCCGCGATCGCCGCCAGCGTCGCATCGGTGGAGCCCATCATGCCCCGCCAATAGAGATCGGCGAACGCCGCGTAGAAGAGCTGGCGCACCATCGTATGCGCGAAGTCACCATTCGGGCGTTCGACCAGCAGCAGGTTACGGTACTGTCTGACGTCGCGGAGATAAGCGAGCTTGTCCTCGTCGTTGTCGCAGCCCTCGACCTTGGCGGCGTAGCCATAGAGCTCGCGCGCCTGGCCGATCAGGTCGAGCGCCATGTTGGACAGCGCCATGTCCTCTTCCAGCATCGGCGCATGGCCGCACCATTCGGAGAGGCGATGGCCGAGGATCAGCGCATCGTCGGCGCGACGCAAGGTGTAGAGCACCAGCGGGGTCTCGGAGACGATGATCGAGGGTGCGGTCATGGTTGTGGTCCGATCAGGTCGCCACGAACTCCGTCATTGCGAGCGCAGCGAAGCAATCCAGGGATTCATCCGAGCAGGCAGTCTGGATTGCTTCGCTGCGCTCGCAATGACGACGACTGAGATCCTCAGCCGATCACATATGCCCGACTTCCTCGGGCACCTCGTAGAACGTCGGGTGGCGATAGATCTTCGACTCCGCCGGCTCGAACATCATGCCCTTGTCGGCGGGATCGGACGCGGTGATCGCGCTCGACGGCACCACCCAGATCGACAGACCCTCGCCGCGGCGGGTGTAGATGTCGCGCGCGGCCTGCAGCGCCATGGTCGCATCCGGCGCATGCAGCGAGCCGCAATGCTTGTGCGCGAGCCCGTTGCGGCTGCGGATGAAGACCTCCCACAACGGCGTGTTCGGCGTCGCCATTTCGATCTCCCTGCTATTCGGCCGCTTGCGCCATCTGGCGCCGCGCGCGCTTCTCTGCATAGGCCGCGGCGGCCTCGCGCACCCAGACGCCGTCGGCATGCGCCTTGCGGCGCGCCGCCATCCGGTCGCGGTTGCACGGGCCGTTGCCGGCCAGCACCTGCTTGAACTCGTTCCAGTCGATCGGGCCGTGCCGCCAATGGCCCTGCTCGTCCTGTTTCATCTCGGGATCAGGAATCGTCAGACCGAGATACTGCGCCTGCGGCACGGTGGCATCGATGAACTTCTGGCGCAGCTCGTCATTCGAGAAGCGCTTGATCTTCCACTTCGTCGAGGTGTCGCTGTGCTGGCTGGCCTGGTCGGGCGGGCCGAACATCATCAGCACCGGCCACCACCACCTGTTCAGCGCATCCTGCGCCATCGCCTTCTGCTCGGCGGTGCCGCGGCAGAGCGTCAGCATGATCTCGTAGCCCTGCCGCTGATGGAACGATTCCTCCTTGCAGACGCGGATCATCGCGCGCGCATAGGGACCATAGGAGCAGCGGCACAACGGAATCTGGTTCATGATCGCGGCGCCGTCGACCAGCCAGCCGATCACACCGATATCCGCCCAGGTCAGGGTGGGATAGTTGAAGATCGAGGAGTACTTCGCCTTACCGGCCAGCATCGCATCGACCAGCTCCTCGCGCGAGGCGCCGAGCGTCTCGGCTGCGGCGTAGAGATACAGCCCATGGCCGCATTCGTCCTGGACCTTGGCGAGCAACGCCGCCTTGCGGCGCAGGCTCGGCGCGCGCGTGATCCAGTTGCCCTCGGGCAGCATGCCGACGATTTCGGAATGGGCGTGTTGGGAGATCTGCCGGATCAGCGTCTTGCGATAGGCCGACGGCATCCAGTCATTGGGCTCGATGCGCTCTTCGGCATCGATGCGGGCCTGAAAGCGCGAGGCGCGTCCAGCGTCCTCGGCGAAGCTGCCCTCCTCGGGCGAATTGAGCGCCTGCGTGTACATGCGGCGACGTCCTCCCAGGACTTGGTTGCCGCCAATATATAACGATATTTTATCCGTGCAATCGAATTCTGTAATATATCAGGGTGCCTCATGCACGTCGGCGAAACGCCGCTGCAGCGCCGCGCCGGCCTCCGGCAACGGGCCCTGATCGTTGGTCGCATGGGCGTCGAGCCAGCGCTCGGAACCCGGCAGCAGCAACCGATAGATCTCGCCACACAGCGCCCGGGCCTGCCGTCCCGGCCAATTCCCCGGCAGCAACTCGGCCGGCAGCAGCGGATCGCGCAGCACGATGCGCCGGTAGTGGTGAATCAGCAGGATCCGCGCGGTGAAGGCCTGGCCGGCGGAGAGCGCCTCGCCGCGCGCGATGCTGTCCTTGAGCGGCGCAAAGGAGGCGGTGAACTTGCGGTACGCCTCCGCCGTCCGCTCCAGCGCCCAACTCTCGGCCACCAGCCGCCGTGCCATGTCGGAGCCGGCCGACGCCTGCAGGCGGATGGCCCCCTCCACAGCGTCAGGGACGGCGATGCTCGCGGGGGCCACGAACACGCCGGGCAGCGGGCTGCCGAAACCGGCATCGCGCAGGGCGGCGCGCGCCTGCTCGCGATCATCGGCGCTGCCGATGAGCAGCAGTTCGAAGCTGCCGTTCCATTCCGCCGGCGGCGAATCGTAGATGTGGCGGGTGGCACCGGCGAAGGTCTGCTCGCCGCGACGGGTCAGGCGATAGAAGCTGTTGCGGCCTATTCTGGTGCGCTCGAACCAGCCTTCCGCCGTCAGCCGCGACATCGCCGTGCGCACCACGCTGCCGTCGATGGCCAGCCCTTCGAAGAAGGCGAGCAAGGTGCCGAGCCAAACGCTGCCGCCCCGCGGCACGATGGCGTCGCCGAACACGGTGATGATCAGCGACCCCGTGCGCGACGGCTCGCTCTTGAGCTGATGGACGATCCGGGACAGCGGCTGCGGCATGGCGAAGGCTTTAGCCGGTTTCACCCGATCGCAAAAGAAAAGGCCCGCACGATGCGGGCCTTGCAGGTCGATCGTCTGACGCGCGAGACGCGCTCAGGCGGTCTTGTTGTAGGCCTTGGCCATGTTCTCCTGGGCGAGCTTGGCACCCTCGGTGACGAGCTTGCCGACATACTCGCTGGTCGACTTGGCGCGCGCGACGAGCGCCTCGCCACGGGCACGGGCCAGCTCACCCTGGATCTGGACGGCCTCGCTGATCGACTTGGCGGACGCCAGCCGGTCGATGCCGTCGAAGAAGGCCTCGGTGTCCTGATACAGCGCCTGCTGAATGTTGCGGCTGATCTTGCCGGCCTCGGTCACGCCGTCGAACACAGCGGTCTCGATCGCCGACGTCACCTTCTCGGAGCCAGCGAGGGCCTCCGCAGCGCGCTCCTTGGCGGTCGACGCGGTCTTCTTGACGAACTCCCGCGCGGACTCCGGCACTTCCATCGTCTGCAGGTTCTTGAACGCGTCGGTCACCGGTGCAAAGGCGTCCTTGACGGTGTCGAACACGGTATTGGTCTCGGTGGTCATGGCTGTCTCCATCCTCAATGGTTCTGAGCTATGGGCTCACTCCGTCCCTTATGAAACCGGAGTGACTCAGCTATATCATTCCGAATGGTGCGCCGCAACATAAATGTTGCAATGCACCATTCTAGGCTGGGACAAAAGGACTCGCCACCTCAGAGCGCCCCTCGCAAGTCGGGGCGTTCGGGCGAACCTCAGTGCTCGGCAGGGGCGCCGCCGTGCTTCTTGTTGCGGTTCTTCCCCGGCCGGGCCGCCTCGGCCGGCTTTGGAGCCGCCTCATCAGCCTTGGGCGTGGCGTCGACCGGCTGCGACGGCTTCATCGTGTCGAGCATGGCCCGGATCGCGCGCAACTCTGCCTCGATCGCGACTGTCGGTGACGGATCGGGTGCTTTGGCAGCGTTCAGCGTCTGGTCGAGCAATGCTTTGATCTCGCTCAACTGAGGCGTGACGTCGACGGCGGGTTTCGCCGCCGGTTGCGGAGCCTTGGTTGCGGCAAGAAGCTCGTTGAGCAAGTCCTTGATCCCCTTCAAGTCCGGCGTGACGTCGCGCGGCGGCGCCACGACTGGCGCCGGCGCCTTGGACGCGGAGAGAAGCGAATCCAGCACGCTCTTGATCTCGTTCAACTGCGGAGCGAGATCGGCGGGCGTCGTCGCGGGCACCTGCGCGGAAGCCAGCAGCTCCTTCAACAACGCCCGTGTCTCCGCCAGCTCGCCCTCGATGGAGGCGAGCCGCTCATTCAAGGCGGTGAGCTGACCACGGCTCGGCACGTTCATGCCGGCGAAGTAGTTTTCCATCAGATCGACCATGGGCTTCTGTCCGTTTCCTGAACCAGTTGCGGGATCATTGGAGGATGGACGGGGCGTCACGCCCATCGGGCGCAGCCGCGTGAAGGCGCTGAAGCTCCTCTGCATCTCACCGACCATCTGCTGCCAGAATGCGATCGGGTCGCCGGATTTGTTCGCCATCGGCACGCTCCTTCAGACCAACACAAGACTCAAACACAACCTCTCATAGCACGCCTTCGTTGCGGTGCGGGAGAACTTGTAGCTTGCTTCTCTCAAGCAACAGACCCATGCCATAGAGGGTTCCAAGGCTTTGAACGAGGGATCAAGTGACTGCAACTGCTCATCAGCTGCCGCAGACTGTGCGCGCCAACGGTATCGACATCTGCTATGAGATCTTCGGCGACCCGGCTGCCCCTCCCCTCGTGTTGATCATGGGCCTCGGCGGGCAGATGATCATCTGGTATGATGAGTTCTGCGAACAGCTCGCAAGCCGCGGCTTCCGCGTGATCCGCTTCGACAACCGCGACATCGGCCAATCGAGCAAGCTGCATGGCGGTCGCCGGTTGACGCCGTTCGAGCTGATCAAGCTGCGCTTCTTCAACATCCCGGTCTCCGCACCCTACAAGCTGCTCGACATGGCCAAGGACACGGTCGGCCTGATGGACGCGCTCGACATCAAGTCGGCGCATCTGGTCGGCGCCTCGATGGGCGGCATGATCGCGCAGGAGATCGCGATCTCCTTTCCGCAGCGCGTGCGCTCGCTGACATCGATCATGTCGACGACCGGCAATCCGCGCATCCCGCCGCCGACGCGCGAGGTCGCGATGCTGCTGATGGCGCCGCCGCCGAAGACCAAGGACGAGTACATCAAGCGCTTCCAGAAGACCTGGAAGGCGCTGCGCGTCGGCTCATTTCCCGAGGACGAGGCAAGTGACGTGGCGCTCGCCGAACGCTGCTTCGCGCGCGGCATCAATCCCGCCGGCGTCGGACGTCAGTTGCGCGCGATCCTGGCCTCCGGCAGCCGCAAGCCGCGGCTGCATCTGGTGACGGCGCCGACACTCGTGATCCACGGCAAGGTCGACCCGCTGGTCCATCCCACCGCCGGCAAGGACACCGCGGAGTCGATTCCAAATGCCAAGCTCCTGATGATCGACGGCATGGGCCACGCCACTCCGCGGCCGATGTGGCCGCAGATCATCGACGCGATCGCCGAGCACGCGCACGGCGCGAATGCGCAGGCGGCTTAGGAGAGCCGACGCGCTGCGTCGGCAGGCTTGACGACACCTGTTGTTGTTTGTTGTTGTTTGGCTCGGCCGCAGCCTCTCACTCGGACGTGCAATCTGCCTCGGCCGTTCTTCAACCGAACCGTCGCCGCCGCCATTCGATCAGCTTGGCGCTGACCTCCGCGGGCTGCTCCTGCTGCGTCCAATGGCCGCTGTCGCGGACGAGATGTTTCTCCAGGTCCGGCACCAGCTTCTCCATGCCGTCAGCGGCCGAGGGCGGCAGCACGGCGTCGTTCTCCGCCATGATCATCAGTGCCGGCACCCGCACCGTATGATCGAGCCCTTCCGAGCGCTGCCAGTTCCGCGTCATGTTGCGATACCAGTTGATGCCGCCGGTGAAGCCGGTGCGTGTGAAGGTGTCGACGAACACCTGCTTCTCCGCCTCCGACAGGATCGGCTGCCGCATGTCCTTGGCGGCGTCATAGGCCGCGATCATCTGTGGGAACGCCAGGTTGAGCGATGGCGAGGCTGCGATCCCGCCGGCCGGCGGCTCCGTCGGCGGCGCATCGCTGCGCGGCAGCGGCTTGCGCATGAAGGCATCGAAGGTCTCCGCGACGCGGCTGCCGAAGATGCGATCCGGCTCGCGTGCGGGATCCTGGAACTGCACGATGTACATCATGTCGCCGAACCGCTTACGCATGATGGCAATGGGATCAGCGGGCGCGCGTGGCAGATGCGGCGTGTTGATGCCGACGACGCCGGCGACACGCTGCGGATAGCGCAGCGGCATCTGCCAGACGACGAAGCCGCCCCAGTCGTGACCGACGAAGATCGCCTTGTCGATCTTCAGGTGATCGAGCAGACCGACGAGGTCGGCGGTGAGATGCTCGAGATCATAGGCCTCGACCGGCTCCGGCCGGTCGGTCGCGCCATAGCCGCGCTGATCGGGTGCGATGACGCGGATGCCGGCCTCGGCCAGCGCCTTGATCTGATGCCGCCAGGAAAAGGCCAGTTCCGGCCAGCCGTGACAGAGGATCATCGGCGGCCGGTCGCTGACGGGGCCCGCCTCGTAATAGCCCATGCGAATGCCGTTGGTCGTCGCGAACTGCAGCGCCGGCATCCAAGACGGATCGGTCATGCATCCTCCCCTGAAGCTGTTCAGCCGGCCTTTTTCGACCGGTCTTCGGCGTCGGCGTGGAGCCTGCTCCATGCCGTGACGTCACGCCGCTTCTCTTCGGAGTTCCGCGCAAGCGAAATCCGTGCAGCCGTCGGCCGCGTCAGGCCGACTTCTTGTCGTTCGAGCGGCTGCCGCCGAGGCCCGTCATGGTCAGCATCAGGTCCTGAAACCGTTCGGCCAGGCGGGGATCGAAGGTGAACCAGCTCTGCATGATGGCTTCGGGCGTCAGCTTGTCGATGTTGCTCGTCATCTGGTTCTGCAGCCGGTCCATGACCGCGGCCTGCATCGGACCGACATCGGGAAGTCCGAAAAACTGCCGCGCTTCGAGCGGTGTGCAATCGATCTCGATATTGACTTTCATGTCCGCTCCGCTGTTCGAACCATCCCGACGCCAGCCCGGGCCGGGCTCCCTTCACCAGGAACGCCGATCCCGGACTCGCGGCAGGGGGTGTCCAGTATCACCGCGCCGCCCCCCTTCTAGCAAGCGGCGCCTTGCTGCAGGTGCGCAATTCCCGGGACATGGTCAATCCGGGAGCCTTCCGCCCATCCCGGACGCCGCCCCCCGCGTGCGCCGCACAGCGGCGGCGGGGGATAACCTTATCGTTTAGGCTTAAACAAACTGCACTTGTGTGCCGCCGCTGAACTCTGGCAACATATTCTGATCGATCTGCCGCGGGTCGTACGGCGCACCGCCAGGCCAGAGCCAACGGGATCAGTTCATTCCGGCGCGGCATCAGACTTGCAAGCATATCGCCCGGCGTCTTGTTGCTTCTTGAAGTTCGTGCAAGAGGCGCTGCAGAAATCACGAACTTCGAAGCAAGGCAGGCCGGACACAATCGCGCCTGCCGAGAAAACAAGCGTCAAACGCGGAGAATTTGAACATATGTCGGGACGCAAATCCCTGCTCATCGCGGCAGCGGTCGCATTCGGCCTCGCCGTCATGCCGGCCTCGGCCCAGACCCTGCGCTACGCCAACCAGGGCACCCTGAAGTCGCTCGATCCCTATACCTTCAAGGAATCGACCACGATTGCGCACCATGCCCACGTCTATGAGGGACTGACCGCGCGCGACAAGGACCTGAAGATCGTCCCCGCGCTGGCCGAGAGCTGGGAAACGCCCGAGCCGACCCGCTGGCGCTTCCATCTGCGCAAGGGCGTCAAGTTCCACAATGGCGAACCCTTCACCGCCGACGACGTGATCTTCTCCGCCGATCGCGTCCGCGCCACCGGCTCCAACTTCCTGTCCAACGTTCCGCCGGACGCAAAATTCATCAAGGTCGACGACTACACGGTCGACGTGAAGCTCGATGCCCCCAATCCCATCCTGATCTCGCAATGGGATACGTGGTACATCATGAGCAAGAAGTGGTGCGAGGACAACAACTCGGTCGCGCCGACCCCGGTGTCGGCAACCACGCCGAGCTACGCCGCGCTGCATGAGAACGGCACCGGCCCCTTCATCATCGAGAGCCATCAGCCCGGTGTGAAGACCGTGTTCAAGGTCAATCCGAACTGGTGGGGCAAGCCCGAGCACAATCTGAAGGAGATCGTGTTCACCACCATCGCCTCCGACGCCACGCGCGTCGCCGCGCTGCTGTCCGGCGAGGTCGACATCATCGAGCCGGTCCCGGTGCAGGATATCGGCCGCGTCGATTCGAGCCCGAACGCCCAGGTCCTGAAGGGGCCCGAGCTGCGCACGATCTTTCTCGGCATGGACGAGACCCGTGACGAGCTGCTCTACTCCAACGTCAAGGGCAAGAACCCGTTCAAGGACATCCGCGTCCGCGAAGCGTTCTACAAGGCCATCGACATCGAGCTGATCAAGACCCGCGTCATGCGCGGCCTGTCGACGCCGTCGGCGCTGATGATCGCGCCGCAGCTCTATGCGCTGTCGAAGGAGTTCACGCGGCCGAAATACGATCCCGACGCGGCCAAGAAGCTGCTGACGGAGGCCGGCTATCCCGACGGCTTCGAGGTCGGCATGGACTGCCCCAACGACCGCTACGTCAACGACGCCGCGATCTGCCAGGCCGTCGTCGGCATGCTCGCGCGCATCGGGGTCAAGGTGAACCTGAATGCGCAGCCCAAGGCGCAGTACTTCGCCAAGGTGCTGAAGCCCGGCGGCTACAACACCTCGTTCTTCCTGCTCGGCTGGACGCCGTCGTCGATGGACGCCCACAACGTGATGCACGACATCATGGGCTGCCGTGACGACGCCAAGGACGCCACCCGCGGCGAAGCCAATCTCGGCAATTACTGCAACAAGGAGTTCGACGCCCTGACCGACAAGGTCCTGGTCGAGACCGATACCGCCAAGCGCGATCAGTTGATCAAGCAGGCCTTCGAGATCGGCATCAAGGATTACGGCTACATCCCGCTGCATCAGCAGGCGGTGGCCTGGGGCGTCTCGAAGAAGGTGAAGATCCCGCTGCGCGCCGACAACGCCGTGCTGCTGTTCCTCGCCACCAAGACCGAGTAGTCCACACGCAACGACTAGTCCCGGAAAGCAGAACTGCTTTTCGGGACTTTTCATTTCCTGCGGCAAGTGCTACGCGCCGCCGCATCTCGAAGGATCTGAAAGGATCAGATGCTCGCCTTCGCGCTTCGCCGAGCAATTCAGGCCATCGGCGTCATGATCGCCGTCGGAATCATCGCGTTCGCCATGTTCCGCTTCGCCGGAGATCCGGTGAGCCAGATCGTGCCGATCGACGCGTCGGCCGCGGAACGGGCCAGCATCCGCCAGTCGCTCGGCCTCGACGATCCGTTCATCGTGCAATTCGGCCGTTATCTGTTCGACGCGGCGCAGTTCAAGTTCGGCGTCTCGTATCAGTTCCGGCAGCCGGTTTCCGATCTGCTCAAGGAGCGCATGCCGGCGACGCTGGAGCTTGCGATCTGCGCGACGATCCTGGCGCTGTTCTTCGGCATCCTGATGGGCGTGTTCTCGGCGCTGCACCGCGACTCCCTGCTCGCCAAGCTGTTCCAGATGGTATCGCTGATCGGCATCTCCTTGCCGACCTTCCTGATCGGCATCCTCCTGATCTATCTGTTCTCGGTCACGCTGGGCTGGCTGCCGTCGTTCGGCCGCGGCGACACCGTCAGGCTCGGCTGGTGGACATCAGGCCTGTTCACCGTCTCAGGCTGGAAGGCGCTGATCATGCCCTCGATCACGCTCGGCCTGTTCCAGATGACCTTGATCATGCGGCTGGTCCGCGCCGAGATGCTCGAGGTGCTGCGCACCGACTACATCCGCTTCGCCCGCGCCCGTGGGCTGACCACGCGCGCGATTCATTTCGGCCATGCGCTGCGCAACACGCTGGTGCCGGTGATCACCGTGGTCGGCCTGCAGTTCGGCTCGGTGATCGCGTTCTCGATCATCACCGAGCAGGTGTTCCAATGGCCGGGAATGGGCCTGTTGTTCGTGCAGGCGGTGCAGAACGTCGACATCCCGATCATGGCGGCCTACCTGATGATGGTGTCGCTGATCTTCGTCACCATCAATCTCGTGGTTGATATCCTCTACACCGTGGTCGATCCGCGCCTGCGCGCGACCATCAGCCGGCCGGCCTGATCATGAGCGACGCAGCCCTTCCTCATCCCACTCCCGTCGAGACGCCGCGCGCCACCGACGGATGGCTGAAGCGCGCGCTTGCGAGCGACCTGTTCTATTCCTTCCGCCGCTCCAAGCTGACGGTCGCCGCGGCCGTGATCACGCTGTTGTTCTTCCTGCTGGCGATCTTCGCGCCGCTGCTGTCGCCGCAGAACCCGTTCGACCCGGCCCAATTGCAGCTGTTGAACTCGCGGATTTCGCCGCTATGGACCGCCGACGGACAGAGCCCGTTTTTGCTCGGCACCGACGAGCAGGGTCGCGACGTGCTCTCGGCCATCCTCTACGGCCTGCGGATTTCGCTCCTGGTCGGCGTTCTCGGCGTCGCCTTTTCCGGCGCGCTCGGCATCGGCCTCGGCCTGATCGCGGGCTATTTCGGCGGCCGGGTCGACACCGTGATCATGCGCATCGCCGACGTCCAGCTCACCTTTCCGCCGATCCTGATCGCTTTGCTGGTCAACGGCATCGCCAAGTCGGTGTCCGGCAACCGGCTGGACTGGCTCAGCATGCTGGTCGTGCTCGTGCTGGCGATCGGCCTCTCCTTCTGGGTGCAATATGCGCGCACGGTGCGGAGCTCAGTGCTGGTCGAGAAGAACAAGGACTACGTCGCCGCAGCTCAGCTGATCGGCCTGCCCGCGCCGGTCATCATGCTGCGCCACGTGCTGCCCAACACCACCGGTCCCGTGCTGGTCATCGCCACCATCAACCTGGCGCTGGCGATCATCACCGAGGCGACCTTGTCGTTCCTCGGCTCGGGCATGCCCGAAACGATGCCCTCGCTCGGGACCCTGATCCGGATCGGCAACAACTATCTGTTCGCCGGCGAATGGTGGATCGTCGCCTTCCCCGGCATCGCTTTGGCCGGACTGATCCTCGCCATCAACCTGCTCGGCGACTGGCTGCGCGACGCCCTCAACCCGAAACTGCGGTGACCCGCGTGAATGCGTCCTTCCAAGGCTTGAGCTCATGACCGCCCCCGTTCTGTCCGTGCGCAACCTGCAGGTCGAGTTCGCGACCCGGCGCGGCACCCTGCGCGCGATCGACGGCGTCTCCTACGACATCGCCAAGGGCGAGGTGCTCGGCGTCGTCGGCGAATCCGGTGCCGGCAAATCCGTCACCGGCCTCGCCGTGATCGGCCTGATCGATCCCCCGGGCCGCATCTCCGGCGGCGAGATCCAGCTCTCCGGCCTGCGGATCGACAACCTGCCGCCGGAGGAGATGCGCAAGGTGCGCGGCAAGCGCATCGGCATGATCTTCCAGGATCCGCTGACCTCGCTCAATCCGCTGTATCGCGTCGGCGACCAGATCATCGAGACCATCAGGACCCACACCAACCTCACCGAGCAGCAGGCGCGCAAGCGCGCCATCGACCTGCTCGCCGAGGTCGGCATATCGGCGCCCGAGAAGCGCATCGACGGCTATCCGCACGAATTCTCCGGCGGCATGCGCCAGCGCGTCGTGATCGCGCTGGCGCTGTGCGCCGAGCCGGAGCTGATCATCGCCGACGAGCCGACCACCGCGCTCGACGTTTCCGTGCAGGCGCAGATCATCTCGCTGATCAAGCGGCTCGGCCGCGACCACGGCACCGCCGTGATGCTGGTGACCCACGACATGGGCGTGATCGCCGAGACCTGCGACCGCGTCGCGGTGATGTATGCCGGCCGCGTGGCCGAGATCGGCCCGGTGCAGGAGGTGATCCAGAACCCGCTGCACCCCTATGCCAAGGGCCTGATGGGTGCGATCCCGACACTCGCGGGCGAGGAGAAGCGGCTGGTGCAGATCCCAGGCTCGATGCCGCGACTGTCCGCGATCCCGCCCGGCTGCTCGTTCAATCCGCGCTGCAGCTTCGCCTTCGACCGCTGCCGCGTCGATCGGCCCGAGCCGCTGCGCCAAGGCACGCAGGCGGTCGCCTGTCACCTCTATGATCGCGCGACGGAGACCGCGGCATGACCGATTTCGTCGAGGTCAGGAATCTGCGCCGGGTGTTCGACGTCTCGAAGCCCTGGCTCAACCGCGTCATCGAGCGTCAACCGCAGGAATTCCTGAAGGCCGTCGACGGCGTCAGCTTCGGCATCAGGAAGGGCGAGACCTTCGCGCTGGTCGGCGAATCCGGCTCGGGCAAGACCACGGTCGCGCGCATGGTGGTCGGGCTGCTGGCGCCGACGTCGGGAGAGGTCATCATCGACGGCGTGTCGATGAGCGATGCGCGCCAGGCCCAGGTGCGGCGCACGCTGCGCCGCCGCATCCAGATGGTGTTTCAGGATCCTTACGCGAGCCTCAATCCGCGCTTCCGCGTCGATAGCATCATCGCCGAGCCGATCCGCGCCTTTGACATCATCGAGGGTGAGCGCCAGATCAAGGACCGCGTCGGCGAGCTGCTGACCCTGGTCGGCCTGCATCCCGACGACGGCCAGAAGTTTCCGCACGAATTCTCTGGCGGGCAGCGCCAGCGTATCGCCATCGCGCGCGCGCTCGCCTCGGAGGCCGAGTTCATCGTCTGCGACGAGCCGACCTCGGCGCTCGACGTCTCCGTACAGGCGCAGATCCTCAATCTGATGCGCGACCTGCAGGACAAGTTCGGCCTGACCTATCTGTTCATCAGCCACAATCTCGCGGTCGTGCGCCACATGGCGAGCCGCATCGGCGTGATGTATCTCGGCCGCATCGTCGAGATCGCGGACGGCCGCACGCTGTTCAGCGATCCGCGCATGCCCTACACCAAGATGCTGCTCGGCGCGGTGCCGGACCTGTCGATGTCGGGCCGCCAGCGCATTCCGGTCAAGGGCGAGATCCCGAACCCGATCAACCCTCCTCCGGGCTGCACCTTCAACCCACGCTGTCCCCTCGCGTTCGATCTGTGCCGGCAGCAGGCGCCCGAGCTGATCGGCGGCGTTGCCTGCCATGCGGTGAACCAGCCGGCCGCGGCCGCTGTGCCGGCCTGAGTTGTGATGAGCGATGAGGCGAAATTTGAATGGATCGTCATTGCGAGGAGCGAAGCGACGAAGCAATCCAGGGCGTCATCCACGGTCCTGGATTGCTTCGCTTTCGCTCGCAATGACGGCGACTCGATAGGATAGGCAAAGCCGGCCATGAGCTTCATCAACCCCGATCCCTTCACGACCCGCCCCGAGATCGACGGCACCTTCGGCGTCGTCACCTCGACGCACTGGCTGGCCACCGCGGTGGGCATGGCGATGCTGGAGCGCGGCGGCAACGCCTTCGATGCCGGCGTCGCGGCGGCCTTCACCCTGCAGGTGGTGGAGCCGCATCTGAACGGTCCCGGCGGCGACGTGCCGATCATCCTGCACGACGTCAGACGCGGACGCACCGAGGTCATCTGCGGCCAGGGCCCGGCGCCATCAGGCGCCACCATCGCGCACTACAAGCGCGAGGGCCTCGACATGATCCCCGGCACCGGCCTGCTCGCGGCCTGCGTGCCCGGCACCTTCGAGTCCTGGATGCTGCTGCTGCGCGACTATGGCACGATGCGGCTGCGCGACGTGCTGGAGCCGGCAATTTCCTACGCGCGCGACGGCTATCCGCTGGTCGAGCGCGTCTCCGCGACGATCCAGACCGTCGAGCAGCTGTTCAAGACGCATTGGCCGACCTCGGCCGCGCTCTATCTGCCCAATGGCGAGGTGCCGAGACCGGGCACGCTGTTCACCAATCCACAGCTCGCGGAAACCTACGCGCGCATCCTGAGTGAAGGCGAAAGCGCGGGTGATGATCGCGACGCGCAGATCGAGCGCGCGCGCAAGGCCTGGTCGCAGGGCTTCGTCGCCGAGGCGATCGACCGCTTCTGCCGGACGCAGGAAGTGATGGACGTCTCGGGTTCGCGTCACAAGGGCGTGCTGACCGCCGACGACATGGCGCGCTGGCAGCCGACCATCGAGGCGCCGCTCACCTACGAGTACGGCCGCTACACCGTGTGCAAGGCCGGCGTCTGGAGCCAGGGCCCGGTGCTGCTGCAGCAGCTCGCACTGCTCAAGGGCTTTGCGCTCGACGGCCTCGATCCGACCGGACCCGACTTCATCCATTGGCAGATCGAAGCGGCGAAGCTTGCGTTCGCCGACCGCGAAGCGTTCTACGGCGATCCGAAGTTTGCCGACATCCCGATCGGCATGCTGCTGTCCGATGCCTACAACGACGAGCGGCGCAAGCTGATCACCGACAAGGCCTCGCTCGAGCTGCGTCCCGGCACGCTCGACGGCTACGGCGCCAAGGTGAAGCTGCGCGAGGCCCAAGGCCACCGCGAGGCCGTCGGCGCAATGGGCTCGGGCGAGCCGACCGTCGGCCGCTTCGGCGAGGTGCGCGGCGACACCGTGCATTTCGACATCATCGATTCCCAAGGCAACATGATCTCGGCGACGCCCTCCGGCGGCTGGCTGCAATCATCGCCGGTCATCCCCGAGCTCGGCTTCTGCCTGGGGACGCGCGCGCAGATGTTCTGGCTGGAGGAGGATCATCCGGCCGCGCTGGTGCCGGGCAAGCGTCCGCGCACCACGCTGTCGCCGACCATGGCGCTGCGCGACGGCGAACCCTACGTCGCCTGGGGCTCGCCCGGCGGCGACCAGCAGGACCAGTGGAACACGCAGTTCTTCCTGCGCCACGTCCATGCCGGCACGAACCTGCAAGAGTCGATCGACGCGCCGGCGTGGCACTCCGAGCATTTCCCGATCTCATTCTGGCCGCGCACCGCGCGCCCCGGCGTGCTCGTGGTCGAGGGCCGCGTGCCCAAGGCGACCGTCGAGGAGCTGCGCCGCCGCGGCCATGTGGTCGAAGTCGGCCCCGACTGGTCGGAGGGCCGCCTCACCGCGGCCTCCCGCGTGGGCCGCCGCCGCCGCGCCGCGGCCAATCCGCGGGGCATGCAGGGTTACGCGGCCGGACGATAAGAGAGCGACGCGACGATGACCTGGTCGATCATTGCCAAGGACGATCTCACCGGCCAGATCGGCATCGCCGTCGCCACCCGCTTCTTCGCCGTCGGCGCGCGCGTGCCCTTCATCGTCGCCGGCCACGGCGGCATCGCCACCCAGGCGCTGGTCAATCCCTATTACGGCATCGACGGCGTCACGCTGCTGCGCGACGGCCGGCATCCGCGCGAGATCGTGCAACTGCTGACATCTGCCGATCCCGGCCGCGAGAGCCGCCAGCTCCACATCCTCGATCGCAACGGCCAGATTGCCGCCCACACCGGCCGCGACTGCATCGACTGGTGCGGCCATCTCGAAGGCCGGGGCTTTTCAATTGCCGGCAACATGCTGGCCGGCCCGCAGGTGCTGAACGAGACCGCAAACGCCTTTCTCGCCAGCCACGCCCTGCCCTTCGCGGAGCGTCTGATCGCGGCCATGAAGGCCGGTGAGGCCGCCGGCGGTGACAAGCGCGGCAAACAGTCGGCCGCCCTTCTGGTCCACGGCAAGGAGGAATGGTCCGAGCTCGATCTGCGTGTCGATGATCACCCCGATCCGCTGGCAGAGCTCGAACGACTGGAGAGCGTCAGCCGCAAGCATTGGGCCGTGTTCCGGCAGTTCATGCCGACGCGCGACAATCCTGCAGGGATCACGGATCGCGCCACGATTGATGCCGGCATCGCCGCCGCGCTCGCGAACCAGACATGACCAAGCCGGAAGCATGGCACGTGATCGGGGTTGGTATTGATAGTGCAACAACGCAGGCTGCATTCGCGTGAGGGACATCGGATGATGAGGAACTGGTGCTTGGCCGCGGTCGCGGCCGTTGTCGTGGCCTCTTGGGGGCCGGTCGCGCAGGCGCAGACCACCTTGCGCATCGGCCTTGCCGAGGACCCCGACGTTCTCGATCCGACCATGGCCCGCACCTATGTCGGCCGCATCGTGTTCGCCGCGACCTGCGATAAGCTGTTCGACATCGACGAGAAGCTGAACATCGTGCCGCAGCTCGCACTGTCGCAGGAGAGCTCGGCCGACGGCAAGGAGGTCATCATCAAGCTGCGGCCCGGCGTGAAATTCCACGACGGCGAGCCGTTCGACGCTGAGGCCGCGAAATTCTCGCTCGACCGCCACCTCACCTTCCCCGGCTCGTTCCGCAAGCCCGAGCTGGCGTCGCTCGATCATGTCGACGTCGTCGATCCCCTGACGATCAAGCTCGTCCTGAAGGCGCCGTTCTCGCCGCTGATCGCCCAGCTCACCGACCGCGCCGGCATGATGGTGTCGCCGAAGGCCGCGAAAGAGGCCGGCGACAAGTTCGGCCTGCATCCGGTGTGCGCCGGTCCGTACAAGTTCGTCGAACGTGTCCAGCAGGACAAGATCGTATTCGAGAAGTTCGCCGACTACTGGAACAAGGACAACGTGTTCATCGACAGGATCGTCTACCAGCCGATCGTCGACGCCACGGTGCGGCTGGCGAACCTAAAGTCCGGCGCGCTCGACCTGATCGAGCGCGTGCTCGCCACCGACATCAAGGACGTGCGCGCCGATTCCAGGCTCGCGCTGTCGACCGCGATCGAGCTCGGCTATCAGGGCATTACGCTCAACATCGGCAAGGACAAGGCCAAGGGTCCGCTCAGCCAGTCCGCCAAGGTGCGGCAGGCGCTGGATCTCGCGATCGATCGCGAGGCGCTCAACCAAGTCGTCTTCAACGGCGAGTTCATGCCGGGTAACCAGTGGGTCAATCCCTCGCATCCCTACTATCAGAAGGCCTTCCCTGTCCGTGCTCGCGATGTCGAGAAGGCAAAGGCGCTGCTGAAGGAGGCCGGCGTCACGCCGCCTGTCGCGGTCGATTTCATGGTGCCGAAGGGCGCCGAGACCGAGGCCGCCGCCCAGGTCGTGCAGTCGATGGCTGCCGAGGCCGGCTTTGACCTGAAGATCCGGGTCACCGAGTTGGCGACCTCGCTGAAGCAGGCCGAGGCCGGCGACTATCAGGCCTTCATGCTGTCATGGAGCGGCCGCATCGATCCCGACGGCAACAGTTACGTGTTCCTGCACCGCAACGCGCCGCAGAACTACAGCGTCTGGGCCAACGCCGAGGCCGACAAGGCGCTCAGCGACGCGCGGCTCGTGACCGACATGGCCCAGCGCAAGGCGCTCTACGAGAAGCTGACGAAGCTCGAGATCGAGGACGAGCCGATCCTCTACCTCTATCACCGCCGTATCCTGATCGCGCACACCAAGAAGCTCGAAGGCTACAAGCAGATGCCGGACGGCCTGGTGCGCGTGGTCGGGCTGAAGCTGAAATGAGCGGTCGGGTGGCCTCTGTCCGCCGGGACGCGCAGCCGACGCGGCGAACTCCCTCTGCTCCCTCCCCCCTTGTGGGGGAGGGAACGCAGGAGGCGCGACCTGCATCTGACGGCCGACATCTTCAGCGCCGCAGGAAGAGCTGATCATGCTGACCTTCCTCGCGCGCCGCCTCGGCCAGATCATCCCGACGCTGATCTTCGTCTCCATCCTCATCTTCTCGCTGCAGCAACTCCTGCCCGGCGACCCCGCGCTGGTGATGGCCGGCGAGGAGCGCGATCCGGCGGTGATCGAGCAGATCCGCAAGCAGTATCGCCTCGACCAGCCGCTTCCGGTTCAGTACGGCTACTGGATCAAGGGCGTGCTCTCGGGCGATTTCGGCGAGTCGCTGCGCATCAAGATGCCGGTGCGCGATCTCATCCTGCAGAAGCTGCCGGTGACCCTGCAGCTCGCGTCGATGGCGATCGTGATCGCGTTCCTGATCGGCATTCCCGCCGGCATCATTTCCGCCGTGAAGCGCGGGACGGCCTGGGACTATGCCGCAAACCTGTTTGCGCTGTGGGGCATCTCGACGCCGAATTTCTGGCTCGGCATCATGCTGATCTTCCTGTTCTCGATCCAGCTCGGCTGGCTCCCCGCCTCCGGTTACGTCTCGCCCGCCGAGGACTGGCGGGCCAGCCTCGCCGCCACCATCATGCCGGCCTTCGTGCTCGGCAATGCCATCGCCGCGATCCTGATGCGCCACACCCGCAGCGCGATGCTGCAGGTTCTGAGCAGCGACTACATCCGCACCGCACGTGCCAAGGGCATCTCCGAACGCCAAGTCATCCTCGGCCATGCGCTGCGCAACGCCTTGACGCCGGTCATCACGCTGGGCGCGCTCGAGCTCGGCACGCTGTTGTCCGGTGCGGTGCTGACCGAGCAGATCTTCTCGATCCCCGGCTTCGGCAAGCTGATCGTCGATGCCGTGTTCAATCGCGACTACGCGGTGGTGCAGGGTGTCGTGCTGGTCACCGCCACCGTGTACATCATGCTGAACCTGATCGCCGATCTCGCCTATGTCCTCGTCAACCCGCGGCTGAGGAGCTGACATGGTCGAGACGACGCTGTCAGCTCCGCACGGAGCCCGCGCCCTCGCCCCGCTCGAACGGCCGATGCAGCGCACCCTGCGCCGCCTCGTCAAGCGCAAGGGTGCCATGGTCGGACTCGGCCTGATCACGGTCTTCATCCTGCTCGCCGTCCTTGCGCCGCTGGTGGCGCCCGCCGATCCCATCAAGACGAGCTGGGCGCTGGTGCGCAAGGCGCCGTCGGCGGCGCATTGGTTCGGCACCGACGATCTCGGCCGCGACGTGCTGGCCCGCGTCATCTACGGCGCGCGGGCCTCGCTGCTGGCCGGTGCGATCTCCGTCGCCATCGCGCTGGCGATCGGCGTCCCCATCGGCATGCTCGCAGGCTACCGCGGCGGCTTCATCGATGCCCTGATCAGCCGCATCACCGACGCGATGCTGGCCTGCCCGTTCCTGATCCTGGCGATCGCACTGGCGGCGTTCCTGGGGCCGAGCCTCGGCAATGCCATGATCGCGATCGGCATCTCGGCAACACCGATCTTCGTCCGGCTGACCCGCGGCGAGGTGATGAGCGTCAAGGTCGAGGAATATGTCGAAGCCGCGCGCAGCGTCGGCGACACCGACCTGCAGATCGCGGTCAGGCACATCCTGCCGAACATCATGCCGGCGCTGCTGGTGCAGGCGACGCTGTCGGTCGCCGCCGCCATCATCGCCGAGGCCGCGCTCTCGTTCCTGGGGTTGGGCCAGCAGCCGCCGGCGCCGTCCTGGGGCAGCATGCTCAACGCCGCCCAGCGCTTCCTCACCAACGCGCCATGGATGGCGATCTGGCCGGGGCTTGCGATCTTCCTGGTCGTGCTGTCGCTCAACCTCCTCGGCGACGGCCTGCGCGACGCGCTCGATCCGCAGCAGGAGGAGTGAGCCATCTCGCTTAGGAGCAAGCCGTAGGCCATCGCCGGCGCTTCATCCTCCGCTGTCGTCCCGGCCTTGAGCCGGGACCCATAGCCACAGGCCGTGGTTTGAGGCACGCGCGGAGTGACCCTCTCGCACAACAACGACCGCCGGTGGCTATGGGTCCCGGCGTTCGCCGGGACGACAGCGGGGGGCGTCGAGAGACCGCCCCAAACAAAACGGCGGCTGCCAATGCAGCCGCCGTTGATCTCAGGGTGTCACAGCAACTGCTCAGCTCGCCTTCAGCGCGTGGTCGGTCTCGGCGTCGAACTGGGCGATCTGCCGGGCGCGCTGCGACTTGGCGGCGGCCTGGTGGTCGGTGGCGATGACGGTGTAGACGGCCGGCAGCACGAACAGGGTGAACAGCGTGCCGATCGACATGCCGGCGACGACGACGAGGCCGATCGAGAAGCGGCTGGCGGCGCCGGCACCGGTCGCGGTCAAGAGCGGGATCAAGCCGGTGACCATCGCCGCCGTCGTCATCAGGATCGGCCGCAGGCGGATGCGCGCGGACGTCTCGATGGCGGTGCGGCGGTCCATCCCCTCGTTGAGCTGCAGCTCGTTGGCGAACTCCACCATCAGGATGCCGTGCTTGGTGATCAGGCCGACCAGCGTCAGCAGGCCGACCTGGGTGTAGATGTTCATGGTCGCGAGGCCGAAGAACAGCGGGATCAAGGCACCGACGATCGCCATGGGCACGCTGATCATGATCACGAACGGATCGCGCAGGCTCTCGAACTGCGCCGCCAGCACCAGGAAGATGATGATCAGCGCGAAGCCGAAGGTGATGGCGAGCTGGTTGCCTTCCTGGACGTATTGACGGGCGTCGGCGAGATAATCGTGGCTGAAGCCGGACGGCAGGTTCTTGGCCTGCTTCTCCAGGAAGTCGACCGCCTGCCCGACCGTGACGCCGGGCATCGGCACGGCGGAGAAGGTCGCCGAGTTGAGCTGGTTGAAATGCGTCAGCGAGTTCGGGTCGGTCGCGGTCTCGATGTTGACCACCGTCGACAGCGGCACCTGCTGGCCGGCGGCGGTCGCGACATAGTAGCCCGACAGCGATTCCGGCGACAGCCGCTTGTCGCGCGGCACCTGCGGGATCACCTGATAGGAGCGGCCTTCGAGGTTGAAGCGGTTGATGTAGTTGCCGCCGAGCAGCACCGCGAGCGTGTTGCCGATCGACTGCATGGTGATGCCGAGATCGCTCGCCTTGCTGCGATTGATCCAGACCTTGACCACCGGCTGGTTGAACTCGAGGTCGCTGTCGGAGACGATGAACATTCCGCTCTTGCGCGCGGCGTCCTTCAGCTTGGCCATCTGCTCATAGACCGCCTGGAAGCCGCTGGTCGAGCTGATCACCATCTGCACCGGCAGACCGCCGGGACCGCCCGGCAGCGCCGGCAGGTTGAAGGCGAAGGCGTTGATGCCCTCGATCTTCGACAGCTCCGCCTGCACCAGCGGCTTCAGCTTGATCGAGGAGCGTGTGCGCTCGTCCCAGGGCTTGAGCAGCATGCCGGCAAAGCCGCCCTGCGGGCCGAGGATGCCGTTCAGAACGAAGCGAAGGTCGGTCTCGGGGAACTTCGCGAACGCCTTGTCGACCTTGTCGGTGTAGAAGTTGATGTAGTCGATGTTGGCGTATTTCGGCGCCTTGGTGATCGAGAACACGATGCCCTGATCCTCCTCCGGCGCCAGCTCCTTCGAGGTGTGCATGTAGAGGAAGCCGACCAGGCCGAGGATCGTCAGCGCGAACAGCGCGGTCACCGGCCGGTAGTCGAGCGAGCGGTCGAGCCGGCGGCCGTACCAGCGCGTCATCGCGCCGAACACCCGGTTGACGAGGCGCGCGAAGCGGCCCTCATCGGCGCTCTTCAGCAGCACCGAGCACATCATCGGCGACAGCGTCAAAGCAATGACTCCCGACACGATGACGGAGCCGGCGAGCGTGAAGGCGAACTCACGGAACAGCGAGCCGGTCAGACCGCCGAGGAACCCGATCGGCGCATACACCGCCGCCAGCGTGATGGTCATCGAGATGACCGGACCGACGATCTCGCGCGCGCCCTGCAGGGCAGCCTGGACAGGCGCCTTGCCCTCCTCCAGATGGCGGTGGATGTTCTCCACCACGACGATGGCGTCGTCGACGACGAGGCCGATCGCCAGCACCATGGCCAGCAGCGTCAGCAGATTGATGCTGAAGCCGAACGCCAGCATCATCGTGCAGACGCCGATCAGCGACAGCGGGATCGTCACCACGGGGATGATGACCGAGCGCAGCGACGCCAGGAACAAAAAGATCACGACGATGACGATCAGCACCGCTTCGCCGAGCGTATGCTCGACCTCGTCGATCGAGGACTGGATGAATTTGGTGGAATCATAGGCCACCTTCATCTTCATCGATGGCGGCAGGTTGCGCTCGAGGTCGGGGAACAGCGCGCGCACACCCTTGACGATGTTGAGCGGGTTGCCCTGCGGCGTCGCGTCGACGCCGATGAAGATCGCGCGCTCGCCGCTGAAGGCGACACTGGCATCGGTGCTCTGCGCCGCGAGCTCGACGGTGGCGATGTCCTCCATGCGGACGAAGCCGCCGTCCTTGGCCTTGACGATCATCCGCTTGAACTGGTTGACGTCGGTCAGGCCGGTATTCGTCGTGATGTTGGAGACGATGAAGTAGCCCTTGGCCTGGCCGGCCGCGGACTGGAAGTTGTTGGCCGCGATCGCCGCCGCGACATCCGTCGGCGACACGTTGCGGCCGGCCATCTTCTCGGGGTTCAGCCAGATCCGCATCGCGAAGGTCTGGCCGCCCAGAATGTTGGCCGCAGCGACGCCGTCGACCGTCGACAGCACCGGCTGCACCACGCGCGTCAGATAGTCCGAGATCGCCGATCCCGACAGCTCCTCGCTGGAGAAGCCGAGATACATCACCGACGTCGTCTGCCCCGTGGTCTTGGTCACGATCGGATCGTTGGATTCCTTCGGGATGAGGTAGCGGACCGAGTTGACCTTGGCGAGCACCTCGGTGAGCGCCTGGTTCGGATCGAAGTTGAGCTTGATGAAGACCTGGATCGTACTGGTGCCCTGCACCGAGGACGAGGTGATGTAGTCGACGCCCTCGGCGGACGCGACCGCCTGCTCCAGCGGCGTCGTGATGAAGCCCTGGATGAGGTCGGCGGAGGCGCCGGGATAGACGGTCGTAACGTTGACGACCGTGTTGGACAGCTTCGGATATTGCCGGATCGGCAGCTCGAACGCCGCGCGCAGGCCGAGCAGCAGGATGAGCAGGCTGACGACGACCGACAGCACCGGGCGCTTGATGAAGATATCGGTGAAACGCATCGCGGCAATCTCGTCAGCAGGAGGCGGGTGAGGTGCGGGCGGGCCGCCTCATGGAGGCGGCCCGGCATTGGCTCAGAGGCTCGGTCAGTAGCGCGGCGGCTTCGCCGGCACCGGCGGCGGCGGATCGGTCGAGATCGCGACGGCAGCGCCGGACTGGATCTTGAGCTGGCCGACGGCGACGACGCGATCGCCCTCCTTCAGGCCCTTCAGGACCACCGCGCGGCCATTGATGCGATCTCCGGTCTGCACATAGATCCGGTCGGCCGTCAGCGCGGTCTTGCCGTCGTCGGTCTTCTTCTCGTTGATCACGAACACCGAGTCGCCATAGAGCGTGTAGTCGACCGCGGTCTCCGGCACCGTCAGCACCGGCGGCTTCTCCGGCAGCACCACGGTGGCGGTCGCGAACATGCCCGGCTTCAGGATGCGCTCCGGATTGGCGATCGTCGCCTGCACGCGGATGTTGCGGGTGTCGGTCGCGATCTGCGGCTCGATGGTGGTGATCTTGCCTTCGAACGTCCTTCCCGGATAGGCATCGACGCCGACGCGCACGGTCTGGCCGACCTTCAGCTGAGCGCTGTCCTTCTCGGTCACGGTGAAGTTGACCCACAGCTCGGACAGATCGGTCAGCGACACGATCTGCGTGCCGGCGCTGAGATACTGGCCGACCTCGACCTTGCGGACGCCGAGATCGCCGTCGAACGGCGCGCGCACCAGCTTCTGCGCGATCAGCGCCTCGGTCTTGGCGATGCCGGCCTGGGCCTGGTCGTAGGCGGCCTGGGCCTGGTCGACGGTCGCCTGCGGCCCGAACTGGCGCGACGCCAGTTGCTTGGCGCGATCGAGCGACAATTGCGCCACGGTCACCTGGGCCTTGTAGTTGGCGAGATCGCCCTGATCCGGCGCGTCATAGAGCTGCACCAGCGGCGCGCCCTGCTTCACCGTGGAGCCCGGGGTGAACATGATGTCGGTGATGCGGCCGCTGACGTCCGAGGTCACGTTGACCTGGTGCACGGCGGCGAGATCGCCGACGGCCGTCAGCAGGTTCGGCACGGTCTCCGGGCTCGCGGTCGCGACGGTGACGCTGATCGGCGGCGGCTTCATGTTGGCGAAGAACTGCGCGATCATCTTGTCGCGGAACATGTTGAACCACACGAGGCCGCCGACCAGCGCCGCGAGCAGGCCGCCGATCACGATGAACCACAGCACCGGGCGGGTGCGCTTGCGCGGCTTGTCGTCGACCGGCTTTCCGGAGAGCTTGGGTTCGGTCGCAATGTTCATGTCATGCACTTTCTGCCGTCGCCGGCCGGGCCGGAGGTTGCGACAATTCGTGATCGAGGTAGCACGCAATGGCGGCGTCGGTCAGTCCGATGCCGCGCAGGATGAATTCGCTGAGCTGGCGCTCCAGGCTCGCCGCAGTTCCATACGGCACACATGGAACGGATGGAAGCCGCGTCAATGCCGCCATCAACACGGTGTGATGCGCGAACCAGAACAGGTCGCGGGGCGCGGCGATTAAGCGCACGGCGTCACCGGAGGCAACGGCTGTCACCAGCGAGTCAACGAACTTGGCGCCGATCAGATCATCGATCTTCGCATACAGCAGCCTTGCGAATTCGCCATCATCGAGATGGCTCGACGCCATCAGCCGCAGCCGCTGCTCTTCTTCCTCATTGGGGCCGTCGGCAATGCCGAGGAAATGCCGGACCATCCCGGCCATCAGCATGACCAGCGTCGCGGTCGAAGGTTCCTGGCTGAGCAGCACCTCGAAATCCGGATCGGTCTCGCACTCCTCGGTGAGGATCTCCGCATACAGCGCCGCCTTGGAGGGGAAATGCTTGAACAGCAGCGCTTCCGAGATCGCCGCTGCGGCAGCCACGCTCTTGGTCGTGGTGCCGGCATAGCCATGACGCGCGAAGCAGCGCTTGGCTGCACCGAGGATCAGCTGCCTGCGGAGATCGCTTGTCATGCGCAAAGTGGACATCGGCCGTGAGTAAATACTCACTTGATCTATGTCAAGAAAGATGCCGCGGCGCAGCAGGGTTTGGCGGCCAAGTCCCTGAAATCGCTGGCGGGATTTCACCGTTGCCAAAGGCAATTCTATACCTCTGAAAGCGGCGGATCTGCGGCAGGGCGGGCGGTCCGATCCTGCCCTCGGTGCCCGGCGCTGCCGGGTGGCACATTTTCTTCTGCTGCCGGCCGTGCGACGGTCGCAGCAACAAACGAGACTCGGACGGGAGGACCATCGATGACCGACGACGCAGCGCTCGCCAGCCAGTTCGATCTCGAGCGCCTGACGCCTGAGTTCTACGCCGATCCCTACCCGACCTACCGCGCGCTGCGCCAGCATGCGCCGGTCAAGCGCCTCCGCAGCGGCTCCTATTTCCTCACCCGCTACGACGATCTCGTCACCGCCTACAAGGCCACGAAGACGTTCTCGTCCGACAAGAAGCGCGAGTTCGCGCCAAAATATGGCGACACGCTGCTCTACGAGCACCACACGACGAGCCTCGTGTTCAACGATCCCCCGGCGCACACGCGGGTGCGCCGCCTGATCATGGGCGCGCTGTCGCCGCGGGCGATCGCCGAGATGGAGCCCGCTCTGATTGCGCTCGTCGATGGGCTCCTGGACCGGATTGCAGCGAAGGACAGATTCGAGCTGATCGAGGATTTCGCCGCGGCGATCCCGATCGAAGTCATCGGCAACCTGCTCGGCGTGCCGCACGAGGAGCGCGGCCCCTTGCGCGACTGGTCGCTTGCCATCCTCGGCGCGCTGGAGCCGGTGCTGACGCGCGAGCAGCTTGCCCGCGGCAACCAGGCGGTCGGCGATTTCCTCGCCTATCTGGAAACGCTGGTCGCACGCCGCCGCGCGGCACCCGGCAATCCGGAGCGCGACGTGCTGACGCGCCTGATCCAGGGCGAGGCCGACGGCGAGCGGCTGAGCGAAAAGGAGCTCCTGCACAATTGCATCTTCCTGCTCAATGCCGGACACGAGACCACCACCAATCTGATCGGCAACGGCCTGGTCCTGCTGGGCCAGCATCCGGCCGAGCGCGAGAGGCTGATCGAGACCCCCAACCTGATCCGCACCGCCGTCGAGGAAATCCTGCGCTACGAGAGCTCCAACCAGCTCGGCAACCGCATGACCACCGAGCCGGTCACGCTCGGCGACATCACGCTCGAGCCCGGCACCTCCGTTACGCTGTGCATCGGCGCGGCCAATCGCGATCCCGCCCAGTTCGACGATCCCGAACGCTTCGACATCACCCGCCTCGCCAACCGCCACCTCGCCTTCGGCACTGGCGCCCACCAATGCGCAGGGATGGCGCTGGCAAGACTGGAGGGCACGGTGGCGATCGCGCGGTTTCTGGCGCGGTTTCCGAACTATCAGCTCGACGGCGAGCCCGTGCGCGGCGGCCGGGTGAGGTTTCGGGGGTTTGCGACGGTGCCTTGTGTTGTTGAGGGCTGAAGTGTGATAGCAACTGATTGAACCGATACCGCACTGGCTTTATACTGAGTGGGGGGGGCGACAACGTGCGCATCTTCATCGATGAGAGCGGGACATTTAGCGGATTTCAAGCCAATTCTGTCAGCCTCGTTGGGGCGCTGGTGATCCCAGACGTGTTGCTGAGTAATATTGAAAAGAAGTATGCGAAGTTCCGGGACGGGTTGCCGAAAGAAAACAGGGAGGTGAAGGGAAAGCTCCTCAACGAAAGACAAGTAGACAAAGTTGTCACGCTCCTCATGCGCAACGAGGCACTGTTTGAGATAACGGCGCTTGATCTCGGCCTGCATCAAGAAGATGCGGTCCGCAATTATAAGCAGAAGCTCGGCGAGCAAATGCTGGCGAAGGTAGCCAATTTCAGAGAAGATGTTCGCCCGGAAGTCCAAGCAGCCAGCGAATATATCCTGCAAGCCCCGCTGAATCTGTTTCTGCAAGCGCTCACAACATTCAATGTGCTGCACCGAGTTATCAGCCGCGCAACGACATTCTTCGCGCAACGAAAGCCGTATGAGCTTGGTTCCTTTTCGTGGACCGTGGACGGGAAAGAACCGGCCAAGGTCACCAGATGGGAGGAATGGTGGGCGCACTACGCGCAAGGCGCGCTTTCGAGCATGTCAAAGCGACGCCCGGCATGGATGCTGCCCGAATCCTTTAATGCCGATTACTCGTTCTATGAGAAATTCAGTTATGAAGATGAAAAAGGTAGCGCAGGAACCTCGCTGAAGCTGCTGCTCAAGGATATTACTTTTTCTGCGCAAACATCACATGGTCTTGAATTCGTAGATATTCTGACGAACGGCGTTCGGCGAGCGCTCACGGGGAATTTGCAGCGGGAAGGCTGGCAGAACATCCATCGCCTGATGATCCACGAAAACGGCGAGCCCTATATCTCGTTCGTTCTCTTTAGCGAGGGCGAGGACATTATTCACGCTGCTCCCTACGCAGACGTGGTCAACAAGGGTTTTTCGAAAAACGGACGACCGATGCTGACTAAGCGCAATCTCCGGCTTGCATTGAATGCACAAGGCGGCAGACCGCTGATAGCGGTATAAAGACGCTACCAACGTCTCGTCCGGACTAATGTGTTACCTAATGGATCGCACCCAATCGGCAAGAGTTCTGGAATGGGCGCAGCTTTGCGTTCCTTGAGCGAAGATGTCCGCCTGCCCGACCCGACGGGCAAATCGCTCCCGCGCAAATGGCCGGCACGAATGCGCGATGACCCGGACCAGCCTGCTGATCACTCGTCAATCGTCGCCCAAACGGCCTGCGCTGAAAAACTCAGTTCGCAAGGCGCCTCAATCATATCTCCCTGTTCAGCACTTAGCACGAAAATATTCTTCTTTCTTTTTTACAGAAATCATGATTGTATGTCGCCGTCCCGTCTCACAAGAGGGGCGCTTCGCGGTCGTCACGAACGTTGAGGCGGGATGCGGTGGGCGTGTTGGTGTCGCAGCGTGGTTATTCCGCGCCGACGAACGGCATCGATGCGCACGGTCAAGTCGCGTGGTCCTGACACCCCGATGCTGGTGTTACGTTTGCGTCGACGCTCGCGCGTCGCGCAGGCAACGGTGGCCAGAAAGCCCGGCGCACCGGGGAGAACGCGAAGCAGCCGTCAAAACCATCGCGCGGGGAATGCCGGGTGTTCTCGGCTGAACCTGTGGTTCCTGCCGCCAGCATTTTTTCCGCTGGCGGGCCATGGGTGCGGCCAGCGCCCGGCATTCCCCGTGCCCTCTTCCCAAGGAGGGCAGGACGATCAGCAAAGCTCGGACGCGAAAACGCGCCGCGAGATGGGACCTTCATGTCTCACTTCCGTCAGCTTAAGTCTCACCGCCCCGACACAACTCTCACCATCGTCATTGCGAGCGAAGCGAAGCAATCCAGGGCCGCGCACGCGACTCTGGATTGCTTCGTCGCTTCGCTCCTCGCAATGACGGGGAGACAGACGGGACTCAACGGTCGGGCGGACGATCGAGTAGGTCAGCCCCTGCTCCGGCAGATGCGCTTCGAACGCCAGCTTGGCCTTCTGGAACGCCAGCAGCGGCTTCTGCACGCAGATGGCGGACAGCAGGACGAAGTGACTCACACCAGCACTCCGCGCAGCATCCAGCACGTTCACACAGGCTTGATAGTCGATCGCCTGGGCATCCGTCGGCTCGGCTTCGACCTCACTCCGCCGCGCGCGGGGTCTTCTCGAGGATCAGCGTGTGGATGCCGCAGGTGCCGCTGTAGAGGCTCATCACCCGCGTGCCCGGCTTGCGGCCGGCGCGCGGCTCGGAGACCTGCAGGCCGGCGGCGAGCAGCCGCGCGCGCGTCGCCTCGATGTCGGCGACACGCCAGCTCAGGCCCCACAGCTTGTCATGGGCCTTGTCGTTGCCGGCGACCGGCCGCTTCACCACCTCGACGATCAGGTCGCCGCAGCGGAAGAACATCAACTGCCCCCATTCCTGATGGCTGCGGTCGAGCGCCATGTCGAGCCCGAGCCGCGCGCCGTAGAGCGCGGCGGCGCGTTCGGGATCCTCGGTCGAGATCACGATATGGTCGAGGCCGAGCACGGCCGTATCGGCGGTCTTGGCGGACGGCGGGCGCGGCTCGGCAAGCTCGAGGAAGAACATGCGCACGCCACGCGTGAGATCGGTCATGGCGCGGGTGCGCTTCCAATGCAGCGTCTGGCCCGAGACGCGATCGGTGTTCTCGACCTCGGTGATCGGGTCCGGCTTCAGCGCCACGCGCTCCAATCTGCGATGCATCTTGGCGATGTCGTTGGTGGCAAAGCAGATGCTGGCGAGCCCCTCGCCCCAGATCTTGATGACGTTGCGGATGCGGTCGGCCGCCACGCTCTGGCCCATCGGGGCCATCAGCTCCAGGCTCATATTGTCGAGCGTGAACAGGACGCGATCGGCGCCCTCGCCCGAATTCTGCCAGGACGGCTTGCGCGCCAGCAGCGTCTCGAAGGCGGCGCTGCCGGCCTGGACATCCTGAAGCAGGACGACGACGTGGTCGAGCCCGGTGATCACGGAAACAGCCCTCGCGAGTTCTTGGCGGCACGCACCTTCTCCACGCCGATCGCCATCGCCGCGGTCCGGTGGGAGATGCCGTCGACCTTGCCGCGCGTCAGCATGCGCTCGAAGGCACGGTCGAGGATCTGGTACTCCCTGCGCATCACCTCCTCTTCCTCCCAGAACAGCTGCTGCAGATCCTGCACCCATTCGAAATAGCTGACGATGACGCCGCCGGAATTGCAGAGAATGTCGGGAATGAGGAAGATCTCGTTGCGGCGCTGGTCGAGCACCAGATCGGCATCCGGCGTGGTCGGACCATTGGCGGCTTCCGCAATGACGCGGCATTTCAGGTTCGCCGCCACCTTGGCGTCGATCACGCGCTCGACAGCCGCCGGCACGAGGATGTCGCAGGCCAGGGTCAGGATCTCCCGCGGATCGAAGGCGAGCTCGGTGGAGAAGCCGGCAATGCTGCCGTGCCTGGCGGCGTGCGCCATCAAGGCCGGGATGTCGAGACCACGGGGATCATGGAGGGCGCCGGTGTGATCGCTGACCGCAATCACCTTCATGCCCATCTGGTGGAAGCCGAGCGCGGCATAGGAGCCGACATTGCCAAAGCCCTGCACGACCGCGGTGGACTTGGTCGGGTCGATGCCCAGCTCATCCATCACCCGCCTCGACACATGGGCGACGCCGCGGCCGGTCGCCTCGCGGCGACCCAAGGTGCCGCCGGAGAACACCGGCTTGCCGGTCACGATCTCCATCACCGTCTGCCCCTGGTACATGGAATACGTGTCCATGAACCACGCCATCACCTGCTCGTTTGTGCCCATGTCGGGCGCCATCACGTCGGTGTGCGGCCCGACGAACGGGATCATCTCCTGCATGTAGCGGCGGGACAGCGATTCGAGCTCGCGCCGGGACAGCTTGGACAGATCGACGTTGACGCCGCCCTTGGCGCCGCCATAAGGCAACCCGACGAGGGCGCACTTCCAGCTCATCCAGATCGCCAGCGCCGCCACCTCGCCGATGTCGACGGTGGGAGCAAAGCGCGTGCCGCCCTTGGTCGGTCCCATGGTCAGGAGGTGCTGGACCCGGTAGCCTTCATAGACCGCGATCGTGCCGTCATCCTTGTGGATCGGACACGAGACGGTGATCGCCCGCTTCGGCAAGAGAAGCCGGTCCCGCTCGTCGGCTGGGATGCCAAGATGGTCGGCGATCACGTTGAACTGATTGGTGGCCATCTCGAAGACCGGACCCGCATAGACAGTCATATTCCACTCCCGAATCTGCGTTTCTGCAGGCCGGCAACCATAGCGCGACCCGAGCGCCGGCGGCAGGGGGCCACCGGTAGCAGAGGGCCGATCTCGACCACCATGGTGACGATTTGACGAAGAATTTCAGCGTTGATCCGCTTTGATCGCTTGCTAATCTGCGGCGCCGGGGCCGCAATCACCCCTTAGTGAGACAGAAATGGCAATGCAGGCCCTCTTCATCGGACAGACCTACATCGACGTGACGTTCATCACCGACCACATGCCGACGGGGGACGAGAAGCACGTGGCCTCCGACTATGCCGTCTCGTTCGGCGGCAATGCGGTGACTGCGGCATTTTGCTGCGCCAAGCTCGGCATCGTGCCCGACCTGATCGCCACCGTCGCGAATGACTGGCTCGGGCGGATGTTCCAGGACATGACCGCGAAATACGGCATCTCCGTCCATCCCCGGAAGGTCAATGCCTCCTCGCTGTCCTTCATCATGCCGAAGGACGGCAAGCGCGCGATCGTGCGTTGCCGCGACGATGCGCATATCCACCCGTTCCCGCTGCTCAATCTCGGCAATTGCCGGGCGTTGCATGTCGACGGCCACCAGCCCGACGCCGCGTTGCATTATGCCAAGCTGTGCCGCGAGGCCGGCGTCCTGACCTCGCTCGACGGCGGCGGCCTGCGCACCAACACCCATGAGCTCCTGGAATATATCGACGTCGCGATCGTGGCCGAGCGGCTGTGCGAGCAGATGGACCTCACGCCGGAGAAGATGCTCGACTACCTGAAGAGCCGCGGCTGCCGCATCGGCGGCGTCACCCAAGGCGAAAAGGGCCTGCTCTGGTATGACGAGGTCGGCGCCGTGCATACGCTGCCGGCCTATCCGATCCCGCGCGAACGCGTGATCGACACCAACGGCGCCGGCGACGTCTTCCACGGCGCCTATGTGTATTCGTACCTCGCCAATCCGGCGAAGGGCTGGAAGGAGCATTTCGAGTTCGCGCGCGCGGCCTCGACGTTCAAGATCCAGAAGCTCGGCAACGAGGCCGGCCTGCCGACCCTCGCCGACATCGAGCTGGTCAGGCAGGAATTCGAGGCGCGCGTCTAGCGGTTGTGGGGAGCAAGCGGATGGGGCGGGTCGTCGTCGCCGGCAGCACCAACATGGATGTGGTGGCGACGGCCGAGCGCCATCCGCGCATCGGCGAGACCGTCGCCGGCCGGTCGGTGATGTACTTTCCCGGCGGCAAGGGAGCGAACCAGGCGGTCGCCGCAGCCAAGCTCGGCGCGCCGACGGCGCTGATCGGCCGGCTCGGTCGCGACGCCTTCGGCGAGCAGTTGCGCGCATTTCTCACGGCTCAGGGCATCGATCTCACTGCCGTGAAGGACAGCGCCAGCGCGTCGACCGGCACCGCGATCATCACGCTGGCCAAGGCCGACAACACGATCGTGGTGATATCAGGCGCCAACGCCGAGGTCAGCGCCGACGATGTGGCACAGGTGTCTCTTGGCTCGGGAGACGTGGCCGTCAGCCAGTTCGAAATTCCGCAGGCGACGATTATAGCGTTCTTCCAGCGTGCCAAATCGGCCGGCGCCACCACGATCCTCAACCCCGCCCCGGCGAGCGCATTCGACAGCACGCTGTTCGCACTGGTCGATGTGCTCGTGCTGAACGAAACCGAGCTCAGTTTCCTGGCCGGGATCGAACTCGGCGACGCGCCGACGCCGCAGCAGGTGAATGAGGCGGTTCGCGCGCTCGAGCCTCGCGACGATCAGACGGTCTGCGTCACGCTCGGCGCGCGCGGCGCGGTCGCGGTTTCTGGCGCCGAGGCCAGGCTGGTCGAAGGCCGCGCGGTCAAGGCCGTCGACACCACCGGCGCCGGCGACTGCTTCGTCGGCGCGCTCGCCGCGCGGCTGTCGCAGGGCGCGGCGATCGCGGATGCGATCGGCTATGCCAACATCGCCGCATCGATCTCGGTGCAGCGGATGGGTGCCGGCCCTTCGATGCCGACCGCAGAGGAGGTGCGCGCGCTGCTCTAAGCGAGAGCGCTCTTCAGATCGAAGCTGGGATCAGCGGCTTTGGCTGCATCCAAGGTGCCGCCTGCAGCAAGCAACTTGCGGCCGAACATATGGTCGCCGGCACGGTTGACGGACTCGATGCCGACCAGCCTGCCCTCCTTGTAACAGAATGCGGAGAATGCCTTTTGCGTGGGATCACCGCGCAGCACGACCTGGTCATAGCCGGTGGTGAGCCCCGCGATCTGGAGCTTGTCATTGCCCTGGTCGCTCCAGAACCACGGCTGTCCGTCATAGGGCTTGACGTCGCCCGTCAGCCGCGCCGCGACGCAGCGGGCGTGATCGGTGGCGTTCTGCACCGACTCCAGCCGCAGCGTCCCGCCGAAGCGCTGGCTGACGAACAGGGCGCAGTCGCCGATGGCCGAGATGTGCGGATCGCTGGTGAGCAGATATTCGTCGACGACGATGCCGGAGGCGACCTGCAATCCAGCCTCGGCGGCGAGCTCAACATTCGGCAGCACGCCGACGCCGACCACGACGAGGTCAGCGGGGATGTGCCGACCATCGCTGAGGCTGACGCCGGTGACCTTGTTGCCGTCGGCCTCGATGCTGGTGGCCTGCACGCCGAGATGGATGCGCACGCCGGCTTCCGCATGCTGCCTCTGGAAGTAGTCCGAGATCTCGGCGGTCACGGCCCGCGCCATCACCCGCGCGCCGAGCTCGAGCACGTCGACCTCGAGCCCTTTGATGCGTGCGGTCGCCGCGAATTCGAGACCGATGAAGCCGGCGCCGATCACGACGACCCGCTTGGCATCGCCCAGCAAGGTCCGAAGCGCTTCGCTGTCATCGAGGATGCGCAAGTAACGAACCGCCGGAAGATGGGCGTTGGGGATGTCGAGCAGGCGGTTGCGAGCACCGGTCGCAAATACGAGGTGTCCGTAGTCCAGGGACTTGCCCGAGGCGAGCAGCACCTTGCGGGCTTCGCGCTGAACCGCGACCACACGGTCGTAGACGAGATCGATGGTCTGGTCCGCGTAGAACTTCTGCGGCCGGAACATCAAGGTCTCCGGGCCGCCCGTTCCCTTGAGATACGCCTTCGACAGCGGCGGGCGCTGATACGGCAGATGCGGCTCGTCGTTGATCAGGTGAATGGGATCGGCAAAGCCTGCCTGACGCAGCGAGGTCGCGAGCTGGAAACCCGCATGCCCCGCACCCACGATCACAACCGGTCCCTTCGTCACTGCGTCCTGCCCCATTCTGTCCATATCCCGTGTTTGCACGCCATGTCTGCTGCGGGTTTACCTCCCGTCATGCCAGCCGAGCCGGGTTGTCGCAGACTTCCCCGGCATTGTCACCGGCCTGCTGTGCGCTTTAAATGCGGCAACAACCATGCAAGGGAGGATTGAATGTCGGACGCAGCCGCGGACCCCGCTCGCCTGAGCATTGACGGCCCGATCGCGACCATCACGCTGGACCGACCGGCAGCGTTCAACGCCATCAACCTCGCCATCGCGCAGCGCCTGGAACAGCTCGCGGCGCAGGTCGAGGCGGACCCGACCATCCGGGTGCTCGTCCTCAAGGGCGAAGGCCGCGCCTTCTGCGCCGGCGGCGACCTGCAGACGATCGGCGCTGCCGCCGAGGCCGACACCATCACGCCTGTCGTGAGCGAGCTGCTGCACCACTACCACGCCTTCATCGCGAGCCTGCGGCGCATGCCCAAGATCGTGCTCGCCAGCGTGCACGGCTCCGCCGCCGGTGCAGGAATGTCGCTGGCCTTCGCCGCCGATCTCTGCATTGCGGCCGAGGATGCGCGCTTCACGCCGGCCTATGCCAAGCTCGGCGTCTCGCCCGACGGCGGCGGCACGGTCGGTGTCGTTGCGACCGTCGGTGTGCGGCGCGCGCTGCAGATATTCCTGGCCGAGGACAGCTTCACGGCGGCGCAGGCATACGAATGGGGACTGGTCGCGAAAATCGTCCCGGCCTCCGAGCTCGTCGCAGCTACCGACGCGCTGGCTGCGCGGCTGGCGCAGAATGTGCCGGCGGGGATCGCGGCGACCAAGGCGCTGATCCACCGCGCGCCGACCAGCTCGGTCGAAGACCAGCTCGCCGCCGAGCGCGACGCAATCATCAACTGCATGCACACGGATGAATTCCGCGCCGCCGTGAAGCGGTTCACCAGCAAAGGAAAGTAGGACTGCGCTCACCCCTTCCCTTTCCGGCGCATGAAGTCGAAATCGCAGCCGTCGTCGGCCTGCAGGATCGTCTCATGAAAGAGGTGCGCGTAGCCGCGCTCCGCCCATTCCGGCGTCGGGGCTTGCATCAGCGCAGCTCGGCGCCGGTCCAGCTCGGCGTCGTCGACCAGCAGGTCAATGCTGCGCTTGGCGACGTCGAGCCGGATCATGTCGTCGGTCCGCACCAGCGCCAGCGGCCCGCCGACGGCGGACTCCGGCGTGATGTGAAGGACGATGGTGCCAAAGGCGGTGCCGCTCATGCGCGCATCGGAGATGCGCACCATGTCCTTGGTGCCGCCGCGCGCGAGCTTCTTCGGGATCGGCAGATAGCCGGCCTCCGGCATGCCCGGCGCGCCTTTGGGTCCGGCGTTGCGCAGCACCAGCACGTCGTCCGCCGAGACGTCGAGATCGGGATCATCGACCCGCAGGGTCATGTCCTCGATCGACTCGAACACGACGGCGCGCCCGGTGTGCTGCAGCAGCTTGGGGCTTGCCGCCGAATGCTTGATGACCGCGCCGCGCGGCGCGAGATTGCCGCGCAGCACCGCGAGCCCGCCCTCCGGCTTGATCGCGTCACCGCGCGAGCGGATCACGTCCTGCCCCGGCACGTCCTCGGCGGCGGCCACGATGTCGCGCAGCGACTGGCCGGTGATCGAGCGGCAATCGAGATCGATGAGATCACCGAGCTGCTTCATCAGCTTCGGCACGCCGCCGGCGTGGTGGAAATGCTCCATGTAGTGATCGCCGGATGGCTTGAGATCGACCAGCACCGGCACCTCGCGGCCGATGCGGTCGAATGCATCGAGATCGATTGTGTGCGGGGTCCGGCCAGCGATCGCGGTGAGATGCACCAGGCCATTGGTCGAGCCGCCGATTGCCTGCAGCACCACCTGCGCATTCTTGAAGGCGGCCGGCGTCAGCAGCTCGCTCAGTTTCGGCCCCTTGGCCTTGGCCATCTCGGCCGCGACGCGTCCGCTGGCTTCGGCCGAACGGAAGCGCTCGGCATGCGGCGCCGGAATCGTTGCGCTCATCGGCAGCGACAATCCGAGGGCCTCGGTGATGCAGGCCATCGTCGAGGCCGTTCCCATCACCATGCAGGTGCCGACCGACGGCGCCAGCCGGCCGTTGACCGCCTCGATCTCGCTGCCGTCCATCTCGCCGGCGCGATACTTCGCCCACAGCCTGCGGCAATCGGTGCAGGCGCCGAGCACCTCGCCCTTGTGATGACCGACCACCATCGGACCAACGGGGATGACCACCGTCGGCAGGTCGGCCGACACCGCCGCCATGATCTGCGCCGGCAA
Source organism: Bradyrhizobium sp. SZCCHNRI3043 (assembly GCF_032377735.1). Lineage (NCBI taxonomy): Bacteria > Pseudomonadati > Pseudomonadota > Alphaproteobacteria > Hyphomicrobiales > Nitrobacteraceae > Bradyrhizobium > Bradyrhizobium sp. SZCCHNRI3043. The sequence continues at coordinate 199,118 of NZ_JAUHID010000010.1, forward strand.
GGTCTTGTCGCAGCCGCCGATGACGACAACCGCATCCATCGGCTGGGCACGGATCATCTCCTCGGTTTCCATCGCCATCAGGTTGCGCAGATACATCGAGGTCGGATGCGCGAAGCTCTCGGCGATCGAGATCGTCGGAAACACGAACGGCATCGCGCCGGACAGCATGACCCCGCGCTTCACCGCTTCTAGGATCTGCGGCACGTTGCCATGGCAGGGGTTGTAGTCGCTGTAGGTGTTGGTGATGCCGACGATGGGCCGGTCGAGCGCGTCGTCCGAATAGCCGGCGGCCTTGATGAAGGCCTTGCGCAGGAACAGCGAGAAGCCGGCATCGCCGTAGGCAGTCAGTCCCTTGCGCAGGCCATCGGTCATGGTCTTCTCTTCTTTCATTCTCAACGTCATTCCGGGGCGCGCGAAGCGCGAACCAGGAATCCAGAAGTTGTCTTGCGCTCTCACATCGAGATTCCGGGTTCGCGTCCTGCGGACGCGCCCCGGAATGACGACGCCCAATTACCCCCAGTCGATGATCCGGCTGGTGTCGCCATCGAACTCGGTGGTGCAGAAAGCGCCGCCCTGGAAGTAGTCGCCGATCGGATCGGCGGGCAGCTTGGCTTGCTCCGCAAAAGCATGCTCGCGGAAATCCTCGGCGCGGCCGGTCGGGCGATAGCCGAGATCGTAGGCGCGCTGATTGTCCCACCAGGCGCGCTCGTTCAACGAGGCGCCATAGAGCACATCGAAATGAATGTCCGGATGCTCGAGGCCGATGCGGCAGAGCTCGACCAGATCCTCCGGCTTCAGCCAGATCGACAGCCGGCGCCGGTCGAGCGGCTTGTCGCCGAAATTGCCGATGCGGATGCACGTCACCTTCAGCCCGTGCTTGTCGGCATAGAGCGAGCCGAGCGCTTCGCCGAACACCTTGCTGACGCCGTAGCGGCCGTCGGGACGCGGTTGCACGTCGTTGTCGATCTTGCGATGGCGCGGATAGAAACCAACCGCGTGGTTTGACGACGCGAACACCACGCGCTTGACGCCCTTGCGGCGAGCCGCCTCGAACAGGTTGTAGCCGCCGATGATGTTGGCCTGCAGGATGTCATTCCATGGACCTTCGACCGAATAGCCGCCGAAATGGATGATGCCGTCGATGCCATCGCACAGTGCTTCGACCTGGGAGAGGTCGGCAAGATCGGCCGCCTTGAACGTCTCCTGGCTGGAGAGATCGGCAGGCGGTCGGAGATCGCTGAGCAGAAGGTCCGGATAGATCGGCGGGAGCAGCTTCCGCAAGGAAGTGCCGATTCCACCGCTCGCTCCGGTCATCAAGATATGTGGCATTTCATCCCTCGTGTTCGGCCCGCAGGTTTGCGGTCATTGCTTGCGGATGATAGCAGAGATCGTAACGGTGCAATAACAGGACCGGCCAGATGTCCGACGGAAACGCTCACGCCCAGGGCTTTCGCCCTGCCACCTTCTATCCCGATCCGGCGATCCAGACGCTCGATCCGCGCTTCGAGAAATACTGGCTCAAATTGTCGGCCGTCGAGCGGCTGGCGACGGGCCTGCGCTGGGCCGAAGGGCCGGTGTGGTTCGGCGACGGCCGCTATCTCTTGTGCAGCGACATTCCCAACCAGCGCATCCTCAAATGGGAGGAGGAGACCGGGGCTGTCTCGGTGTTCCGCAAGCCCTCCAACTTCGCCAACGGCAACACCCGCGACCGGCAGGGCCGGCTGGTCACCTGCGAGCATGGCGGCCGCCGCGTCACCCGCACCGAATATGACGGCTCGATCACGGTGCTGATCGACAGCTTCAAAGGCAAGCGGTTGAATTCGCCGAACGACGTCGTGGTCAAATCCGACGGCTCGATCTGGTTCACCGATCCGACCTTCGGACTGCTCGGCAATTACGAGGGCTACAGGGCCGAGCCCGAGATCGACGCCAACGTGTACCGGATCGACGGCACCACCGGCCGGGTGACCATCGTCGCCGAGGGCGTGCTGGGGCCGAACGGGCTGTGCTTCTCGCCCGACGAGAGCATCCTCTACGTCGTCGAATCCCGCGGCGCGCCGACCCGCAAGATCCTCGCCTACGACGTCTCCGGCGACGGTACCAAGCTTACCAACAAGCGCATCCACATCGATGCCGGCCCGGGCACGCCGGACGGCATGCGCTGCGACGTCGACGGCAATCTCTGGTGCGGCTGGGGCATGGGCAGCCCTGAGCTCGACGGCGTCATGGTGTTCGCGCCTGACGGAGCTCCGATCGGCCGCATCGCCCTGCCCGAGCGCTGCGCCAACGTCTGCTTTGGCGGCCTCAAGCGCAACCGCCTGTTCATGGCCGCCAGCCAGTCGATCTACGCGCTCTACGTCAACACGCAGGGCGCGCTGGGCGGCTGAGTGTCCAATTGGTAGGGTGGGCAAAGGCGCGGAGCGCCGTGCCCACCAGCTTTGTTGTCGGCGTGAGTGGTGGGCACGCTGCGCTTTGCCCACCCTACGCGCCCTCACGCGATCAAGCCGCGTTGTAGCCTGCGACCGCCTTGACCTCGAGGTATTCCTCGAGACCGAACTTGCCCCATTCGCGGCCGTTGCCGGACTGCTTGTAGCCGCCGAACGGCGCGGTGCGGTCGTTGGGCACGCCCTGCAGATTGACGTTGCCGGCGCGGATCTTGCGGCCGACCTCGCGGGCCTTCTCGATCGTCGGCGCGGTGACGTAGCCGGCGAGACCATAGGGCGTGTCGTTGGCGATCTTGACCGCCTCGGCCTCGTCCTTGGCGGGGATGATGACCAGCACCGGCCCGAAGATCTCCTCGCGCGAGATCGTCATCTCGGGCTTGACGTCGGCGAAGATCGTCGGCCGCACGTAGAAGCCCTTGTTGACGCCCTCGGGCAGGCCGGGACCGCCGGCGACCAGGGTCGCGCCCTCCTCGATGCCCTTGTTGATCAGCGCCTGGATCTTGTCCCACTGGCCGCGATTGACGACCGGGCCGATCGTGGTGCCTTCGCCGCGGGGATCGCCGGCCTTGGTCTTGTCGGCAACGCCCTTCGCGATGGCAGCCACTTCCTTCATCCGCGCGGCGGGCACGATCATGCGCGACGGCGCGTTGCAGGACTGGCCGGAATTGTTGAACATGTGCATGACGCCGCCGGTCACCGCCTTGACCAGATCGGCCCCCTCCAGGATCACGTTCGGCGACTTGCCGCCGAGCTCCTGGCTGACGCGCTTCACGGTCGGCGCGGCGCGCTTGGCGACGTCGATGCCGGCGCGGGTCGAGCCGGTGAACGAGATCATGTCGATGTCCGGATGCTCGCTCATGGCGGCACCGACCTCCGGCCCGAGGCCGTTGATCAGGTTGAACACGCCCTTCGGCACGCCGGCCTCGTGCAGGATCTCGGCGAAGATCAGCGCCGAGGTCGGGGTGAACTCCGACGGCTTCAGGATCATGGTGCAGCCCGCGGCCAGCGCCGGGGCGACCTTGCAGGCGATCTGGTTGAGCGGCCAGTTCCACGGCGTGATCATGCCGACAACGCCGACCGGCTCGCGCACCACCACGGACGCCGGCAGCGTCTCCTCGAACTCGTATTTCTTCAGCACATCGAGCGTCGACATCAGATGGCCGAGACCGGCGCCCGCCTGCAGCTTCTCCGCCATCGGCAGCGGCGCGCCCATCTCGTCGGAGACGGCAGCACCGATTTCCTTCATGCGGCCCTTGTAGACGGCGATGATCTTCTCGAACAGCGCGACGCGCTCCTCGCGCGAGGTCTGCGAGAACGTCTCGAAGGCGCGCTTGGCGGCGGCGACCGCCTTGTCGACATCGGCCTTGGAGCCCAGCGCAACCTCGTACATCGCCTCTTCAGTCGCCGGATTCACGACCGGCGTGGACTTCTTGACGACCGGATCGACCCAGGCGCCGTCGATGTAGAATTGCAGGCGATTGACCATCGGAAAACCTCTTCACGTGGAAGCATCTGGAGGGGGCGGCAGCACGCGGCCGGCATCCTGGCACGCGCGATCCGCGGGATGAACCCGCCACATGCGGGGACCGGGGTTGCGTCCCGCGGATATAGGAGCAAGGCCGCGACCGGCGCAAGCCGACGGACCTGCGTTTCGTCGCCGCTCCATTTTGCATCGCAGCAAATGCGATTGCGGCGATCATTCCGGATGGCAGAATTCCCCGTCCTGCAGATTCATTTTCAACATGTGAACTGCTTCACATCGTGGCCCGGTCGTGCCGATTACTCTCTCCTTCATAGACAGCCCAGCATCTCGAAAGGACGCTGGAAAACATTTCACAACGAATGACTTCGCCAGTTTTTATTGCGTAGCTTTTCAGCACCTAGCCCTTTTGCTCCAAGTTGCGACGCCGTCTCCTTCATCCAGGTGGGGGAGACGGCGCAGCTGTTTTCAGCTCCCTCTTCCCCCCGCCCTCACACCGCCATCTTGCGATGCCGCACCGGAGCGCCGGTGAGGCTCTCGGCCGCATCGATGATCGCGTTGGCATCCATGCCGTTGTGGCGATAGAGATCGTCGATCGTGCCGGTCTGGCCGAACTTTTCGACGCCGAGCGCCTCGACACGATGGCCGCGCACCGACCCGAGCCAGCCGAGCGTCGCCGGGTGGCCGTCGATCACGGTGACGATGCCGCAGTCGCGCGGCAGCGGCGCCAGCAACTGCTCGATATGGCTGAGATGCTGCACGCCGCGGCGATGCCGGCGCAGGCTGCGCGCCGCCGTCCATCCCGCATGCAGCCGGTCCGCCGAGGTGATCGCGAGCAGGCCGACGTCGCGCCGGGATTCGCCGATCAGGCCGGTCGCCTCGATCGCCTCTGGAGCAAGGGCGCCGGTATAGGCGACGATCACCTCCGCATTCGGCCCCGGCTTGCGCAGCCAATAGGCGCCGGCGGCGATGTCGGATTCCAGCTCCGGCGTCATGATCCGCTGCGGCTGATCGATGGTGCGCGTCGATAGCCGCAGATAGAGCGAGCCGCCCTCGCCTACCTCGCGCTGCATGTGGGCAAAGCCCCATTTCATGATCGCGGCGAGCTCATCGACGAAGGCCGGCTCGAACGACGACAGCCCGTCCTGCGCCATGCCGATCAGCGGCGTTGCGATCGACTGATGCGCGCCGCCTTCCGGTGCCAGCGTCACGCCCGACGGCGTTGCCGCCACCATGAAGCGCGCATCCTGATAGCAGGCGTAGTTCAGCGCATCGAGGCCGCGCTCGATGAAGGGATCGTACAAGGTCACCACGGGCAGCAGCCGGGCGCCATTGATGGCGTGCGACAGGCCGAGCGCGGAGGCCATGATGAACAGGTTCATCTCGGCGATGCCGAGCTCGATGTGCTGGCCCTTCGGCGATGCCGCCCAGTTGAAGGTCGACGGGATCTTCTCGCTACGGAACAGGTCGGCCTTCTCGGCGCGCGCGAACAGGCCGCGGCGGTTGACCCAGGCGCCGAGATTGGTCGACACGGTGACGTCGGGCGACGACGTCACGATGCGCGAGGCCATCGCGGTGTCGCTGCGCGCGAGATCGTTGAGGATCAGGCCAAAGCCCTGCTGCGTCGACATCTGCGCCGCGGCCGTAAAGGTCAGCCGCTCCGGCACGTCGAACACGGCATCGTCAAGCCGGCGGCCGTCGCGATTGAACGGCACGGCGGCGAGAAACGCCTCCAGCTTTGCCGGGTCCTGCTTCAGGCCTTCGAACTTGTCCCACTCATGGCCGGGGCGGATGTTCTGCTGGGCGCGCCATTTCTCCATCTGCGCGACGGTCATCAGGCCGGCGTGATTGTCCTTGTGGCCCTGGAACGGCAGGCCAACACCCTTGATCGTGTAGGCGATGAAGCAGACCGGGCGGTCGTGATCGATGGACTCGAACGCCTCCAGCATGCTCGCCATGTCGTGGCCGCCGAGATTGGACATCAGCGCCAGCAGCTCGTCGTCGCTGCGCTTGTCGAGCAGCCGCGTGACGTCGCCCTGATCGCCGATGTCGTCCTGGATGTGCTTGCGGAAGGCGGCGCCGCCCTGGAAGCACAGCGCCGCATAGAGCGCGTTCGGGCAGTTGTCGATCCAGCGCCGCAAGGCCTCGCCGCCGGGCTCGGCGAACGCCTCGCGCATCAGCTTGCCGTATTTCACGATCACCACGTCCCAGCCGAAATTGCGGAACATGGTCTCGAACTTCTCCCACAGGCCTTCGCGCACGACGGCGTCCAGGCTCTGGCGGTTGTAGTCCACGATCCACCAGGTGTTGCGCAGGCCGTGCTTCCAGCCCTCCGCCAGCGCCTCGAAGATGTTGCCCTCGTCCATCTCGGCATCGCCGACCAGCGCGATCATGCGGCCTTCGCGGCGGTCCTTCATCCAGCCATGCGCCTTGACGTAGTCCTGCACCAGCGACGAGAACAGCGTCTGAGCGACGCCGAGGCCGACCGAGCCGGTCGAGAAATCGACGTCGTCGATGTCCTTGGTGCGCGAGGGATAGGACTGCGCGCCCTTGAAGCCGCGGAAATTCTCCAGCTTCTCGCGGGTCTGCCGGCCGAACAGATACTGGATGGCGTGAAACACCGGGCTGGCATGCGGCTTCACCGCGACGCGGTCCTCCGGGCGCAGCACCGAGAAGTACAGCGCCGACATGATGGTCGCGAGCGAGGCCGAGGAGGCCTGGTGGCCGCCGACCTTGAGGCCGTCAATATTCGGCCGGATGTGGTTGGCGTGATGAATGGTCCAGGACGACAGCCACAGCGCCTTGCGGGCCAGCGCGTTCAGCATGTCGAGACGGTCTGACGGTGCGGATGGCGTGGCCATGGCGCGGCTCCCGGGGGATTGTTTGGATTCTGCAAGCCTAATCCTGTCGACGAGACCATAATTCTCAAATTTTCGCGCATCATGGGCCATTATTGGGATATTTTTCCATCCGATCACCACTTCTAGGGATGCCATCCCAATGCCCGACCTCGACGCCATCGACCGCAAGATCCTCGCCCATCTCCAGGCCGACGGCCGCATCACCATGCAGGAGCTCGCCGACAAGGTCGGACTGTCGGTGTCGCCCTGCCACCGCCGCGTCAAGCTGCTGGAGGAGCGCGGCGTCATCACCCGCTACATCGCCACCGTCGACCAGAAGGCGCTGGGGCTGCACGTCTCCGTTTTCATCTCCATCAAGCTGGCGCGGCAGAAGGAGGAGGATCTGAAGCGGTTCGAGAAGGCGATCTCGGCCTGGCCCGAGGTGCTGGAGTGCTATCTGATGACGGGGAATCGCGACTACCTGCTGCGCGTGGTCGCGGCTGATCTCTCCTCCTATGAAGCGTTCCTGAAAACCAAGCTGACTCGTCTCGACGGCATCGCCTCGATCGAAAGCAGCTTTGCGCTGAGCCAGGTGAAGTATTCGATCGCGCTGCCGGTGTGAGGCCAGCTGCCTCAGCAATCTCAGCTGTCGTCCCGGCGAACGCCGGGACCCATACTCCGCGGCAGTTATTGTGAAGAAAGACTGGGTCGACATCGTGCGCAACAACATCTCCCTGGGGTTATGTGTCCCGGCGTTCGCCGGGACGACACTGGAATCCTGGGCGAGAGCGCTCGTCCCCCCAACGCCGGCGATCTATCGCCACATGCGTTCGCAGTCCCGCGGCGGGTTGCGCCCGAGCTATGCTGATCGCTTCACCTTCCTCAGCTTTGCGCTGAGCCAGGTGAAGTAGTCGATCGCGCTGCCGGTGTGAGGCCAGCTGCCTCAGCAATCTCAGCTGTCGTCCCGGCGAACGCCGGGACCCATACTCCGCGGCAGTTATTGTGAAGAAAGACTGGGTCGACATCGTGCGCAACAACATCTCCCTGGGGTTATGTGTCCCGGCGTTCGCCGGGACGACACTGGAATCCTGGGCGAGAGCGCTCGTCCCCCCAACGCCGGCGATCTATCGCCACATGCGTTCGCAGTCCCGCGGCGGGTTGCGCCCGAGCTATGCTGATCGCTTCACCCTCCTCGACAACAGAGGGCGCAGGGAAGGCCGGGCGCTGGCCGATCGGGATAGGGGGGAGTCTCGCGACTCCACCCCTCCCACACCACCG